>CBFGWL010000009.1:0-49938 GCA_965652565.1 uncultured bacterium
TCGCGCACTGCCGCGAGCACGTCGTACCAGGTGAGCGGGGGAAGGCCCGCGGCGTCGAGGTCGCGCGCGATGCGGCGCAGCATCGTCGAGTGCGCGCGCAGGAACGCGCGCCAGGCCGCCAGCTGCTCCTCGGTGATGCGGGTGGCAACAGTTGCCATACGCATATTTTGGCATGCATTTATTGCAACAGCAACAGAACGTGGTAAAGTCGTTGCCCCAACAACTGTTGTCGTTGCATTAATCGAGGAGGCAACAACATATGGCCACATCCCCGACCACCGTCGAGATCCCCGCGGGAACCTGGGTCGTCGACGACATCCACTCCACCGCGGCGTTTGAGGTCGAGCACGGCGGCCTGAGCACGTTCCGCGGTTCGTTCTCACCGGTCAACGCAAGACTCGTCTCGGACGCATCCGGGGTGAGCCTCGAGGGCGCGGTGCGCGTCGCCGACATCTCCGTCGACGACGACCAGGTCCGCCCGCACCTGCTCTCGCCGGACTTCTTCGACGCCGAGCGCAACCCCGAGGTCACCTTCCGCTCGACCGCGATCGAGGGCACTCCCGACGATCTGCGCGTGACGGGCGAGCTCTCGCTCGCGGGCTTCACCAAGACCGTGGAAGCGAGCGGCCGCGTGCGCGGGCCGGTCGACTTCGGGCCGATGGAGAAGATCTCGCTGGCGCTGCAGGTTGCGATCGACCGGACCGAGTACGGGATGGACTGGCAGATGCAGCTGCCCGGCGGGGGCGATGCCCTCGGCAACGAGGTCAAGCTCGACGTCGAGCTCGAGCTGATCAAGAACTGAGGCCGATGCGCATCCTCGGGATCTCGGGGAGTCTGCGCGCTGGCTCGCTGAACACGCGCCTGCTCCGCTTCGCGGCGGAGCAGGCGCCCGCGGGGGCGGAGGTGGCCCCCTGGGACGAGCTCCGTGCGATTCCCCCCTACGACCAGGACGTCGACCGGGCGCGCGCGCCGGAGTCCGTGACCCGCTTCCGTGAGGCGATCGCCGCGGCCGACGGCCTGTTGATCGCCACCCCCGAGTACAACGCGTCGGTTCCAGGAGCGCTCAAGAACGCGATCGATTGGGCCTCGCGTCCGCGCGCGAGCACCCCGCTGCAGGGCAAGCCGGCCGCCGTGATCGGCGCGACGACAGGCAGTTTCGGCGCCGTCTGGGCGCAAGCCGAGATGCGCAAGGTGCTGTCCTCGACGGGCGCCCGGGTGGTCGACCTCGACCTGCCGGTCGCCAAGGGCGAGGAGGCGTTCGACGACCGCGGCGCACTGCGGGACGAGCACCTGCGGAACCGGCTCGCCGCGATCCTCTGGGAGCTTGTCGCGGAGATCGAGCGCACCCGCGAGTTCGCCGTTCACTGACGCGCCGTGCGCGGCGCGCACCCGCCGTGGCTCTCGGCGCGCGCTCGCCCTAGACTGGCGCATCGCATGAGCACTGAGCGGCGATACGACCCAGCGGCGATCGAGGCTCGCTGGCAGAAGATCTGGGAGGAGGAGCGCACCTGGGAGGTGCCCAACCCCGGGCAGCCCGGGTTCGACCCCTCCAAGCCCAAGTCGTACGTGCTGGAGATGCTGCCCTACCCGTCGGGCGAGCCGCACGTCGGGCACCTGAAGAACTACGCGATCGGCGACGCCGTCGCGCACTTCCGCCGGCGCAACGGGCTGCAGGTGATCCACCCGATGGGCTACGACGCCTTCGGCCTCCCGGCGGAGAACGCCGCGATCCGCACAGGCGAGCACCCGCGCGTCGCAACGTTCGCGTCGATCGACGAGTTCCGCCGGCAGTTCCGGCGCTGGGGCATCTCGATCGACTGGAGCCGCGAGATCGCGAGCTGCGAGCCGGACTACTACCGCTGGACCCAGTGGTTGTTCCTGAAGCTGTTCGAGCGCGGCCTCGCCTACCGCGCCGAGGCGCCGGTGCAATGGTGCCCGGTCGACGCCACCGTGCTCGCCAACGAGCAGGTCATCGACGGCCGCTGCGAGCGCTGCGGCTCGCTGGTCGAGCAGCGCCGTCTCGAGCAGTGGTTCTTCCGCATCACCGAGTACGCCGACCGCCTGCTCGACGACTTCAACGAGCTCGAGTCCTGGCCGGACCACGTGATCACCATGCAGCGCAACTGGATCGGCCGTTCCGAGGGCGCCGAGGTGATCTTCCGCTGCGAGGAGCTCGACCTCAACTTCCCGGTGTTCACCACGCGCCCGGACACGCTCTTCGGCGCCACGTTCTTCGTGCTCGCGCCCGAGCACCCCGCGGTCGAGCGGCTCGCTGCCGGTACCGAGCACGAGCAGGCCGTGCGCGACTACGTGAACCAGGCGGCGCGCCGCAGCACGGAGGAGCGCGGCGCCGAGGATCGCGAGAAGACCGGCGTCCCGCTCGGGCGCAACGTCGTCAACCCGGTCAACGGCGAGCGCATCCCGATGTACGTCGCCGACTACGTCCTCATGGACTACGGCACGGGCGCGATCATGGCCGTGCCCGCCCACGACGAGCGCGACTTCGACTTCGCGCGCGCCTTCGACCTGCCGATCCGCCAGGTCGTACGCCCGCGCGACGCCGACCCGGATGACCTCGACGAGAACGAGCCGTTCGTGGAGCACTCCGACGACGAGGTCCTCGTCAACTCCGGCGAGTTCTCCGGCCTGCCCGCGCCGGAGGGCAAGCGCGCGATCATCGACTGGCTGGCCGAGCGCGACCTGGGCGAGCCCGCCGTCAACTACCGCCTGCGCGACTGGCTGATCTCGCGCCAGCGCTACTGGGGCTGCCCGATCCCGGTCGTCTACTGCGACGACTGCGGCATGGTGCCCGTGCCCGAGGACCAGCTCCCCGTCGAGCTCCCGGACATCGACGACTACGCCCCGAAGGGGCGCAGCCCGCTCGCGGGCGCCGAGGACTGGGTAGCGACGACGTGCCCGCGCTGCGACGGCCCGGCCCGCCGCGAGACGGACACGATGGACACCTTCGTGGACTCCTCCTGGTACTTCCTGCGCTACCTGGACGCCCGCAACGAGGAGGCGCCCTGGGCGCGCGACGCCGTCGACCACTGGATGCCCGTCGACCTGTACATCGGCGGGGTGGAGCACGCGATCCTGCACCTGATGTACGCGCGCTTCTTCACGAAGGCGCTGCAGGACATGGATCTGTTGAGCGTGCCCGAGCCCTTCGCGAACCTGTTCACCCAGGGCATGATCACCCGCGACGGGGCCAAGATGTCCAAGTCCAAGGGCAACACGGTGAGCCCCCGCGAATACGTCGAGCGCTACGGCGCCGACGCCACCCGCACCTTTGTCTGCTTCATCGGCCCGCCCGAGCGCGGCGGCGACTGGAAGGACGAGGGCGTCGAGGGCGTGCACCGGTTCCTCACGCGCCTCTGGCGCCTCGGCGACGAGGTCGCCCAGCGCAAGCTCCAGCCCGCCGACCCCAGCGCGCTGGAAGGCGCCGCGCTCGAGCTCATCCGCAAGGCCCACTGGGCGATCGAGAAGGCAACGCACGACATCTCCCAGAGCCTGCACCTGCACACCGCGATCGCCGCCGTCATGGAGCTCGTCAACGAGGCCTACAAGCTCAAGGACGAGCTCTACGCGACGCCGGAGGGTGGCGGCGCCGTGCGCTTCGCGACCACCACGGCAGCCTCGCTCATCTACCCGTTCGCCCCGCACCTCGCCTGCGAGGTCTACGAGGCGATCGAGGGCGAGCGCCTGTGGGAGGTGCCCTGGCCGAAGGCCGATCCGGCGCTCCTCGCGCGCGAGCAGATCGCCCTGGTCGTCCAGGTCAACGGCAAGCGCCGCGGCGAAATCCACGTCGCGGCCGACGCGCCGCAGGAGGAGCTCATCCGCCTCGCGCGCGAGCACGAGGGCGTCCAGCGCCACATCGACGGCAAGCGGATCGTCAAGGAGATCGTGGTGCCGGGTCGCCTGGTGAATCTCGTCGCGCGTTGACGAGAAGTACGTGACGTAGCGCTCGTGGTCTGGTACAAGTCCCCGCAGTGCTGGTCAGACGCTTCTCCGAGGCGACCGCCATCGACGTACACCGGCTTCGCGCCCACGTGTTGATGGACGCGGGTGAGCTCGGCTCGCGCAACCTGTCCGTGAGCTGGGTCGAGGTGCCGCCCGGCGCCTCCGAGCAGCTGCGCTCCCACGAGGAGGCGGAGCTCGCGTACATCGTCGCGCGCGGCAGCGGCACGATGTCCGCCACCGGGGACACCCGCGAGCTCAACGAGGGCGATCTCGTCCTCATCCCGCCCGCGACCGACCACGCCGTCGCCAACGGCGGGAACGAGACCCTGGCGCTCGTCTCGGTCCAGTCCCCCGGCGTCTCCGCCGACGAGCTGTTCAGCCCGCTCGCCCTGCAGGCGACCGGATACGACGGCTACGACGACGACTACGAGTAGAAGCCCAAGTGATCCGCCGCCGCGTCATCGCGCACGGCCGCGTGCAGGGGGTGTTCTTCCGCGACTCGACTCGCCGTGAGGCCGGCGCCCGCGGCGTCGCGGGCTGGGCGCGCAACCGGCCCGACGGCACCGTCGAGGCGGTCTTCGAGGGGGAGCCTGGAGCGGTCGAGGCCCTCGTAGCGTTCACGCGCGAGGGCCCGCCGCGCGCCGCGGTCGAGCGCGTCGAGGTCTTCGAGGAGGAGCCCGAGGGGCTCTCGGGATTCGAGATCCGCGGCTGACGCCGGCCGGCTTGCGAAAGCACGGATCGTCACATATGCTCGCGCCCGGAGGAGAGGCTGTGCCTGTGCCCAGGGAGGCTCGATCGGCGCCCGCGTCAAGCGGGCGCCGTTCGTTGTGCGGGTCTTGACGAAGCCGCGCCCGAATCGGCGCACCGTGCGCACCACGCGCGCAGCGCCGCGCGCGACGCTTTGCGCGTGCCGCATCCCAGTCGCCCGCAGCTCGTCGCCTACGTAGCGATCGCGATCGTCGCGCTCCTGCTCGGCGCCCGCTGGATCCGCACCGGGGACACCGAGCCCGCGAGCGCCGCGGGGCCCACTCCCGGGCGCGAGACCGAGGGCATCGCGATCCGTGGCGAGGGCGGAGGCGCGGTGGTGCACGTCGCGGGCGCGGTGCGCAAGCCCGGCGTGTACCGGATGCCGCCCGGCGCCCGCGTCGCCGACGCCGTGAAGCGCGCCGGCGGAGCGAGCGCGGCCGCCGCGACCGACGGCATCAACCTCGCCGCCCGGCTCACCGACGGGCAGCAGGTCATCGTCCCCGCGCGCGTGGGCCGCGGCGGGCCCGGCGCGCCCGCTGCGCCCGCCGGCGCCGCCGATGGGCCGATCAGCCTCGGTACCGCGACGGCCGAGCAGCTCGATGAGATCGAGGGGATCGGCGCGGTCACCGCGCAGAAGATCATCGACTTCCGCGACCGCAACGGCGGCCTCGCGTCGGTCGAGCAGCTCGACGAGATCCCCGGGATCGGGCCGGCGACGATGGAGGCGCTGCGCGCGCGCCTGCAGCCCTGAGCCGCTGGAGTGAGCCCGCCGCGCTCGCGCTGGCGGCCCGCTACGGCGTGCTCGCGGGCGCCGTCGCGGGCCTCGCCGCCGCCCAGCATCTGGGCGCGCCGCCCGTCGCGCCGCCAGCCGGCGCCGCGGTGCTCCTTGCAGCGCTCGCCGCACGCCCCCGGCATCGCTTGAGCTGGCGCCTCGCGACCGCCTGGCTGCTCGCCGTCGTACTCCTCGCGACTCTCTGCGCCGCGCATCTGGGAACCGCGCGACTTGCCGCGCTCGAGCGGGCCGCGCTTCGTCCGCCGGTTGGCGCGCGGGTTGCGCTCGAGGGTCATCTCACCCAGCCGCCGCGGAGCGTGAGCGAGGGTCATCTACTCGTCCTCGCGACCCCGGGCGGCGGCATCGCGGTGAGCGCCCGCTCCCTGCCGCGTGAGCTCTCGCCGGGAGAGCGGGTGCGGGTGCGGGGCACGGTCCGCGAGCCGCCCCCCTGGCAGCGCGACTGGCTCGCCCGGCTCGGCGCAGCGCGCGTCGTCGCCGGGCGCGTCGAGGCAACCGGCGGGTGGCGCGGCGGCCTCGCCGGCGCGCTCGACGCCGTGCGCGAGCGGGCCGAGCGCGCGCTCGAATCCGGTACTGCACCGCCGTGTGCCGCGCTGCTGCGCGGCTTCGTGCTCGGCCAGGACGATCGCATCGCGGACGAGGTGCGCGACGAGTTCCGCAGGTCGGGCCTGGCGCATCTCCTGGCGGTTTCCGGCCAGAACGTCGTCCTGCTCACGCTGCTCGCCGCCCCCATCCTCGCCCTCGCCGGCGTCCCGCTGCGGGCGCGCCTGCTTGCCCTGCTCGCCCTCGTCGCGATCTACGTCCCCGTCGCGGGCGCCGGCCCGTCGATCCAGCGCGCGGGCGTCATGGGCGCCGCGGGCATCCTCGCGCTGCTCGCCGGGCGCCCGAGCTCCCGCTGGTACGCGCTCGGCCTCGCGGGCGCGGCCACGCTCGCCCTGGATCCGCGCGCCTGCGCGGACGTCGGCTGGCAGCTCAGCTTCGCCGCGGTCGCAGGTATCGCGCTGCTCGCTCGTCCGCTCACGCGCGCGATGGGCGCCCGTGGCGCCGGCCCCGTGCGCCGTGCGCTCGCCGAGGGCGCGGCGATGACGCTCGCTGCCACCGTCGCGACAGCGCCGCTCATCGCGCACCACTTCGGGGTCGTCGCGCTCACCGCCGTGCCCGCGAACCTGCTCGCCCTGCCCGTGGTCGCCCCCGTGATGTGGCTTGGCATGCTGGCGGGCGCGCTCGGCCAGATCCCCGGCGCGCCGGTCGAGCCCCTCGCTTGGCTGGGCGGGCTCTGCGCCGGGTACATCGGGTGGGTGGCACGCGTGCTCGGCGGCCGCTCGGCTCAGCTCGAAGTCGGGGAGCCGGGCCCGGCGCTCGCGTTGGCGCTCGCGGTTGCCCTGGGGGCGGCGCTCGCCCTCGCCGCCGCCGCGGCGGCTCGCCGCCGCGGTCTCGCGCTGCGACGTGGCGCCGTGCTCGCGGCCGTTGCGCTTGCGCTCGGTGCCGCGCTCGCGTTCCTCCCGCGTACGACGCGCGCGCCGCTGGGTCCAGCGTCCCTCGAGATCGCCGCGCTCGACGTCGGCCAGGGTGACGCGCTCCTGATCCGTGCCGCCGGCGCCCCGCCGGTGCTGGCCGACACGGGCCCACCCGAGGGCGAGGTCGTGAAGCGGCTGCGCGAGGAGGGGGTCGACCGCCTCGGCGCGCTGCTCATCACCCACGCCGACCGCGACCACGCGGGCGCCATCGGCGACGTGCTGGGGGCCGTACGCGTCGAGCGGGTCGCCGCACCCCCGGGCGCGCTCGGCCGAGCCTGCGCGGCCGTGGAGTGCCCTCGCCCCACGCGCCTCGCCGCGGGCGCCCGTCTGCGCGTCGGCGTGGCGCGCCTGGAGGTCCTGTGGCCGCCGCCCGGCGCGCAGCCCACCGGCGAGCCGAACGACCGCTCGCTCGTCCTCCTCGCGGCCCACCGCGGTTTCCGGGCGCTGCTCACGGGCGACGCCGAAGCGGAGGCCGCGCCGGTCGACCCCGGGCCGGTGGACGTGCTCAAGGTCGCCCACCACGGCAGCGCCGACGGCGGCCTGGGCGCTTTGCTCGACCGCACGAGCCCGAAGGCGGCGCTGATCTCCGTCGGCGCCGGCAACCCCTACGGGCACCCTGCGCCGAGCACCCTGGCCGAGCTGCGCGAGCGTGGCGTTGAAGTACACCGCACGGACGAGGACGGCACCGTGCGCGTGCGCGTCGCGGGCGACCGCTGGAGCGTCAAGTAGGGTCAGCGCCGATTTCGCGTCCGCGCGACCCCGATTTTGAGCAGGAGCAGCGATGGCCACTGAGGATCCCCGCACGACGACGCCTTCCGAGACCCCGGCGAACCGCGGCCGGCGCGCGCTCGCGGGGCTGCTCGCGCTTGTGCTCGCCTTCGGGGCCGCGGTCATGATCGCCGTGGCGATCGACATCGGCGGCATGCTCACGTGCGAGGAGTTTCTCGCGCAGTTGAACCCGGATCGGGCCGGTGAGGAATGCTTCGACGGCGGCTCGACGGTGAAGACCGTCAGCGTGGCGCTCTTCTGGGTGAGCGGCGTGCTCGGCGCGATCGCCGTGCTCCTCGGCCTCGCATTCGCCTTCGCCGGGCGCTTCGGGCGCCGCTTCGCGCAGCTCGCCGTGGCAGCGGTGATCGCCGGCGGACTGGCGATCCTGATCGGCAGCGTCTGAGGATGGCGATGGGCTTCGGATCTCACGACGCCGAGATGGGGGAGGCGCGCTAGTGGCGGCCAAGGAGGCGCTCGCGCCCGCCTATCTGATCGCCGGCGACGATCGCGCCAAGATCGACGCGGCGCTGCGTCGTCTGCGCGAACGCGCGGAGAGCGAGGGTGGCCCGGGCGCGCTGCAGACCTTCGGCGGCGACGCCGGCCCGGACGCCGAGGAGCTCGTGCGTGAGATCCCGGCGCTGTCGCTCACCGCGAGTAGCCGCTACCTGATCGCCGACGGCATCGAGCGCTGGAATGCCGCAGCGACGAAAGCGGTGATCGCCGCCCTGGCCGACCTGCCGCCCGACCTGACCGTGGTGCTCGTCGCCCGCGAAGAGGGCCGCAAGCGCGCCCCGAAGGGCATCGCGGAGGCCGTGAAGAAGGCCGGCGGCCAGGTCCTCACCTACGCCGCCCCGAAGGCGCGCGATCTGCCCGGCCGGCTCGTCGCGGACGCCCAGCGGCGCGGCTTCGAGCTCGACCCGGAGGCCGCCCAGATGCTCGTCGATCGCATCGGCGAGTCGACGACTCGGCTCGCCAACGAGCTCGACCGGCTGGCGACGTGGGCGGGCGAGGGCGGCGTGGTCACCGTCGCCGACCTCGCCGCAATGGTCACGGACACCTCCGAGGAGGTCGTCTGGGCGCTCTCCGATGCGATCGTGAGCCGCGACCGGGCCGTCGCGGCGGCCGCCGCCGCGCGGCTCATGGACCAGGGCGAGGGCGTCACCTCGCTCGTCTACCAGGCCGCGCGCCGGCTGCGCGATGCCCGGCTGGCCGTCGCAGGCCTGGAGGCAGGCCGCTCGGCGAAGGAGCTGGAGTCGTCACTGCCGATGCACCCGTACGCCGCCCGCATGCTCCTGCGGCGCGTGCGCGACACCGACAAGCGCTCGCTGCGCGCGGCGACGTGCGCGATCGCGGACCTGGAGTGGTGGACGCGCGGCGGGTCGGACTATCCCGACGATGTCGCGCTGGCGCTCGCGGTGGGCCGTGCGACCGGCTCGTCGCACGCGTGAGCGCGAAGCAGGGGAGCGCGGAGAGCGGGGCTCTAGCCGTTCGCCGCGGCGCGGCGGAGGCGCGCGGCGCGGGCCTTCTTGCGCGCGCCGGTGTTGCGGTGCAGGGCGCCCTTCTGGACGGCCTTGTCGATCTTCGCAACCAGGGCGGCGTGCGCGGCCTCGATGGCCTCGGCGTCGCCCTCGGCGACCGCGGCCTCAAGGCGCCGGAAGTAGGTCTTCACCGCGCTGGTGTGCCGGCGGTTCTCGACGCGCTCGCGCTCGGACCGCAGAATTCGCTTTTTCTGTGAGGCGATGTTGGCCATGAAGCGACGGCGGATGATAGCGGGGCGATGACCGAGCCCGACCGCGAAGCAGGGGCTCCCACGCCCACCGAGGCGGCGGCCGAGACACCGCCGCAGCGCCGTGCCGGGCGCATCGCGCGGTCGACCGCCCTGTTCGCGCTCGCCACCGGCGCATCGCGCATCGCCGGGCTCGTGCGCGAGATCGTCGCGGCCTCGTACTTCGGCGTGAGCGCCCAGATGTCGGCGTTCACCGCGGCGTTCCAGGTTCCCAACCTGGTGCGCTCGCTGTTCGCCGACGCGGCGCTGCAGGCCGCCTTCGTGCCGGTCTTCACCGAGCTCCTCGAGCGCGGTCAGCGCCGCGAGGCGTTCCGGCTCGCCTCCTCGATGATCTTCCTGGTAGCGCTGATCCTGGGCGCGATCACGGCGCTCTTCATCCTGCTGGCGCCGCTCGTGATGGGGCTCGTCGTTCCCGGCTTCGAGGACGAGGTCTTCGACCTCACCGTCGCGCTCTCGCGGATCCTCTTCCCGATCCTCGTGCTGCTCGGGCTCACCGGGATGGTCGTGGGCGTCCTGAACAGCTACGACCGCTTCGGGGTGTTCGCGATCTCCCCGTTCTTCTGGAACGTCGCGATCATCGCCGTGCTGGTGGGGCTGGCGCCGGCCTTCCCCGAGGAGGACGAGATCTACGCGTACGCGATCGGCGTGCTGGTCGGCACGCTCGTACAGCTCGCCCTGCCGGTCGTCGACCTGCGCAACACCCCGTACGGCATGCGCCGCGCGCTCATCGCGCCGCTGCGCATCGGCAACCTGCGCGCCCTGCGCGACCCGATGGTCCGCCGCGTGCTGCTCCTGATGCTGCCGGTGACGATCAGCCTTGGGCTCGTCAACTTCAACCTGCTCATCAACTCGCTGTTCGGTTCGCTCGTCTCCGACGAGGCGCCGGCGGCGATCGACAAGGCCTTCCGCGTCTACATGCTCCCCCAGGGCGTGTTCTCCGTGGCGATCGCGACGGTGCTGTTCCCGACCCTCGCGCGGTTCGCCGCGCGGGCGGACTTCGACGGGCTGCGCGCGACGATGGCGAACGGGATGCGGCAGATCATGCTCCTGCTGATTCCGGCCGCGGCGGCGGTGCTCGTGCTCGCCGAGCCGATGGTGCGGCTGATCTACGAGCGCGGCCAGTTCGACGCCGCCTCGACAGAGCTCGTGGCCGAGGCGCTGTTCTGGTTCACGTTCTCGCTGCCGTTCAACGGCCTCTTCCTGCTCATGACGCGCACCTTCTTCAGCTTGCAGCGCGCCTGGATCCCGACGTGGATCGCGGCGGGCAACCTCGCGATCACGGCGCTCGCCGCCCTTGCCCTGTACGAGCCGTTCGGCGTGGGCGGGATCGTCGCCGCGACGAGCATCGCGACGATCGCCAGCGTTGCGGCTCAGGGCGCGGTGCTGCGCCGGATGCTCGGTGGTCTCGAGTTCGGCCGGCTGCTGTGGACCACCTCGCGAGTGCTCGCCGCCGCCGCCGGCCTGGCCGCTGTCTCCTACCTCACCTGGGACGCGCTCGACGGCGCGCTCGGCCGCGGGCTCGCCGGGCAGATCGGCTCGCTGGGCATCGGGCTGGCCGCCGGCGCGATCGTCTACGCGGTCTTGATCGTCGCCCTGCGCGTGCCGGAGGCCGACCAGGTCCTGCGGTTGTTGCGCCTGCGCCGCTAGCGGGTCCGGCGCGGCAGCGCGCTTGTCTGCGCGCGTCCCCGCCATACTCGGATGCCGCCGATGGACCGCATCCGCAACTTCTCGATCATCGCGCACATCGACCACGGCAAGTCCACGCTTGCCGACCGGATCCTCGAGATCACGGGGACGGTGGATGAGCGCTCGCACATGCCGCAGCTGCTCGACTCGATGGACCTCGAGCGCGAGCGCGGCATCACGATCAAGGCGCAGGCCGTGCGCGTCGACTACGCGGCGCAGGACGGCGAGACCTACCACCTGCACCTGATCGACACGCCCGGCCACGTGGACTTCTCCTATGAGGTCTCGCGCAGCCTCGCGGCCTGCGAGGGCGCGCTGCTCGTCGTGGACGCCGCGCAGGGGGTGGAGGCGCAGACGGTCGCCAACACCTACGCGGCGATCGAGGCGGGGCTCGAGCTGATCCCCGTGCTCAACAAGGTCGACCTGCCCTCGGCCGAGCCCGAGCGCGTGGCCGCCGAGATCCTCGATCTGATCGGCGGCGACCCCGAGGACATCCTGCGGATCTCCGCGAAGACGGGGGAGGGGGTCCCCGAGGTCCTCGAGGCGATCGTCAAGCGCATTCCGCCGCCGGAGGGCGAGCCGCAAGCCCCGCCGCGCGCGCTCATCTTCGACTCGGAGTTCGACCAGTACCGCGGCGTCGTCGCGTACGTGCGCGCGGTCGACGGTGCCTTCCGGAAGGGCGAGGCGATCCGCGCGATGCAGACCGGCACGCAGGCGGAGCTCGACGAGATCGGCTTCTTCAAGCCCAAGATGACCCCCGCCGACGCGATGAGCGCCGGCGAGGTGGGCTACGTGATCACCGGTGTGAAGGACGTGACCAAGCTGCGGGTGGGCGACACGCTCACGACCGTCGCGCAGCCCGCCGCCGAGCCGCTCCCCGGCTACCGCGAGGTCAAGCCGATGGTGTTCTGCGGCCTGTTCCCGATCGATACCGACCGCTACGAGGACCTGCGCGAGGCGCTCGAGCGGCTCGCGCTCAACGACGCCGCGCTCTCGTGGGAGCCGGAGACCTCGCAGGCGCTCGGCTTCGGTTTCCGTTGCGGTTTCCTCGGCCTGCTCCACATGGACATCGTCCGCGAGCGCCTGGAGCGCGAGTACGACCTCGACCTACTGGCCACGACCCCGAACGTGAGCTACAGCGTCGAGCTCATCGGGGGCGAGCGCGTCGAGGTGCGCTCCCCGGTCGAGTTGCCGGATCCCGGCGCGATCGCCTCGATCTCCGAGCCGTACATCCGCGCGACGGTGATCTGCCCGTCGGATCGGGTCGGCGCCGTCATGGAGCTCTGCCAGGAGCGCCGCGGTTCCCACGTGGACATGCACTACCTCTCGCCCGAGCGCGTCCAGCTGCGCTACGACCTGCCCCTTGCCGAGATCGTCCTCGACTTCTTCGACCAGCTCAAGTCGCGCACCGCCGGCTACGCGTCGCTCGACTACGAGCCGATCGGCGAGCGCGAATCGGACCTGGTGAAGCTCGAGATCCTGCTCGCCGGCGAGCCGGTGGACGCGCTGTCGGTGATCGTCCACCGCGACAAGGCGTACACCGCGGGCAAGGCCATGGTCGAGCGCCTCAAGGAGACGATCCCGCGCCAGCTCTTCGACGTGCCCGTGCAGGCCGCGGTCGGCTCTCGGGTGCTCGCGCGCGAGACGGTCAAGGCGCTGCGCAAGGACGTGACCGCGAAGCTTTACGGTGGCGACGTGACCCGCAAGCGCAAGCTCCTCGAGAAGCAGAAGAAGGGCAAGAAGCGCATGAAGCAGGTGGGGCGCGTGGAGGTGCCGCAGGAGGCGTTCCTCACGGTGCTCCAGCTCGACCGCTGAAGCTTGCGCGAACCGCAGCGGCGCCGCTGCCCGCTGCATAGACTGCGGCGCCATGGCGATCAAGACGGATGCCGTCGGCAAGTCCTGGGACCCCGTCCCCTTCGAGGTCGAGGCGGCGCGCATCACCCAATACGCCGACGCGGTCGGTGAGCAGAGCCCGATCCACCGCGACGCGGAGGCCGCCCGCGCCGCGGGATATCGCGACGTCGTCGCGCCGCCGATGTTCGCGGTCGTCTACTGCCTGCCGGCGATGGGCACCGCGCTCTTCGACCCCGAGGTCGAGCTCAACTTCGCCGCCATGGTGCACGGTGCCCAGGAGTTCGTCTGGGGCGAACCGGTGTGTGCGGGCGATGTGATCTCGACGACCGTCACCTGCAAGTCGATCTCCGAGCGCGACGGCAAGGGCTTCTACGTGTTCGAGTCGGTTTCGGCGAACCAGGACGGCGCCGAGACCGCCCGCGGCACCTGGACCAACATCGTGCGAGGAGTGTGAGCGAGCGTGGCCAGCTACGAGGTCGGTGATTCCCTGCCCGAGCTCCGCGTCACCCCCGACGCGGGCCTCACCCAGCGCTACGCGGAGGCGTCGGGCGACATGAACCCGATCCACATCGACGAGGAGTTCGCCAAGAAGGTCGGGCTGCCCGGCTGCATCCTGCACGGCCTGTATTCGATGGCCCAGGTGGCGCGGGCGCACAGCGAGGCCGCCGGCGACCCCCTCGCGCTCAAGCGCCTGAGCGTGCAGTTCCGCGGCATGGGCTTGCCCGAGCAGGAGATCAAGGTCACGGCTACGGTCAAGGCGGTCGAGGGCGACCGCGTCGTCACCGACACCGAGGCCGCTCAGGGCGACAACCGGATCATCCGCAACGCCGAGGCCGAGTTCACGGCCTGACGCCGCCCGCGCCGGAGGCGCTCGCCTCGAGCGCCAGGCCGGCGAGGGCCTCCGCCTCGGCGCTCCCCGGCTCCACGGGATAGATCGTCAGGATCTGATCCCCCTCGTCCGGCAGCGGGACCGCCTCGAACGGGAGCGTGATCCGGCCCAGGCGTGGATGCACGTACGTCTTCGCGCCGTGGCGCTTCTCGGCGACGTCGTTGGCGTCCCACCACTCGCCGAAGCGCTCGTCGGCGTCGCGCAGCTCCGCCACCAGCTCCCCGAGCGCCGCGTCCCCGGGGTGCCGGCCGGTCGCGTAGCGCAGGAGCGCGACCGTCTGGCGGGCGCTCTCCTCCCAGTCGGCGTGCAGCTCGGTCTGCGCGGGGTCCGTGAAGATCATGCGCGCGTAGTTGCGATGCGCCGCGAACGGGCCGAGCAGCGCCTCGGCCACGGGCGTCCAGAGCAGCAGGTCCAGGCGGCGGCTGAGCAGGACCGCGGGCGCGGGCGCCAACGTGCGCACGAGGCGTTCGAGCCCGGGACGAACTTCCGTGCCGTCGCCGCGCGGGCTGGTCGGCTCGGTAGCCGCCGCCAGGCGGAACAGGTGCCGGCGCTCGGCGTCGTCCAGGAGCAGCGCGCGGGCGAGCGCGTCGACGATCTCCGGCGACGGCCGCTCGACCCGCCCCTGCTCGAGGCGGATCAGATAGTCCACGCTCACGTTCGCGAGCTGGGCGAGTTCCTCGCGCCGCAGGCCCTCCACGCGGCGGCGCTCGCCGGGATCGAACCCGACCATCTCCGGATGGACCCGAGCGCGCCGCGACCGCAAGAACCGTCCGAGCTCGTCGGCGCGCCGCATGGGCGGATTGTTGCGGATCGGGCTTGGGTGGTACTGGCGATCCCAGGAAACGGCCGCACTGGATGCGCGGCGCGGAGCCGCGCAGGATGGCGGCATGACCACCACCCAGCAAAACGATCCCTTCCTCCCGGACGATCCGGCGAACCTCCTGGTCGCGGACCCCGGCCGGCGTGAGCCCGTCGCGTTCGACGCGAGCGGCAACCGCCTGGCGGGCCATCTGTACCGCCCGCCCGGCATCGAGCCGGGCGTGCGCACGCCCGGAATCGTGATGTGCGGGCCGATCTCCAGCGTGAAGGAGCAGACGCTGCCTCACTACGCGGAGCGCTTCGCGGACGCCGGCTACACGGTGCTGACCTTCGACCCGAGCAACTTCGGCGAGAGCGAGGGCGAGCCGCGCTTCCACTACGACCCCTGGCGGGTGATCTCCGACTACGTCGACGCCGCCGCGTACCTGATGGGTCGCGACGACATCGATCCGGAGCGGGTCGCTGCCGTCGGCGTGTGCATGGGTGGCGGCTACGCGCTCGTCGTCGCGGCGCGCGAGCGCCGGCTGGCGGCCTGCGTGAGCATCGCGGGCGGCTACGACATCGGCGGTACGTTCCAGCAGAACCTCGGCCCCGACGGGTTCGCCGGATACCTGCGGCTCGCCAACGAGGCGCGCGATCGCGAGCGGCGGACGGGCGAGACCGTCTACATGCCGACGATCGCGCACGAGCTGACGGATTCGGAGCCGCTCGCGGCGATGCCGGTGGCCGAGGCCTACAGCTACTACTCGCGGACCTCCGCCGCGGACGCGCCGAACTGGTCCTGGCGGATGACCGCGGCGTCGCTTGAGCCGTATCTGACGTTCAACGCGATCTCGCAGGCGCCGCTCGTCGCGCCGACCCCGCTGCTGATCGTGCACGGGACGACGGACAGCGCGCTGCTGCCGGAGAAGGCCCAGGCCGCCTTCGATGCCGCGGGCGAGCCGAAGGACCTCATGTGGATCGAGACCCACAACCACATCGAGCTCTACGACCAAGATCCCTACGTGAGCGAGGCCGTCGGCCGCGTGGTGGGCTGGCTCGGCGAGCGCGGCTTGGAGGGGCGGGCGTGAGCGCGGCGGCGACGGACGCGATCGCCCGCTTCGCGCTCGCCCTCGACGATCGCGACTGGGAGCGCGTGCTCGCGGTGCTCGACGACGACGTGAGTCGGGACTACACCTCGCTGTTCGGCACCGAGCCCGATGTGATCGCGGCGACCGATCTCGTGGCGGAGTGGGAGGGGCTGCTCTCCGGGTTGGACGCGCATCAGCATCTGCTCGGCCCGGCCGTCCTCGATGTCGACGGCGACGAGGCGACCGCCGGGGTTCACGTCGTGGGCACGCACGTCCTGGCCGGCCACCCGGGGAGCCCCTGGGTCGTGGGCGGCACCTACCGATTCGGCCTGCGCCGGCGAGACGACGGGTGGCGGATCCACTCGATCCGCCTCGACACCAAGTGGCAGAGCGGCGACGCGGCCGTGCTCGAGGAGGCCGCGGCACAGGCGAGCTGAGCGCGCGCGACCGGGATTCAGGCCGGCCCCGCGGGATCCGGCCGGGCGCCGTTCCTAGAATGGGCTACATGCTCACGGAGCGGCAGCAACGGATCCTGGGGCTGGTCGCTGAGGAGTACCTGGAGAGCGGCAAGCCCGTCGGCTCGAAGGCGCTTGCCGAGCGTCCCGACGTCACGTGGAGCGCCTCGACCATCCGCAACGAGCTCGCCGCCCTCGAGCGCGACGGATTCCTGACGCACCCGCACACCTCGGCGGGACGCGTGCCCACCGACCGCGGGTACCGCTTCTACGCCGACGCCCTGCTGGCCGCGGGCGCCACGCGTACCAACCCGGTCGGCGAGCTCGGCCTGACGCGGATGCGCGCCGAGGTGGAGGAGGCGATGCGGGAGACGACCGCTGCGCTCTCCCGCGTCACCGACCTGCTCGCCGTCGCGACCGCGCCGCCGCCGAGCGTCGCGCACATCCACCGCGTCGAGGTCCTGCGCCTGCAGCCCAAGGTCGCGATGGTCGTCGTGATCGCCTCGAACGGCGCCGTGGCGAAGCGCGTCTTCTCGTTCGAGGAGGAGCTCGACACCGGGCTCGTGGAATGGGCGTCCAGCTACCTCAACGAGAGCCTCACCGGGCTCTCGCTGGGCGCCCGGATGATCGCCGACCGGCTCGCCGACCCAAGCCTCTCGCCCCCGGAGGCGAACTTCCTGGCGCGCATCAAGACCGCCTTCACGCATCTCGAGCAGCGCGCCGGCGAGGATCTCTACGTCGACGGCGCCGCCCGCCTGCTCTCCGAGGAGTACGCGCCCGATCTGCCCGAGATCGAGTCCCTGATGGAGGCGCTCGAGCGCCGGGCGAACCTGCTGCACGTCCTGCGCTCGGCGCTGGATGAGAAGACCTCGGTGTTCGTCTGGATCGGCAGTGAGAACCCAGCGCCCGAGCTGCGGTCGGTGAGCGTCGTCGGCGCGAACTACGGCCTCGGCTACCGCAACCTCGGCACGGTGGGCGTGGTCGGCCCGCTGCGCATGGACTACGCGACCGCGATCGCATCCGTGCGGCACGTCGCGGGCGAGTTGTCGCGCTTCTTCGAGGACGTCTACGAGCCGCGCTGAGGATGCCGCGCGACTACTACGAGGTGCTCGGCGTCGACCGGGGCGCGAGTGACGCGGAGATCAAGCGCGCGTTCCGCCGCCTCGCCCGCGAGCTGCACCCCGACGTCAACAAGGAGGACCCGAACGCCGAGGAGCGATTCAAGGAGGCTGCCGAGGCCTACGAGGTGCTCTCCGATCCCGAGCGCCGCTCCACGTACGACCGCTACGGTCACGAGGGCCTGCGCACGGGCGGGTGGTCGCCCCGCGCCGAGTCGTTCGGCAGCGTCGAGGACATCTTCAACGCGTTCTTCGGCGGCGACTCCCCGTTCGGCGACATCTTCGGGTTCCGCGGGCGCAGCGGCCCGGCGCCGGGCGCCGACGTCGGCATGCGCGTGGCGATCGACCTCGAGGAGGTGCTCACCGGGACCAGCCGGGAGGTCGCCTTTGAGGCGGTCGTCACCTGCGACCACTGCCGCGGCAACGGCGCCGAGCCCGGCACGCCGATCCGCACCTGCGAGACCTGCGCCGGGCAGGGCGCCGTCCGCCAGGCGACCCGCACGGCGTTCGGGCAGATGGTGCGCACGACGCCCTGCCCGACGTGTGGCGGGGACGGGCGGATCCCCGAGCAGCCCTGCGAGGTCTGCGGCGGCGACGGGCGGGTGACGCGCACCCGCACGTGGGACGTCGAGATCCCGGCGGGCATCGAGTCCGGGCAGCGCATCCGCATCCGCGGCGCGGGGCACGCGGGCGAGGCCGGGGCCGCGCCCGGCGATCTGTACGTGGAGGTCGAGGTGAACCCCGACGAGCGCTTCGAGCGCCACGGGGAGCACCTGCTCTCCAAGATCCGGATCACGCCGACGCGCGCGATGCTCGGCGGGACGGTGACCGTGCCGACCCTGGACGGCGAGCGCGAGCTCGAGATTCCCGCCGGCGCCCAGCCCGGCCAGCGCCTCGCTCTTCGCGGGCTCGGGCTGCCGGGCCTGAACGGCCGTCGCCGCGGCGATCACTTCGTCGAGCTCGAGATCGTCGTGCCCGAGCGGCTGAGCCGCGAGCAGCGCGAGCTGGCCGAGCAGCTCGAGGCGACGTTCGAGGCGCCGTGATCCGGCTCGCCGTGCGCTGCGCCGCCGAGCAGGCGGAGGCCGTGCTCGCCGAGCTCCTCCAGGTCGCGCCGGGCGGCGTGGAGGAGGAGTCGGGCGATGGCTGGGTCGAGTACGCGATCTACGGAGGGGAGGGGGAGCTCCCGGACCTCGGCGCGGTGCGTGCCGAGTTCGGCGAGGGCATCGTTGACGTGCGCGCCGAAACGGTGCCCGACGACTGGGCCGACCGCTGGCGCGACTTCCACCGCCCGACGCTGATCGCCGGCCGCGTCCTCGTGCGACCCTCGTGGCGCGCCGACGGGCCGAGCGCGGAGCTCGAGGTGGTGCTCGACCCCGGCCACGCCTTCGGCACGGGCGCGCATCCCACGACGCGGATGTCGATCGAGCTCCTGCTCGAAGTCGCGGATTCGGGCGCCGCCTCCGGTTCGCTGGTCGACCTCGGCACGGGCTCGGGCGTGCTCGCGATCGTCGCGGCGAAGCTCGGCTGGCGTCCCGTGTTGGGCGTCGACCACGCCGAGCCCGCGATCGCGGCGGCGCGCGAGAACGCCGCCGCCAACGATGCCGACGTCGAGTTTCGCCGGGTCGATCTGCGCCGCGAGCCGCCCCCGGGCGCGCCGGTCGCGCTCGCGAACCTGACCGCGCCGCTCCTGCGCGAGCTCGCGCCGCGCCTGCCCGACACCGTCGAGACCGTGGTGTGCTCGGGGCTCCTGGCGCGCGAGCGCGAGGGCATCGAGCGCGCGTTCCGCGACGCCGGATTCGCCGCGGTGAGCGCGCGCGCCGAGGGTGACTGGGCCGCGCTGCGCCTGCGGCGGAGCTGAACGCCCGGGCTTTGATCACGCCGCCGCGGCGGTTAGGGTGCGCGCATGATCACGGCAGCCGTCCAGTTCTACGACGTCATCGTCTTCTTCCACATCAGCGCGGTGGTGCTCGCCTTCGGCCCGAGCTTCGCCTATCCGATGTTCTTCGCGATCGCGGCGCGCACGAACCCGGCCGCCCTGCCGACCGTCGGACGCGGCGTGCTCGGCTGGGATCGCACCGCCGGGACCCTCGGGATGGTCCTGATCCTCGCCACCGGTCTGTACCTGACGGCCGATCGCTGGGAGTTCGGGGACTTCTTCGTCTCCTGGGGCATGCTCGCGATCATCCTGCTCTTCGGCGTCGTGCACGGGTTCTTCATCCCGAACACCCGCCGCTACGTGGAGGCCGTCGAGGGCGGCCGTGAGCAGGAGGCCGAGGCCATCGTCGCCCGCATGAACGTCATGGGCCCGGTGGCGGCCCTGGCCGTGATCCTCACGATCTACGTGATGACCGCGAAACCCTTCCTCTAGGTCCGAGGTAGGGCGTGCGCAGCGACTAGCCTTCGCGGGAGTGAGCCCTCCCGCCCGTGAGCAGCCGATCGGGATGTTCGATTCCGGCGTCGGCGGCCTCACCGTCCTGCACGAGTGCCTCGTCAGCCTGCCGGAGGAGGACTTCCTCTACCTCGGCGACGACGCGCGCTTTCCGTACGGGGCGCGCTCAGCCGAGGATCTGCGCGAGTGCTCGGTCCGCAACACCCGCTTCCTGCTCGACCGCGGCGCCAAGCTGATCGTGATCGCGTGCAACTCGGCGGCGACCGCCGGCCTCGAGGCCGCCCGTGAGCTCGCGGGCGAACGGGGCGTCGAGGTCGTGGCGGTGATCGAGCCCGAGGCGGAGATCGCCGCCGCGATCACGGACTCGGGACGGGTGGGCGTGCTCGCCACGCCCGCGACGATCGAGGGCGGCTCGTATCTGCGCGCGCTGGCGCGCCAACACCGCGATCTGACCGTGACCGCGGTCCCCGCGCCCGCCCTTGCGGCGGTGATCCAGCGCGGCTTTCCGTTCTCGGAGGCCGTGGTCGAGCAGGTGCGCGCGTACTGCGAGCCGCTGCGCCGCGCGCGCGTGGACACGGTGATCCTCGGCTGCACGCACTACCCGCTCGTCCGGCCGATGCTCCAGCGCATCCTCGGCCGCGACGTGCGGTTGGTGACCGCGGGGCACGCGGTCGCCGCGCGCATCGAGCGCATCCTCGAGGCCAGTGGCCTGGCCACGGAGCGGCGCGGGGAGGGCACGTACAGCTTCGTGTGCACCGGCGATCCCGAGGCGTTTCGCGAGCTCGGCACGCGCTTTCTGCAGCTGCCGCTCGGGGAGGTCGAGCGCGTCGATCTGGACGGCGCGTAATCTTGGCTTGACGATGAGCGAAACCGTTCTCGACAGAGTCCAGGCCGACACCCGCGCGGCGATGAAGGCGGGCGATCGCGAGCGCGTCGGCGCGCTGCGCCTGATCGCCGACTCCCTGCAGAAGGAGCTCAAGGACGGCGGCGCCGACGAGGTGACCGTCCTGCGCCGTGAGCGCAAGCGCCGGCTCGAGGCCGCCGAGGCCTACCGCTCCGGCGGTGACGAGGGGCGCGCGGCCCGCGAGGAGGCGGAAGCCGAGCTGATCTCGGCGTACCTGCCAGCCGAGCTCTCCGACGAGGAGCTCGGGGCGATCGTGGACGACGCGATCGCGCAGTCGGGCGCACAGACGATGCAGGACATGGGCAAGGTCATGGGCATCGCGATGGGCAAGGTCGACGGTCGCGCCGACGGCAAGCGCGTGAGCGCCGCGGTCCGGGCGCGGCTCGGGGCGTAATTTGGCCCGCCGCCAGCTCACCCTGGACAACACGATCGCGGCGGAGCTCGCGGGCTCGGCCGACGCCGTGCTGCGCGAGCTCGAGGACCGCTTGCCCTGCGACGTGTACCTGCGCGGCAACGTCCTCACCCTGGACGGCTCGGAGAGCGACGTGCAGGAGGCGGCGACGGTCGTGGACGAGCTGGTGGGTCTCGTCGAGCGCGGGCACGAGCTCTCGCCGGCGACCGTCGACGCGGTCGCGGGCGCGCTCGACGCCGGCGAGAACTCCGCGGCGATCCTCGAGGACGTCATCTGGGCGCACCGCAACATCCGGATCGCCCCGAAGACCGTCAACCAGAAGCGCTACGTGGACTCGGTGCGCCGCCACACGATCACGTTCGGGATCGGCCCGGCCGGCACGGGCAAGACGTTCCTGGCGGTGGCGATGGCGGTGGCCGCGCTCGAGGCTCGCGACGTGAGCCGGATCATCCTCACCCGCCCCGCGGTGGAGGCCGGCGAGCGCCTCGGCTTTCTGCCCGGGGACATCCAGGCGAAGGTCGACCCCTACCTGCGCCCGCTCTTCGACGCGCTCTACGACATGCTCGATCCGGAGCGCGTGTCCACCTACTTCGACCGCGGCGTGATCGAGGTGGCGCCGCTCGCGTTCATGCGCGGGCGCACGCTCAACGACTCGTTCGTGATCCTCGACGAGGCTCAGAACACGAGCCCCGAGCAGATGAAGATGTTCCTCACCCGGCTTGGCTTCGGCTCCAAGATGGTCGTGACCGGCGACATCACGCAGGTCGACCTGCCGCGCGATCAGCGCTCCGGCTTGGTCGTGGTGGGCGAGATCCTCGACCGGGTGAGCGACATCACCTTCGTACGGTTCCAGAGCCAGGACGTGGTTCGCCACGAGCTGGTTCAGCGGATCGTGGCCGCGTACGGCGCGTACGCGGAGCGCGCGCAGCGCCGGGACGGCGACGACCGATCCGAGGGCGGGTGAGCGTCGACCTCGAGGACGTCCCCGGGGAGCTGCGCCCGGCCGTGCTGGCGGCGTTGCGGGCTGCGGGCGTTGAGGACGGGCACCTGTCGGTGGAGCTGGTCGACGCCGAGCGCATCCACGTCCTCAACCACGAGCACCGCGGCCGCGACGAGCCCACCGACGTCCTCTCGTTCCCGATCGACGGCGCGGAGAGCGTGCCCGGCCCACGCGAGCTGGGCGACGTCGTGATCTGCCCCGAGCACACCGCCGATCTGGTGGAGGCCACCGTCCACGGCGTGCTTCATTTGTGCGGGTATGACCACGAGGTGGACGACGGTGAGATGCTGGCTCTTCAGGAAACGGTGATGGCGGAGCTGCGCGCGCAGGCAGGACGGGCAGAGGGGTGACGGACGGCGCCGAGAACGTCACGCGCTCGGGCTTCGTGGGCCTGGCCGGCCGCCCGAACGTCGGCAAGTCGACGCTCGTCAACGCGATCGTGGGGGCGAAGGTGGCGATCATCTCCGACCGCCCGCAGACGACGCGGCGCGCCGCCCGCGGGATCGCCACCGACCTCGAGCAGGGCTGGCAGATGGTGCTGGTCGATCTTCCCGGTGTGCAGCGCCCGCGCGACGTGCTCACCGAGCGGATGCAGCGCCGGGTCGAGCGCGAGCTGAGCGAGGCCGACGTCGCGCTGTTGGTGATCAACGGCGAGCAGGGCGTGGGCCCGGGCGACCGCTTCATCGCCCGCACGTTGCTGGGCGCGCGGACCGCCGCCGGGGCGAACGTGCCGGTCATCTGCGCGGTCAACAAGTGCGACCGGCTGCGGCGCGCGGAAACGGCCGCGGTGCTCGTCGAGGCCGCTGAGCTCGAGGGCGTGGACGAGGTCTTCCCCGTGAGCGCCAAGACCGGCGCGGGGCTCGAGCCCCTGATCGCCGAGCTCGCCGCCAGGCTGCCCGAGGGCCCGCTGCTCTACCCGCCGGAGGACCGCACCGACGCGCCCAGCGAGATCCATCTCGCCGAGCTGATCCGCGAGCAGATCCTCGTGCGCACGCGCCACGAGGTACCGCACGCCGTGGAGGTGGTCATCCAAGAGGCGGAGCTCCGCGACGACGGGATCTACGAGATCCGCGCGCAGGCGTGGGTGGAGTCGGAGTCCCAGAAGGCGATCCTGATCGGGCGCGGCGGGCGCATGGTCCGCGACATCGGCACCGCCGCCCGCAAGGAGCTCGAGCGCGAGCTCGGCACGCAGGTCTTCCTCGACCTGCAGATCCGTGTGCGCGAGCGCTGGCGCCGCGACGAGGGGCTGCTCGACAGGCTGGGGATCGACTAGCGCCGGCCGGCGGCTCGGCTAGTCGGAGCCGGTCGGGTTCTGCGCCCGGTCGCCCTCGATGAACTCGGGGGTGGCGATGGCGGCGACGCCCAGCGCGATCCCGACGAAGGTCAGCGGCACGCCCACGATCCGCGCGATCGGGACGTCGATCGCGAAGATCAGCAGCAGGCCGACGAGGAAGGCGCCGGCGGCCAGCTGAGGCAGGCGCGCGCTCACCGCGCGTTCCCCTCCTCCGTGGCGCCCGCGATCGGCCCGACCTCCTCGCCGATCTGGCCCTCGAGCTTGAGCCGGAAGAGGATCACGAGCGAGGGCACGATGATCGCGAGCGCGAAGACCACGCCGACCAGTGTGAAGATCAGCGTCGGCTGACCCGCCGCGGCGTCGTTCAGGGTGAGCTCGCCCGGGAAGATGTCGGGCCGCTGGGCGAGCGCCCAGCCGGCGACGATCGCGCCCACCGCGACCGCCGAGGTGTAGCGCGCGGGCTCGAAGCGCCCGCTCACGATGAGGGCGATCGTGACGAGCCCGGCGAGCGCGGAGCCGATCACGGCCAGCAGGCCGATGCCGGAGGTGAGCCCGTCGAAGAGGTCGGGAGCATCGGAGTTGATCACGGCGAGGCCACCGAGGGCGATCGCGCCCGTGACGATCGCCGCGCCGAGGGCGCGCCGGCGGAATGCCTCCGTGAGCTCCTCGAGCCCGGCCCGTTTTGCGTCCGCGGCGAGGAAGACGGCCGCGTTGTAGGCGCCGGTGGCGACCGCGAGCACGCCGATCAGGATCGCGGTCGGGTTCGTCCAGACCTCGAACGGCTGACTGGGATCGCCTTCGGCGGGCACCTGGCCGGATGCGATCGCCCCGATCGTGCAGCCGAGGAAGAAGGGGGTGAGGATCGAGGAGAGGGCGAACAGCGCGCCGAGCCCGCGCGCCTCGGAGATCGTCGCGGCCTCCCCGCGCAGGGCGTACGCGGAGCCGCGGAAGATGATCCCGACCGCGGCGAGGAAGAGAGGCACGTAGAGCGTCTCCATGAGCGGGCCGAAGGCCACGGGGAAGCACGTCCAGGCGATGACGAGCACGAAGATCAGCCAGACGTGGTTCGCCTCCCACACCGGTCCCATCGCGCTGTGGATGAAGCCGCGCATACGGGCGCCGCGCTCCGGGCCGCCGGCGACCAGATCCCAAAAGCCCGCGCCGAAGTCGGCGCCACCGAGCACGGCGTATGCCGTGAGCCCGACCAACAGGACGATGAGCGCGAGTTCCTCGAGCATCAGGGCAGCACCTTGATCTCATCCCCGCCCGCGGCGGTCTCCGTCTCCGGCGGCTTCCGGGCGAGCCGCCGGAGCATGACGGCGGCGATCGCGGCCAAGCCGATGTACACCAAGACGAGGGTCGCGTAGCCGACCGGGATCCCGTCGGCGCCCGTCACCGCTTCCTCTACCCGCATGAACTCGTACACGATCCACGGCTGGCGCCCGACCTCGGTGGTGATCCAGCCGGCGATCAAGGCGACGAGCGAGAGCGGGCCGGCGGCGATCACGGCCCAGTAGAACCACTTGGTCCGCGGCAGCCTGCCGTGTCGCCAGCGGAAGTAGAGGAACCACAGCGCTAGCAGCGCGAGGCCCGTGCCGATCCCCACCATGAGCTGGAACGCGTTGCGCACCCAGCCGACGGGCGGGCGGTCGCCCTCGGGGACCGAGTCGAGCCCGGTGACGGTGGCGTTCGGGTCGTGGAAGGCGAGCAGCGAGAGCATCTTCGGGATCGTGATCCCGCCGTGGACCTCGCCGTCGAAATAGATCCCGCCGAGGGTGAGGTCCGCGCCCTCGGTCGTCTCGTGCAAGCCCTCGAAGGCGGCCAGCTTCACCGGCTGCGTCTCGGCGACCGTGCGCGCAGCCCAGTCGCCGACCACGACCTGCGCGGGAGCGGCGAGGGCAAGCACCGCCAGGGGCACGATCAGGCCGGCGCGGTAGTAGGGGCCGCGGCGGCCGCGCAGCCACGCGATCGCGTACACCCCGGCGACGAGCGCGCTGGCGACGATGAAGCCCGCGAGGTACATGTGAACCTCCTCGTGCCAGAGGTTCGGGTTGAGCAGCGCGCCGATCGGATCGACGTCGGTGACGTTGCCCTGGCCGTCGAGCTCGAACCCCTGCGGCGTGTTCATCCAGCCGTTCACCGCAATCACCATCGAGGATCCGAAGATCCCGGCGACGACGATCGGCACGCCGCTCAGGAGGTGCAGCTTCGGCGAGATGCGATCCCAGCCGTAGACGTAGATCGCGATGAAGATCGCCTCGACGAAGAAGGCGACGCCCTCGAGGGCGAAGGCGAATCCGAACACCTCGCCCCACTGCTCCATGAACCGCGGCCAGAGCAGGCCGAGCTCGAACGAGAGGATCGTGCCGGTCACGACGCCGATCGCGAACAGGATCAGCATCACCTTCGACCAGCGCTTGGCGAGCTGTTTGTAGACCGGGTTGCCGGTGCGCAGCCAGAGCCCCTCGACGAAGAGGACGATCGCGGGGAAGGAGATCCCGAAACAGACGAGCGGGATGTGCACCCCTAGCGAGAGCGCCTGGAGCTGGCGCGCTTCCAGGAGGTACGGCTGCGAGACGGCGTCGGCCTGCGCGACGAGCGGGCCCAGCAAGCTGGTGATGCCCTCAAGCATTCCGCCCCGGATTTCTATCACCAATCTGGGTTAGACCCGCGCAGACGCGGGCGCGCTCGTAGACTGCGGCGAAATGCTGAACGAGGGCGCCGTGCGATTCGACGATGCCGGGCTCGTCCCGTGTGTCGCCCAGGATGCTCGCACCGGCGAGGTCCTCACGCTCGCCTACATGAACGCCGAGGCCCTGCGCTTGACGCTCGCCGAGCGCCAGGTCCACTTCTGGAGCCGCTCCCGGGGCGAGCTGTGGCGCAAGGGGGAGACGTCGGGCAACGTGCTGCACCTTCGCCAGCTGCGCTTCGACTGCGACGCCGACGCGCTCGTGGCCCTGGTCGAGCCCGCGGGACCCGCCTGCCACACCGGCGAGCGCAGCTGCTTCTACCGCGACGCCGAGGGCACGTCGGATGCGGGGCGCGACGCCCCACCCGCCCCCGGCGAGCCCGAGCCCGTCGCCTATGAGGCGCTCGCCGAGCTCGAGCGCACCCTGGCCGCTCGCCAGGCGGAGCGCCCGGAGGGCTCGTACACGGTCGAGCTGCTGGACGACCCGGAGCGCATCGGCGCGAAGGTGCGCGAGGAGGCCGACGAGGTGGCGCGCGCGGCCGCGTCGGAGAGCGACGAGCGGGTCGCGGAGGAGGCCGCCGACGTGCTCTACCACCTCGCCGTGCTGCTGCGCTCGCGCGACGTCCCGCTCGCCGACGTGTTCGAGGTGCTCAATGGCCGTCGGCGCTGAGCCGGCGCTCGGGGGGCTCGAGCCCTCGCTCGAGCGCGCCCGCGAGCTGGCGCACGACGCGAACGTCATCCCGATCACCGCGCGCATCATCGACGACTGCGAGACGCCGGTCTCGGCGTTTCTCAAGCTGCGAGCCAGCGAGGTCGGGAAGGGCCCGGCGTTCCTGCTGGAGTCCGCCGACCAGGGCCGCCTGGGCCGTTACTCCTTCTGCGGGTTCCGCCCGCGCACCCACGTCCGCTGGGCCGAGGGCGAGCTGCGCGAGTGGGGCGGCGAGGCGCTCGGCGAGGGCGGCCCGGAGGCATGGGGCGAGCCCCGTGTCCGCGCTGCCGCCGACCCATACGCGGCGGCCGGTGAGCTCGTCGCGAGCCGCGCGCTCCCGGCCGACGGCGAGCGTCCGCCGTTCGCCGGCGGCGCGGTCGGGTTCTTCGGCTACGACCTGGTGCGCACGGTGGAGCCGCTCGGCCCGCCCAACCCGGATCCGCTCGGCATGCCCGACATGGCGCTCATGGTCGCCGAGCTGTTGCTCGTCTTCGATCACCAGCGTCACGAGCTCACGATCGTCGCGTTCGCGTTCACCGACGACGGCGTCGACGCCGCCTACGAGCGTGCGGAGCGCCTGATCGACGAGGCGCGCGCGGCGCTGCGCGCGCCCGTGCCCGTCAGCGGTCGCTCGGCCGCGGAGCCGCCGCCGGCGGAGGAGAGTTTCACCTCCAACCTCACGCGCGAGGAGTTCGAGGCGAACGTCGCGCGCATCGTCGAGTACGTCCACGCCGGCGACGCGTTCCAGGTCGTGCCGTCGCAGCGCTTCTCGGGCCCGGCGCCCGTCGAGGCCTTCTCGATCTACAGGGGCCTGCGGGTCATCAACCCCTCGCCGTACATGTACTTCCTGGACTTCGGCGACTTCCAGCTCGCGGGCGCCTCCCCGGAGCCGCTCGTCAAGGTCAGCGGGCGGCGGGTGGAGACCCGCCCGATCGCCGGCACGTACCCGCGCGGGGCGAGCGAGGAGGAGGACCGGCGCAACGCCGAGCGCCTGCTCGCCGACCCCAAGGAGCGCGCGGAGCATCTGATGCTCGTCGACCTCGGCCGCAACGACCTCGGCCGCGTGTGCCGATACGGGACCGTCACCGTCGACGAGCTGATGGCGGTCGAGACCTATTCGCACGTGCTGCACATCGTCAGCCAGGTCTCGGGAACGCTGCGCGACGACGTGAGCGCGATCGACGCGCTGCGCGCCGTCCTGCCCGCGGGCACGCTCTCGGGCGCGCCGAAGGTGCGGGCGATGCAGATCATCGACGAGCTCGAGCCGCACAAGCGCGGCTCCTACGGCGGCGCGGTCGGCTACCTCGGGTTCGACGGCGACCTCGACACGGCGATCCACATCCGCACGGTCGTGGTGAAGGACGGGTTCGCGCATGTGCAGGCCGGTGGCGGTACGGTCGCCGACGCGAAGCCGGACTACGAGTACCGTGAATCGGTGAACAAGGCGCGCGCCGTGTTCAAGGCCATCGACCTGGCGGCGCGCCAGCCGGAGTGGAGCTAGCCCGCGGCCGGCCTCAGGGATGCGCGTTCTCGTCATCGACAACTACGACTCGTTCACCTACAACCTCGTCCAGTACCTGGGCGAGCTCGGGGCCGAGCTCGACGTCGTCCGCAACGACGCGGCGGACGTCGAGGAGTTGCTCGCGCGGCGACCGGATCGCCTCGTGATCTCGCCGGGCCCGTGTACGCCCGCGGACGCGGGCGTGTCGATCGAGGCGTCGCGCGCGTTCCCGGAGGCAGGCATCCCCACCCTCGGCGTCTGCCTGGGACATCAGTCGATGGTCGAGGCGTTCGGCGGGCGCGTCGTGCGCGGCGAACCGGTGCACGGCAAGGATGCGCGCGTGGAGCACGACGGGCGCACGATCTTCGCGGGCCTGCCCAACCCGCTGGTCGTCGGCCGCTACCACTCGCTGATCGCCGACGCCGACCTGCCGCCCGAGCTGGAGCTGAGCGCGAGCCTCGGCGACGTGGTGATGGCCGTTCGCCACCGCGAGCTGCCCGCCGAGGGCGTGCAGTTCCACCCCGAGTCGATCCTGACCCCCGACGGCAAGCGGATGCTGGCGAACTTCCTGGCGGCGAGCCCGGACCGCAGCCCCGCGGCGGCGGCGAACTGACCCCTCGTTGGCGGCCTGCGTCAAAATGCTCGCTTTCTGATGCCAAACGAGATCATCACGCGCGCGCTCGATGCGGTCTGCTCGGGCACCCACCTCACGGCCGACCACGCCTCGGCCGTGCTCGACGAGATCATGGAGGGCCGCGGGGGAGAGGTCGAGACCGGAGCCTTTCTCATCGCCCTGCGCGCCAAGGGGGAGACCGTCGCGGAAATCACCGGGCTCGCGCGCACAATGCGCCGCCTGGCTGCCGAGGTCGCGACCCAGCGCGACGATCTGGTCGACACGGCGGGCACGGGTGGCGGGCCCTCGACCTTCAACATCTCGACTGCCGCGGCGCTCGTGGCAGCCGGCGCGGGCTGCGCGGTCGCCAAGCACGGCAACCGGTCGAGCACCAGCCGCTCGGGTTCCGCCGATCTGCTCGAGGCGCTCGGCGTGGCCATCGATCTGGGACCTGACGCCGTTGGGCGCTGCATCGAGGAGGTCGGCTTCGGCTTCATGTTCGCCCCGCGCCACCACGCAGCGATGAAGCACGTGGTGCCGGTGCGCAAGGAGCTCGCGGTGCGCACGATCTTCAACTTCCTGGGCCCGCTCACCAACCCGGCGGGCGCCACGCGCCAGCTCCTCGGCGTCTCCGACCCGCGCTATCAGGAGACGATCGCCGAGGCGCTCGTCGCGCTGGGCTGCGAGCGCGCCTTCGTCGTGCACTCGGACGACGGCCTCGACGAGATCGGCCTCGAGGGGCCGACGCGCGTGATCGAGGTGCGCGACGGCAAGACGGAGGAGTGGTACGCCGATCCGGCCGAGCTCGGCCTCGGGCGGGCCGACCACGCCGAGATCGCGGGCGGCAGCCCCGAGGAGAACGCCGCGGTCGTGCGCGCCCGGCGCACCCGTGAGGACCCGGGTCCGGCGCCCGTTGTGGTGGTGGCGAACGCCCGCGCCGCGAACGTGGTAGGCGGCGGCGCGGAGGACCTGCGCGAGGGGGTCGAGCGCGCCCGCGAGGCGATCGACGGGGGTCGCGCCCGCGACGTGCTCGAGGACCTCATCGACCTCTCGCGCAAGCTAGCCTCGGAGGCGCGATGACCAAGCTCGAGGAGCTTGTCGGCGCGGCCCGCCAGACGGTTCGGCGGCGCCGCGAGCAGATCCCGCTTGCCCAGCTTCAAGCGCAGCTCACCGACCGCGGCCGGGAGCGTCCCTTCAAGGAGGCGCTGGTCGCGCCGGGGATCTCGTTGATCGCGGAGTTCAAGCGGCGCTCGCCCAGCGCGGGGGAGATCCGGCCCGGCGCGGAGGTGGAGGAGATCGTCGCCGCATATGAGCGCGGCGGCGCCTCGGCGCTCTCCGTCCTCACCGAGGAGAGCGGGTTCGGCGGCTCGCTCGATGACTTGCGCGCGGCCCGCGAGCGTTGCGAGCTGCCCATCCTGCGCAAGGACTTCGTCGTCGACCCCTACCAGCTGTACGAGGCCGTGGTCCACGGCGCCGACGCCGCGCTCTTGATCGTGGCTGCGCTCACCGACGACGAGCTCGCCGGCCTGCACGACGCGGCGCGCTCGCTCGACATCGACACGATCGTCGAGGTCCACGACGAGCGCGACCTCGAGCGGGCGCTCGCCATGGACGCGGACGTGATCGGCATCAACAACCGCGACCTGACCGATTTCACGGTCGACGTCGAGACCACCGAGCGGCTGCTCACCGACATCCCCGCGGGCAAGACGGTGGTCGCCGAGTCCGGCTACTCGAGCCGCGAGCAGATCGAGGACCTCGACCGCATCGGGGTGGACGCCGTGCTGATCGGTGAGACGCTGATGCGCGCGCCCGATCCCGAGGAGGCCGTGCGCGAGCTGATCGGGGACGAGATGGCCACGCGCGAGCACTCGGTCATCGAGCCGCAGCATCGCCAGGATTCTTAACGGCGCCAAAGCCGCCCCTTAGATCGGCTTGAGTTCCTCGCCGCATCCTTGGCGGCATGAAGAGACTGAAGCGGTATGCAGGCAGTTCGTTCGGCTCCGCGCTGCTGGGCGGGCTCGTCGTCGCCGTGTTCGGGTGGATCGCGATCGCCGCGGGGTGGATCGCGTCGCCGGACGACGGCGAGGACGAGCCGGCGCCCATCGCCGCGGCGCCCACGACCTCCACGGTCGACGACGAGGGGCTGTCGATCGGCGAGATCTACAAGCGCACGTCGTCGGGGATCGCCCACATCGAGGTCAGCGGCCCGGCGGGCGGCGCGAACCCGTTCGGCATCCCGCAGGGGGACGCGACCTCGACCGGTTCGGGCTTCGTGATCGACGACGAGGGCCACATCGTCACGAACGCGCACGTCGTGGACGGCGCGCGCGACATCAACGTGACCCTCGGCGCCGACGAGGACCCGATCGAGGCCGAGGTGGTTGGCGTGGACACGTCGACCGACATCGCGGTCATCAAGATCGACCCGCCCGAGGGTGGCGTCAATCCGCTGGACCTGGGCGACTCGAGCGAAGTCGAGGTCGGCGATCCCGTCGTCGCGATCGGCAACCCGTTCGGCCTCGACCGCACGGTGACCGCGGGGATCGTCTCGGCCGTGCAGCGCGAGATCCGCGCGCCGGACGGCTTCACGATCCAGCAGGCGATCCAGACGGACGCGCCCATCAACCCGGGCAACTCCGGCGGTCCGCTGCTCAACGCGCGCGGCGAGGTGATCGGCGTGAACGCCCAGATCGAGTCGTCCGGCGGGCGCGGGAACGTCGGCATCGGCTTCGCGATCCCGATCAACACCGCGCGGGAGGTCGCCAACGACCTGATCGAGGACGGCGAGGTCCAGCACGCGTACCTGGGCATCACGGGCGCTGAGCTCACCGAGGAGGTCGCCGACGCGCTCAACCTCGAGGTCGACTCCGGGGTGCTGATCCAGGAGGTCGCCGAGGGCTCGCCCGCGGACGAGGCCGGCCTGCGCGCCGGCGAGGGCGTGTTCGAGATCGGCGGCCAGCGGATCGTGGTCGGCGGCGACGTCATCACCGAGATCGACGGCGAGCCGGTCGAGAGCATGGACGACGTGATCGCCGCGGTGGACAGCAAGGACCCCGGGGACCAGATCAGGCTCACCGTCGTGCGCGACGACGAGCGCGAGGAGGTGACGGTGCGCCTCGGTGATCGCTCGGAGCGCGACGGCTAGCGACCGACCCTCTTCCTCCACAACCCCTACCCCCGGTGGAGCCGTCCGCGTCACGCGCGGGCGGCTCCGCCGTTGGTGCGCGTCCGCGTCCCGGCGAGCGGCGATCGCCTGGGCGCGCCTGCCATCCTTGTCGCCGTGCGCGTGAAGATCTGCGGCATCACCAACCTCGACGACGCCGAGGCGGCGGCCGAGCTGGGAGCGTGGGCGATCGGCCTCAACCACTGGGAGGGCAGCCCGCGCCGCGTCGACCCGGCGATCGCCGGCGAGATCGCGGCGGCGGTGCGCCGGCGCGTCGAGCTCGTGGGGGTCTTCGTCAATGCGTCGCTCGATGAGATCGCGCGCGCGGTGGAGAACGAGCACCTCTCGATGGTCCAGCTCCACGGCGACGAGGGCCTGCAGTTCTGCAACGAGGTCGCGCGCCGCACGGGCGCGAAGGTGATCAAGGCGCTGCGCGTGCGCAGCGGGGCGGACATCGAGCGGGCGCGCGCCTTCCGCACCGACTTCCACCTCTTCGACGCTTACAGCCCCGCTGGTCCGGGGGGCACGGGCGAGACCTTCGACTGGGACCTCGTCCGCGACCGGGCGACGAAGGTGCCGGCGATCCTCGCTGGCGGCCTGCGGCCCGAGAACGTGGCGGCTGCGATCGACGTCGCCCGGCCCTACGCGGTCGACGTCGCGAGCGGCGTCGAGCGCGCTCCTGGGCGCAAGGACCACAACCTGGTCGCTGATTTCATCCGCCGCGCGCAGGCCGCGACGGCGGAGGCCGAGGCAGGGGCGCGGCCGTGACGAGTGCCGTCGAGACCTGGTTCGGCCCGTACGGCGGGCGGTTCGTGCCCGAGGTGCTCATGGAGGCGCTCGACGAGCTCTCGGCCGCCTGGGTCGAGGCGCGTGACGACGCAGCGTTTCGGGCGGAGCTCGACCGGCTCCTGCGTGACTACGTCGGCCGGCCGACGCCGCTTTATCTGGCCGAGCGGCTCTCCGAGCGCGCCGGTCGCCGGATCTACCTGAAGCGCGAGGACCTCGCCCACACTGGGGCCCACAAAATCAACAACGCGCTGGGCCAGGCGCTGCTCGCCAGGCGCATGGGTAAGGAGCGCATCATCGCCGAGACGGGCGCCGGCCAGCACGGCGTGGCCTCCGCGACCGCGTGCGCGCTGCTCGGCCTGGAGTGCATCGTCTACATGGGCGCCGAGGACATCCGCCGCCAGGCGCCCAACGTCGAGCGCATGAAGCTTCTGGGCGCGCGGGTCGAGCCGGTGGAGGCCGGGGCGCGGACGCTCAAGGAGGCGGTGAGCGCCGCGATCCGCGACTGGGTCACGAACGTGCGGACCACGCACTACATCATCGGCTCGGCGGTGGGGCCGGCGCCCTACCCGGCGCTCGTGCGCGACCTGCAGCGGGTGATCGGCGACGAGGCGCGCGAGCAGATCCTGGCGGCCGAGGGGCGGCTCCCGGACCGGGTGATCGCCTGCGTCGGCGGCGGCTCGAACGCGATCGGCACCTTCGCCGGGTTCGCCGAGGACGTGGACGTCGAGCTGATCGGCGTCGAAGCAGCCGGGGAGGGGATCGGCAGCGGCCGTCACGGCGCGTCGCTCGTCGCCGGCCGGCAGGGCGTGCTGCACGGGGCGTTCTCGTCGGTGCTCGCCGACGACGACGGGCAGATCCTCGAGGCCCACTCGATCTCGGCGGGCCTCGACTACCCGGGCGTCGGACCCGAGCACGCCTGGCTGCGCGACAGCGGGCGCGCGCGCTACGTCGCGGTGACCGACGAGCAGGCGCTGCGGGCCTTCCGCGAGCTCGCCCGGCTCGAGGGGATCGTCCCCGCGCTCGAGCCGAGCCACGCGATCGCGTGGCTGCTCGGTGAGGGCGGGGCGGCGGAGCCGGAGCAGGCGCTGGATGTGCTGACCCTGAGCGGCCGCGGCGACAAGGACCTCGCCGAGGTGACCGCGAAGCTGGCCGAGCTCGACGGATGAGCGGGGCGGAGCGGATCGCGGCGGCGTTCGAGGCCGCGCGCGCCGAGGGGCGCGCGGCGCTCATGCCGTACATGATGGCCGGCTTCCCCGACCGGGACGCATCGCTGGCGGTCGCCGAGGCGTACGCGGACGCGGCGGATCTCGTCGAGCTTGGCGTGCCCTTCTCCGATCCCCTGGCCGACGGACCGGTGATCCACGCGGCCGCGACGCAGGCGCTGGCGAACGGCGCGACGTTCGCCTCGGCGATCGACGTGGGTAAGCGCATCGCCGACCGCGTGCCGGTCGTGGCGATGACTTACGCGAACGTCGTGATCACCCGCGGCTTCGAAGCTTTCGCTGATGCGCTCGCGGACGCGGGCTTGGCGGGCGCGATCGTGCCCGACCTGCCGCCTGAGCAGGCGGGCGAGCTGCGTGCCGCTTTCGCCGAGCGCGGGCTCGCTTTCGTCCCGCTCGTGGCGCCCACGACCACCGCGGTGCGGCGCCGGGAGATCTGCGGCGCCGCCGAGGGCTTCGTGTACGTGGTTTCCGACACCCGCACGACCGGCGAGCGCGCGGAGCTGCCGCCGGCGCTCGGCGAGCTCGTCGACGCGGTGCGCGCCGACTCGCCCGTGCCCGCGGCGGTGGGTTTCGGGATCGGCACGCCCGAGCAGGCCGCCGCCGTCGGCCGGATCGCGGACGGCGTCATCGTCGGCTCGCGCTTGGTGCGCGCCGCCGGCGAGGCGGGCTCGGCCGAGGCCGCTGGGGCGGCGTGCCGGGAGTTCCTGGAGGCCGCCCGCGAGGCGATGAGCGGCGCGCCCGCGTGAGGGCCTTCAGTGACCAACTCCGCGCCTGATTCAGATAGGCTGCCGCGTCGATGAGACTCCTGGTGTTCAACGCCGTCGCGATCATGCTCGCCGTGCTCGCCTACGCCTTCAGCCTGGGCGGCACGATCGCCGCGATCATCTACCTCTTCGTGCTCTTCAACGGCGTGCTCGACCGCTGGGCACAGCCGATCTTCAACTACCTGCGCTCGTAGGCCCGCGCCGCGCTCGTACCGCGCCGACGCCGCGCGCTACGCCACCGGCTCGCGACACGCCGGCCACCCCACGACACGCGGGCCACCCCGCGACACGTCGGCCACTCCGCGACTTCACGATTGTGTTGGTTGATCCCACAGAATCACGAAGTCGCGAGAGCCCGTTCCAGGAGTTCGCGATTTCGCCAGTTGATCCCACAAAATCACGAAGTCGCGTGTGAGGTGGGCAGGGCCGCAGCCCGCCGCGCGAGGACGCGCGTGATCCGGGCGAGTACGGCATGCGGCTCGTCGACCAGCTGGCGCCAGGTGACCCGCACGACGACGTACCCGCGGGCGGCGAGCTCGGCGTCGCGCCGCTTGTCGGCTTCGATCCGGGAGGGGATGGAGTGGTACGTCGCTCCGTCGACCTCCACGATCACGCGCTCGCGCCGCCAGAGCATGTCCACGCGATACGGGCCGATCTGGACCTCGGTCTCCGGATGGGGCAAGCCGGCGGAGCGGACGAGCTCGAGTAGGCGCTTGTGCGCCTCGCCGATCGTCCACGAGGGTGGCGCGTCGCGCTCCACGAGGAACCGCACCTTTTTGATCCCGCGTCGGCCCGCGTGTCTGGTCACGAGCGCCGCCATCTCGGCTCGGTCGTAGAAGCCCTGGATCAATCCCTCTTCGTAGGCCTTGGCGACCGTGTACTCGTCGGCTTGGCCGGCGAGATCGATAACCGCACGGGCGGCGGTGGTGACCGGGACGCCGCGCAAGGTGGTGAGCTCGTCTTCGCTGATGCGTGCAACGGAATGGACTCGCACTCCGCGCGGTCCCGCGACGCGTCGTCCGATGGTCGTGACCTCGATTGGCGTCGGCTGGGCCGGCGGGAGGAGAGCCCAGTGTTTGCAGCAACAGCGGTGTGACAGGTAGGCGTCCGGCTGGCAGGCAAGAACCGCGGCCATGCGCATGGTGTCCGGTGCCTCGACCGGCTGGCCCACGGCGTACACGCCGGCATGAACCTGATGAAGGCGGCCGGTGATCAGCCAGTCCGAGATCGTCGCCGCTGGTATCCCCATGCTGAGCAGATCGCGGCGTGTGGCGAGGCCGTGCTGCTTCCCGGCGAAGGCCAGGATCTCGTGCCAACGGCGGCGCGCCGAGCGTGCCGTCGCGGGCCTGGGGCCTGCGCGGCGATTACGTGCGAGCGGGAACCATTGCAGCGGCTTGGGGCGTTTCTTGGTCGTCACGCACCCATCAACCCCGCGCTGGCGGCACGCGCCCCGGGATGCGCCGACGGCTCGGGGGTTGCGCGACTTCGCGATTTCGTGGGATCAACCAGCGAAATGACGAAGTCGTGAAGGCGGCCTACGTGAGTTCGTGATCCTGTGGAATCAACCGGCGAAATCGCGAAGTCGCGCGTGGACCCGCCGCCATCCGCCGCGCCCGCGGCGCGGCGCCGGCCTCGCGCGCTCGGCCTTGCGCGCTACGTATAGAAGCGCTTCGCGATGTCGAGGAGGGAGAGGTCGACCTCCTTGATCCCGGTCACCTCCGAGAGGGGCACCGAGGTCATGGTCGACCCGTGGAGAGCGGCCATGCGGCCGAACTCCCCGTTCTTGACCAGCTCGTAGGCCTTCGCGCCGTAGCGCGTCGCGAGGATACGGTCGGTGGCGCTGGGCGTGCCGCCGCGCTGGACGTGGCCGAGCACGGTCACGCGCGCCTCCCAGCCCGTACGGGTCTCGAGCTCCTTGGCGAGCGCCGCGCCGATCCCGCCCAGGCGCGGGTAGCCGTACTCGTCGGTCGACTCGGTCGGCTGGATGAGGCGTTCCTCGCCGGACTCGAACGCGAGCTTCGCACCCTCGGCGACGACGATGATCGAGAAGTTCTTGCCGCGCTCGTGGCGCTTCTGGATCCCTTCGGTGAGCTCCTCCACAGTGGTCACCACCTCGGGGATGACGATCCCGTCGGCGCCGCCCGCGATCCCGGCGTGGACGGCGATCCAGCCGGTGTTGCGGCCCATCACCTCGACCACCATCAGGCGGTCGTGGGACTGGGCGGTGGTGTGCAGGCGGTCGATCGCCTCCGTCGCGACCTGCACGGCCGTGTCGAAGCCAAACGTGTAATCCGTGCCGGTGACGTCGTTGTCGATCGTCTTGGGAACGCCCACGACCGGCAGCCCGTCCTCCTCGTGGAGGCGGCGGGTGATCCACATCGTGTGCTCGCCGCCGATCGCGATCACCGCGTCCAGCTCGTCCTCCTCGAAGGCTCGCTTGACGTCGTCGACCGCCTCCTCGCGGTGCGGCTCGAAGCTCGAGGTGCTCAGGATCGTCCCGCCGAGGTGCAGGATGCCCGCGACGGTGCGCATGTCGAGCTGCTTGTACTCGCGCTTGGCGAGCCCCTCGTAGCCGCGCATGATGCCGACGGCCTCATCGCCGTTCTGCATCGCGGAGCGGGCGACCGCGCGGATCACCGCGTTCAGCCCAGGGCAATCGCCACCGGCGGTGAGGACGCCGATCTTCACGCGCGCTGGGTGGTGCTGCCGGGGGTCTGCATCGGCGGCGAATATACAGACGTGCTCGCGCGACGAACTTTTGCCCTCGCCGCCACCGCGCTCCTCGCGCTCGCGGGCTGCGGCTCGCAGGCCGCGGACCCCGGCGGTGACGCCGTGCTCACCGTGTACGTGAGCGCCCCGCAGGGGCCCGGGTGGACGCAGCGCGGCGAGTCGGTGGTCGACGGAGCCCGGCTGGCGCTCGCCGACCGGGACGGCGAGGCCGGCGGGGTGGAGGTGCGCCTCGAGGTGCTGCGCGCGGCCGGGAAGTACCCGGGGCTCGATCCCGCGGCGGTCGGCGAGAACGCCCGGCGCGCCGCCGAGGACTCGACCGCGATCGCCTACATCGGCGAGCTCGAGCCGGTCGCCAACGAGACCGCGGGGCCGATCGCGCGCGAGGCCGGGCTTCTCTGGGTCCCGGCGCCCCCGTCACTGCCCGAGCGCGTGCCGAGCCCGACGGAGACCACGGCGCGCCCCCAGTTCCCCGAGGCGGCCTACGGGAGCGCCGCCATGCGGGCGGTGCTGGCCGCGATCGAGGCGGCGGAGGCTCCGTTGGACCGCGCCTCGGTCGCCGCGGCCTTCGAGCCCCCGTTCGGGGAACCCTGAGCCCCAGCCTCAGCGGCCGAGCAGGTCCCGCAGCGCGGGCTCGATCCGCTCGAACTCGAAGCGAAAGCCGAGCTCGAGCGGGCGGCGCGGCACAGCGCGGATGCTCGAGGTCACCGCGTCCGCGAGCTCGCCGCCGCGCAGCAGCGCGACCGCAAAGCGCGGCACGGGCATGACGGCGGGGCGCCGCAGGACCCGCCCCAGGGCCCGCGAGAACTCCTTGTTGGTGACCGGGAACGGCGCGCAGCCGTTGAGCGGCCCCTCGACCCGTTCGTTGTCCACCGCCCACATGAGCATGCGCACCTCGTCGGTGCGGTGGATCCAGGGCATGTACCAGTCGCCGCCCGCGAGCGGGCCGCCGACGCCCAAGCGAAACGGCAGGAGCAGCTCCTTGAGCAGGCCGCGCTCCGGGTTCAGCACGGGGGCGGTGCGGATGATCGGCACCCGCACGCCCGCGGCCTCGGCGTCCCGCGCCGCCTGCTCCCACTCGCGGACGACCCGCGCGAGGAAGCCGTCGCCCGGCGGAGCGTTCTCGCCCAGCTCCGCGTCGCCGCTGTCCCCGTAGTAGCCGACGGCGGATTGGCTGACGAGGACCTTGGGCCGCTCGTCGGCCGCGCGGATCGCGGCCGTCAGGTTCGCCGTCGCGCGCACGCGGCTGGCGTGGATCCGGCCCTTCGCCTCGGGCGTGAGCCGCTGGTTGAGGTCCTCGCCGACGAGGTTGAGCACCGCCTCGGCCCCCGCGAGCGCCGCGGCGGGCGGGCGCTCCTCGGTGGGCTGCCAGGCGTGCCACTCGACGCGCGGGTTCGCCTGCCGGGCCCGCTCGGGGTTCCGGCTGAGGCCCACCACCTCGTCGCCGCGCTCGAGCAGCGCCTCGCAGACGGCCGAGCCGATCGATCCAGTCGCCCCTGTGACCAGGACGCGCATCGCCCGCCGGAGTCTAAGCCGCGGCGGTTATTCGAGGACGGTGAAGGTGCCGGTCTCCTCGGACACCCGCGCCATGCCCGACTGGCGTGCCTCCTCGACGACCGCGCGCGCCACCGCCGGCGCCACCTCGCGGTCGAAGACCGAGGGGATGATGTAGTCCTCGCTGAGGTCCTCCTCGGCGACGCATTCCGCGATGCCGCGCGCCGCCGCGAGCTTCATCGGCTCGGTGATCCGCGCCGTGCCCGCGTCGAGTGCGCCGCGGAAGATGCCGGGGAAGCAGAGCACGTTATTGATCTGGTTCGGGTAGTCGGAGCGGCCCGTCGCCATGATGCGCACGTAGGGCTCGGCGTCCTCGGGCATCACCTCCGGCGTCGGGTTGGCCATCGCGAAGACGATCGGGTCGTCCGCCATGCGCCCGAGCGCCTCCGCGTCGATGATCCCCGGGCCGGAGAGGCCGACGAACACGTCGCAGCCCTCGATCACGTCGGCCGGCGAGCCCTGCAGCTTGTCGGGGTTGGAGTTCTCCGCGTACCAGCGCTTGATCCCGCTCATCGCGCCCGACTGGTAGTCCTCGCGCTCGGTCGAGATCGCGCCCTGGCGATCGCAGCCGATCACGTGGCGGACCCCGGACGCCAACATCATCTTCGTCACCGCGATCCCGGCGGCGCCGAGCCCGACGACGAGCACGCGCAGATCCTCGATCGGCTTGCCGACGATCTTGAGCGCGTTGAAGAGGGCGGCCATCGTCACGACGGCGGTGCCGTGCTGGTCGTCGTGGAAGACCGGGATGTCGAGGAGCTCCTTGAGCCGGTCCTCGATCTCGAAGCAGCGCGGCGCGGAGATGTCCTCGAGGTTGATGCCGCCGAACGTCGGCGCGATCAAGCGTACGGTCTCAACGATTTCGTCGGGGTCCTTCGTGTCGAGGCAGATTGGGAACGCGTCGACGTTCGCGAACTCCTTGAAGAGCATCGCCTTGCCCTCCATAACGGGCATCGCCGCCTCAGGGCCGATGTCACCCAGGCCGAGCACGGCCGAGCCGTCGGAGACGACCGCCACGGTGTTCTTCTTGATCGTGAAGTCGAAGGCCTTCTGCCGGTCGGCGGCGATCTCCTCGCAGACGCGCGCGACGCCGGGCGTGTAGGCCATCGAGAGGTCGTCGCGGGTCTTGAGCGGGTACTTGTTGTGCTGCTCGATCTTGCCGCCGCGGTGCATCGCCATCGTGCGGTCGACGTAATCGAGCACGCGCGCCCCGCGGGTCGAGCCGATCGCGCGGAGGATCTCCTCCCAGTGCGACTGGTCGCGCGCGTCGATCGTGAACTCGCGCACGCGCTTGCCCTCGCTGCCGGCGCCGGGGACCAGATCGACGCTCTGCAGCGCGCCGCCTGCCTCGGCGATCTTCGCCGTGAGCTTGCCGAGCGGTTCCTGGCGCGCGTCGAGTTCGACGCGCACCGTGACCGAGAACTGGGCGCTGACCGAGGGGGGCATGGGTCGCGAAAATATATGGAGCGCGGCTTACCGGCGCGGCGCACCTCCCGCGCGCGCCGCCCGCCTCCATAAGATCGGGCGTCGTGGCGGCCAAGTCCGACAACGGCGACGCCGAGCTCTTCCTGATCGACGGGAACAGCCTCGCCTACCGCGCGTTCTTCGCGCTCCCGGACTCGATCGCGACCGCCGACGGGCGCCCGACGAACGCCATCTATGGCTTCGCGTCGATGATGGCCAAGCTGCTCATCGAGCACCGCCCGCGCGCCGTGATCGTCGCCTGGGATGCCGGCATGTCGGGCCGCGAGACCGAGTACAAGGAGTACAAGGCGGGCCGGCCCTCGCGCCCGGACCTCCTGCGCGAGCAGTGGCCGCACCTGGCGCCGCTCGCCGAGGCGTTCGGCTTTCGCAACGTGCGCGTCGACGGCTACGAGGCAGACGACGTGATCGCCACGCTCGCCACGCGCGCCAAGGAGCGCGGCGAGCGGGTGATGATCGTCTCCGGCGACCGCGACGTCTACCAGCTGGTCGACGACGGCGTCCGCGTGATGACCACCTCGCGCGGGGTCACCGACACGAAGATCTACGACCGCGAGGGCGTGATCGAGCGCTATGGCGTGCCGCCCGAACTCGTCCCGGACCTGATCGGGCTCAAGGGCGACACCTCCGACAACATCCCCGGGGTCCCCGGGATCGGCGACAAGACCGCTGCGCAGCTGCTCCAGCAGTTCGGCTCGCTGGAGGCGGTGCTCGACTCGGTCGACCAGATCTCGGGCGCCAAGCGCAAGCAGAACCTCATCGAGCACGCCGACGACGCGCGCATCTCCAAGCAGCTCGCCACGATGAAGCTCGACGTCGAGGTCCCCGACGACGTGATCGAGAACACCCCTGGGCCGGACCTGAGCCGCCTCCGCGACTTCGCCGCCGAGTTCGAGCTGCGCGCGGTGATCCAGCGGCTGGAAGAGGAGTACGAGGGCGAGGTGCCGGGGCGCACCGTCGACGAGACGATCGCCGTCGAGGCGGTCGAGGGCGAGCCCGCCGACCTCGCGCCGGGCCCGATCGCGATCGCGATCGCCGGCGGGCGCTGGGCCGCGACCGACGGCGAGCGCGTCGTCACCGGGCCGGCCGACGACATGGCCGCGCTCGCCGAACAGCTTCGCGGCCGGCCGCTGATCGCCCACGACGCCAAGGGGCTGGGCGGCCAGGGCCGCCAGGGTCTGCTGGCGACCGCCCGGGAGGCGCTCGCGGTCGACTACGACACGATGATCGGCGCCTACTTGATCGATCCGGCGCGGCGCACCTACGTGCTCGATGAGCTCGCCGCCGACGCCGGCATCGCCGCTCGCTCGAGCGCGGAACCGCCGCCCAGCGAGGGGCAGCTCGAGCTGGGGGAGGAGCCCGCCGAAGCCGTCGACCCGGCGGTCGAGGCGCGCCTCACCTGGGAGCTCGCGAAGCGCCAGCGCGCGCAGATCGAGGAGTTCGGGCTCGACCGCGTGATGCGCGAGGTCGAGCTGCCGCTCGTCGAGGTCCTCGTCGCGATGGAGAGCGCCGGCCTGCGCCTGGACCTGGAGCGCCTGCGGGCGATCGGCGCGGGCCTGGAGGAGCGGATCACCGAGCTCGAGGCGCAGATCTACGAGGCGGCGGGGCGCGAGTTCACGATCGGCTCACCCCAACAGCTCGCCGAGGTGCTCTTCAACGAGCTCGGCCTGACTCGCAAGCGCCGCGGTAAGACCGGCTTCTCCACCGACGCCCGCGTGCTCGCGCAGATCCGCGACGAACACCCGATCGTCCCGGCGGTCGAGCAGTGGCGCGAGCTGACCAAGCTCAAGAACACCTACCTCGATGCGCTGCCCGAGTACGTCGATCCCGAGACGGGACGCATCCACACCGTCTTCAGCCAGGTGACCGCAGCGACAGGGCGCCTCTCGAGCACGAGCCCCAACCTGCAGAACATCCCGATTCGCTCCGACGTTGGCAGGCCGGTGCGCTCGTGCTTCGTCGCCGAGGAGGGCAACCGACTGATCTCCTGCGACTACAACCAGGTCGAGCTGCGCGTCCTCGCGCACGTCGCCAACGAGGAGGTGCTGCGCGAGATCTTCGCCTCGGGCGAGGACGTCCACAGCGCGACCGCGGCGGGCATCGTGGGCGCCGACCCCGACGCGATTACCCCGAGCGAGCGCTCCAAGGCCAAGATGGTCAACTACGGCATCGCCTACGGGCTCTCGGCCTTCGGCCTGGCGGACCGGCTGCAGATCTCACGCGAGGAGGCCGCCGACTACATCGACCGCTACTTCGAGCGCTTCCCGGCTGTGCGCGCGTTCATCGATGAGACGATCGCCCGCGCGGAGCAGGAGGGCTTCGTGAAGACCCTGATGGGACGCCGCCGGCGGATCCCGGAGCTGCGCTCCAACCAGCGCCAGCGCCGCCTGCTGGGTGAGCGGCTTGCCGTGAACACGGTGATCCAGGGCACGGCTGCCGACATCATCAAGCTCGCGATGCTGCGCTGTCATCGCGCCCTCGCCGACGCGGGGCTCGAGACGCGGCTGGTGCTGCAGATCCACGACGAACTGCTCTTCGAGGGGCCCGAGGCCGAGATCGACGCCGCGGCGGAGATCGTGCGCGAGGAGATGGTCGCGGCGTTCGACCTCGACCCGCCGCTCGTCGTCGAGGTCGGGATCGGCCGCGACTGGCTCGAGGTCAAGTAGCGCCGCGGGACGCCGGCGTCAGGCGGCGGCAGCCGCGGCCTGCGCGCGGCTCGGGATGCGCACGTGCCGCTCCGCGTAGGAGGGCGGGGCGATGTTCAGGTAGTGGCCGAACGACCAGCGCACGAAGCGCTCGACGCCGACGGCGGCGATCAGCGCCCGCTGGGCACGGGCGGGGAGCCGTGGGACGGTGCGCTGCGCGCGCAGCATCCAGCGGAACTTCCACTCGTGCGCGTCGCTGAACGCCGCGTAGTCGCGCAGCGCGGCGGCGCGGTCCTTGCGGCCCTCGACCACGGCGCGCAGCTCCTCGCCGAGCGCGATCCCGAAGTAGAAGGCCGTCCGGATGCCCTCGGCCGTGAGCGGCAGGCAGTGGCCCGCCGAGTCGCCGACGAAGAAGACGTCGTCCTCCGTGGCCGGGCGCAGCTTGTGCGGGATCCAGTTGCCCTGGTAGCGCACCGCCTCGCGCTCGAGGTCCTGCGCGAGCAGGACCGTCGTGTCCTTCACGTGGAAGCGGGGGTCGAAAGAGCCCACGCCCACGCGCACCTCGTCGCGCGCCGGGAACGACCAGCCGTAGCCGGCGGGCACGTAGCGGCGGTCGATCCAGATCTCCATGTCGGTGCCGCTGCCGTGCGGGTGCACCTCGAGGCCGCGTGAGAGCGGCGCGTCGGGCGGCTGGTAGGCGTTGCCGGCGAGCACCCGCTTCCAGCCGAGCGCGTCGACGACGAGCGGCGCGGACACCGTGCCGCGGTCGGTGTCGACCGCGATCGCCTGGCCCTCGCCGGCGCGCTTGCCGTCGACCTTCGCCGTCTCGAACTCGGCGTCGCAGTCGGCGAACAGGATGTCGCAGAGCTCGCGGTAGTCGAAGGTGGTGAACGACCACGGCAGCCGGTAGCGCGACGTGCCGTGCGGGGTGTGGATGACGAGCGTCTTGAACTCCTGGCGCGCCGAGTCCTCAAGGCCCATCGCGCGCAGCCAGCTCGTCGGGATCCCGCACGCTGAGGTCTGGCGCTCGCCGACCTCGTAACGGTCGAGCAGCAGCGTGCGCGCTCCGCTGCCCGCGAGCTGCCGGGCGACGGTGAGCCCGGCGAAGCTCGCGCCGCAGATGATCACGTCGTAGGAGCCGCTCAGCGGCGTGCGCTCCGCGCCTCTCTTGGTCGCTCGCTTCGGCACGGGGCCCGATTCTGGCAGCTTGCGCGCGCAAGCTGCCCAGCTGCCCCCGCGCGCGCCCCGGGGGACCGTCCTCGGGGCGCGCCGGGGCGCGGGCTCACCGGCCCTGGCGGATCTGCAGGCGGTTGCCGTCCGGGTCCTCGAAGACGGCGATCCAGCCCCAGGGGAACTCGAGCACGTCGGTCACGAAGTTCACGCCGCGCTCCTTGAGCTCGTCGAAGGAGCTGCGGCAGTCGTCGACTTCGAGCGTGTAGGCCGCGGGCACGTGGTCGCCGACGGGCTGCGGCTCACCGGGCGTGCCCGGCCACAGAACGAGCGAGAAGTCCTGGCCGTTCGCGCCGACGCTCACGAATCGCGGCCCGCCCGTGTCCCCGTTGTCGACGCGCTTCTCGAAGCCGAGGACGTTCGTGTAGTAGTCGAGCGCGCGGTCCTGGTCGGTTACCGGCACGCTTGCGTAGAGGACTTGGTTCAGCACGGTTGCGCCTCCTTGGGTTGGTGATCAGTAGGGGAGACGAGGCGCCCGTCGCGATCGTGACCGTCCTCGGACTTTTGGTTTGCGTTCGGTATAAAGCGCGGCGAGGAGAAGGCGAAAGTGGGCGAAAGCGCCCACGCCGACCGTGTGCAAGGAGAGGTGTGAATGAGGATCGGAGTTCTGACCGGCGGGGGTGACGTCCCCGGGCTCAACCCCTGCATCAAGGCGATCGTCAACCGCGCCGAGGAGGCCGGCATCGAGGTGATCGGCATCACGCGTGGTTGGGGCGGCCTCCTCAACTTCGACCTCGACCGCTCCGACGAGGAGAACTCCGATTGCTTCCGGCGCCTCACGCGCGCGAACGTCCGCACGATCGACCGCTACGGCGGCACCCACCTGCACACCTCGCGCACGAATCCCGGCCGCGTGAAGCCGGAGATGATGCCGGAGTTCCTCGAGGGCGAGTTCGAGTACGACGCGCAGACCGGCACGGCGGACTGCACGCCGCACGTGCTGCGGGTGCTCGAGCGGCTGGGCATCGAGACGCTGATCCCGATCGGGGGCGACGACACCCTCTCCTACGGCGTGCGCATGCACCAGGAGGGCGTGCGAGTCGTCGCGGTCCCGAAGACGATGGACAACGACGTGTTCGGCACCGACTACTGCATCGGCTTCTCGACGGCGGTCACGCGCTCGGTCGAGGCGATCCATCAGCTGCGGACTCCGACCGGCTCGCACGAGCGGATCGCCGTGGTCGAGCTCTTCGGCCGCTACTCGGGCGAGACGGCGTTGATCTCGGCATATCTCGCCGACGTCGACCGCGCCCTGATCAGCGAGGTGCCCTTCGACGTCGAGCGCGTGGCCGAGCTCGTCGCCGAGGACCGCCGCAACAACCCCTCCAACTACGCCATGGTCGTGGTCTCGGAGGGCGCGACGATGCGCGGCGGCGAGCTCATGGCGAGCGGACCCGAGGACGCCTACGGCCACCGCAAGCTCGGCGGGATCGGCATGGCGGTGGCCGAGCGCATCAAGGAGCTCACCGGCATCGACACGCTCTCGCAGAACCTCGGGTACATGATGCGCGCGGGCGCGCCCGACTCGCTCGACCGGATGGTCGCGATCAGCTTCGGCAACACGGCTGTCGACCAGATCCTCGCCGGGCACTCCGGGCTGATGGTTGCGCTGCAGGAGGGCCGTTACACGACCGTGCCCGCGGACACTCCTGCGAAGGGCGAGAAGCGGGTCGACGTGGACGCCTTCTACGACTCCGAGGGCTACCGCCCGCGGGTCAGCGCGGTGGACGGAAAGCCCATGTTCCTCTACTGAGGGGACCCGGGCGCGACTTCGAAATCGCGTCTGTCATTATTGGCCGTCGTGTCTGCAACCGAAACTTTGATCGAGTCCGGATCCGCTTCCGATTCCGCCCCCGCGGGCGACCTCATGATCGAGGTGGACGGCAAGATGGTTCCCAACTATGCCGCCACCATCAAGCCCTTCGAGGAGGGCGACGTCGTCAGCGGCGAGGTGGTGCGTATCGACAAGGACGAGGTCCTCGTCGACATCGGCTACAAGTCCGAGGGCGTCATCCCCGCGAACGAGCTTTCGATCCGGCGCTCGGTCAACCCCGCTGAGGAAGTCGAGCTCGGCGAGCGCGTCGACGCGCTCGTCCTCACCAAGGAGGACCAGGAGGGACGTCTCGTCCTCTCCAAGAAGCGCGCGCGCTTCGAGAAGGCCTGGCGCAAGATCGAGGCCGCGGCCGAGACCGGCGAGCCGGTCGAGGGCACGGTCATCGAGGTCGTCAAGGGCGGCCTGATCCTCGACCTCGGCGTCCGCGGGTTCCTGCCGGCGTCGCTCGTCGACATCCGGCGCGTGCACAACCTCGAGGAGTTCCGCAACCAGACCCTCGAGTGCAAGGTCATCGAGCTCAACCGCAGCCGCAACAACGTGGTGCTCTCGCGCCGCGCCGTGCTGGAGGAGGAGCGCAAGGAGGTCCGCGAGCAGATCCTCGGCCGCCTGCAGCCGGGCATGATCGTCGAGGGCAAGATCTCCAACATCGTCGACTTCGGCGCCTTCGTCGACCTCGACGGCATCGACGGCCTGATCCACATCTCCGAGCTTTCCTGGAGCCACGTCAACCACCCGTCCGAGGTGCTGTCGATCGGCGAGACGGTGCGCGTCAAGGTGCTCGACATCGACCGCGAGCGCCAGCGCATCTCCCTGGGCCTCAAGCAGACCCAGGAGGATCCGTGGCAGAAGGTCCTCAACGAGTACCGCCAGGGCGACGTGCTCGAGGGCAAGGTCACCAAGGTCGTGGCCTTCGGCGCCTTCGTCGAGATCGTCCCGGGCATCGAGGGCCTCGTCCACATCTCCGAGCTGGCCGAGCATCACGTCGAGACCCCGAGCGAGGTCGTCCAGCCGGGCGACATGAAGTGGGTGCGCATCCTCGAGATCGACGAGGAGCGCCGCCGGATCTCGCTCTCGATCAAGCGCGCGGAGAGCCAGAACCTGCCGCTGCGCGACCTGATCCCCGACGAGCTCAAGCAGTCGATCGCCGACTCCGCCGCCGAGCAGGAGGCGGTCTCGGGGGGCGCCGACGTCCCCGATCTCGGGCTCTCCGAGGAAGTCTTTTCCGACGCTCCCCCCGCCGACGAGAACAGCGGCGAGGGCGAGGATTCCGACGAGCAGAGCTGAGGACGGCGCCTTGGCGGCGCCGGGCCCTGCGCTCATCGGCCTCAGCGGAGCGATCGCCTCGGGCAAATCCGCTGCCCTCACGGCGCTCGCGCGCCTCGGTGCGCTGACCCTCTCGACCGACGCGGTCGTCCACGAGCTCCTCGACGAGCCGGCGACGCGCGCGCGCCTCACCGAGCGCTGGGGTGCGGACGTCGCCCCCGGCGGGCGCGTGGACCGCGCCGCGATCGGGAGGATCGTCTTCGCCGACCCCGGTGAGCTCGAGTGGCTCGAGGGGGTGCTTCACCCGCTGGTCGGCGAGCGCGTCGCGCGCTGGCGCACCGAGCTGCCCGGCGACGCGGAGCTCGCGGTCGTCGAGGTCCCCCTGCTCTTCGAGGCCGGGATGGAGGACCTCTTCGACGCGACGCTCGTGGTCGTCGCGGGCGACGAGCTGCGCGCCGAGCGCGCCAGGGCGCGGGGGACGAGCGACGTGGACGGCCGGGCCGCCCGTCAGCTCAGCGAGGAGGAGAAGGCGGCGCGCGCCACCTTCGTCGTGCACAACACCGGCACGCTCGCGGACCTCGAGCGCGAGCTCCGTGACCTGTGGCCGCAGCTCGTCGCAGCGCGGAGGGCCGGGTGAGCCGGCGCGCAAGCGCCGCCCGCCGTCGTCCCACCGCCCGTCGCAAGCCTGCTCGCCGGCGACGGGTCGCCAAGCGGCGCTCGCGCAAGGGGCGCGCGCGCAACGGGCCGCGCCGGGCGCTCGTGCCGATGCTCGTCACGCTGCTCGCGGTCGTCGGCATCGGCTTCGGGGTAAGCCGCATCAACGTCGACGAGGCCATCCGCGAGGTCACGCTGCCCCTGCGCCACGACGACATCATCCGCCAGCAGGCGGAGGAGAAGGACGTCGACGCTTCGCTGATCGCCGCCGTGATCTACGCGGAGTCGCGCTTCCGCGATCAGACGTCGCACGCCGGCGCCCGGGGCCTGATGCAGATCACGCCCGACACCGCCGAGGTGATCGAAAACCTGAGCGGCGGGACGACGTTCGTGGTCGAGGACCTCTCGGACCCGGACATCAACATCCGCTACGGGACGTTCTATCTGCGGCACCTGCTCGACCGCTATGACGGCAACGAGCGGGCGGCGCTCGCCGCGTACAACGCGGGCATGGGTCACGCGGACCGCTGGGGAGGGTCGGATCTCGACGTCGAGGACATCACCTTCCCCGAGACCGCCGCCTACGTGGAGGAGGTCCTGGAAAAACGCGGCGAGTACCGCGAGAAATACGCCGACGAGCTCGGGCTGTGAGGTCCGCGCGCCGCCGCGGGCGCTCCGCTGGGTAAGGGCCGTGGATCTCCTCGTCGCCTGGCTCGCGCTGCCGCTCCTCCTGGCGGCCGTGTGTGCCGGGGCCGGCCTGTTCGTCGAGCGCCTCGCGGCGACGACCATCCCCGGCTCGCTCGTGCCCGTGGTGGGCCTCGCCGCGGTCGCCGTGGTCGGCGCCGGGGTGGCGGCGTGGCCGCTGGCGGCGCCGGCGAGCGCGCCCGCGATCGCCGTCCTCGCAGCGGCCGGATGGGCGTGGGCGGCGCTCGCGGGGCGTCCGCTGCGGCCCGATCGCGCGGTCGTCCTCGCGGCGCTCACCGCTTTCGGGTGCTTCGCGCTCCCGGTTGTGGCGTCCGGCGAGGCCACCTTCGCCGGCTACGTGAAGCTCGACGACACGGCGACGTGGCTGGCGCTGGTCGACCACGCGCTCGGCGAAGGCCGCGATCTGAGCGGGCTGAGCCCTTCGACCTACGAGGCCACGCTCGCCGTGAACCTCGGCGAGGGCTACCCGATCGGGGCGCTCGTGCCGTTCGGGGTCGCGGCTCGGCTCATCGGCCTCGACCCCGCGTGGGCGATCCAGCCCGCGATGGCGCTCACCGGGGCGCTGCTTGCGCTCGCCCTCTACGAACTGACCAGCCCAGTCGTGCGCTCTCGCGCGCTCCGGGGGCTCGGTGCGGTGGCGGCCTCGCAGGCCGCGCTGCTCTACGCCTACTACCTGTGGGGCGGGGTGAAGGAAGTGTTCGCGGCCGCGCTCGTCGCCGGGCTCGCGCCGCTGGCGCTTGCCGCGGCGCGGCCCGGGACGCCGTGGCGCGCCGGCGTACCTGCCGCCGTGGTCGCCGCCGGCCTGGTCGCCGGGCTGAGCGCGGGCGGCCTGCTTTGGGCGGCGCCCGCGCTGCTGGCCGGCGCGCTGGTGTTGCTCCGCTCGGGTGGGCGGACGGCAGCGCTGCGCGCGGGCGGCTTCGCGGCGCTGCTCG
>CBFGWL010000010.1:0-49102 GCA_965652565.1 uncultured bacterium
GGCCGCGCGAACCCGCGATCTCGTCACGCAGCGCAACGGAATCACCGCTTCGATCCAAGCCCTTCCGCGAACCCGCGATCTCGTCACATAAGGGAGCGAGATCCCGGGTTCGATCGCAAACCGAGAGTCGAACCTGCAATCCCGTCACCCGCCCCCGCCGTCCGCCCGCCCCGCAAACGTTCAGCCCTGGCCGTCGGTTTTCGAACACGTGGGCTGAACCTCGGTGCCGCCGGCCGCGCTCCGCGCGAGCTTCAGCCCTAGTCGCCGGAAATCGACCACGTGGGCTGAACGTCCGTGCCGCCCGCCGCGCCCCATGCGACGTTCAGCCCTGGTCGCCGGTTTTCGACTACGAGGGCTGAACGTCGGGGCCGTCGCCGGCGTTTCGCGCGACGTTCAGTCCTCGTCGTCGCTTTTCGAACACGTGGGCTGAACGTCCGTGCCGCCAGCTGCGTTTCGCGCGACGTTCAGCCCTGGTGGTCGGAAAACGACTACGTGGGCTAAACCTCGGGGTTGCCGGGCGGCACGGCGCGTGCCGTGCGCCTCGAGGCGCGCGCCGTGTGCTCCAGGCCTCACGAGAGACGCTGCGCACCCGCACCCCCGAGACCTCTCTCCCTCTTACTTGCCCATTAACCCGGCCGGGGCCTGCGCCGGCGTCCCTGCCCCGCCGCCACGAACGCCCGCGCTACCCGACGCCGCACCCGCGCACCCGCCCCTGCCCCGCCGCCACGAACGCCTGGCCCACCCGCGCCCGCGCCACCACCAACGCCCGCGCGCCACCACCAACGCCCCGCGCCGCCCCCGCCGGAGTCGCCGCCCAACCCGCCACGGCCCAGCGAACGCCGCGCTGCCATCCCGTCCGCGGCGTAGCCTCAGCAGCGATGCCCGAAACCGCCGCAGTAGCAGCCTCGCCCGCGCCCCCGCGGGCGCTCGGGAGTGGGGAGCCGCAGGAGCGCGCTGAGCTGCTCGAAGCGCCCCTGCGGTCGGCTCCCAAGCCCGAGCGGCTGGCGCGCCCGCTGACCGCGCTGCGCGGCGCCGGGCCCAAGCTCTCGGCGCTGGCCGCGAAGCTCGGGCTGCACACGATCGGGGACGTGCTGTGGCACCTGCCGCACGGCTACCGCGACCGCAGCCGCGTGACGCGCGCCGCCGATCTGCGGATCGGAGAGGAGGCCACGCTCGCGGTCGAGGTCCGCTCGGCGCGCGTGCGGCCCACCCGTCGGCGGAATCTGAAGATCGTCGAGGCGACGGTCACCGACGGCACGGGCAGCTTCAAGGCCGTGTGGTTCAACCAAGCCTGGCTCGCCGAGCGCTTGCGGCCCGGCACGCGGATGCTGCTGAGCGGCAAGCTCGACCGCTCGGGGTTCCGGGTCTCAGCGCATGAGATCGTCGACAAGGACGGCGGCACCGGCATCCACACGGTCGGGATCGTGCCTGTGCACTCGACCGTCGACGGCCTGCGGGCCGAGCGCATTCGCGAGTGGGCCCATCAAGCGATCGCGTTCGCCCGCGACGCACGCGAGCCGCTGCCCGCCGCTATGCGCGCGCGCCTCGGTCTGCCGCTCGCCGCCGACGCGCTCACCACCATCCACTTCCCGGAGACGATGCCCGCGATCGAGGTCGCCCGCCGCCGCCTGGCGATCGAGGAGCTCGCGATGCACCAGGTCGCGCTTGCCGTCCGCCGCCGCGCCCGCGACGAGGCGCGCCCCGGGATCCCGTTCGACCCCCCGGGTGAGCTCACCGAACGCTGGCTGCGCTCCCTGCCGTTCGCGCCCACGGACGGCCAGCGCGAGGCGTTCGCCGAGATCGACGCCGATCTCGCTTCCGGGCGCGCGATGCAGCGCCTGCTGATGGGCGAGGTGGGCAGCGGCAAGACCGTGGTCGCCCTCTACGCGATGCTGCGCGCGATCGAGGGCGGGCGCCAGGCCGCGCTCATGGCGCCCACGGAGACGCTCGCCGAACAGCACGCCCGCACGCTCGACCAGCTGCTCGCCAACGAGCAGGTCTCGTTCACCCTGCTCACCGGCTCGACCCCGGTGGCCGCGCGCCGTGACGCGCTCGAGAAGCTGCGCACGGGCGAGCTCGGGATGGTCGTCGGCACGCACGCGCTGATCGAGCCCGACGTGGAGTTCGCGCGCCTCGCCGTCTGCGTGGTGGACGAACAGCACCGCTTCGGCGTGCGGCAGCGCGCCGCGCTCGACGCGAAGGGGCCGCGCGCAACCGCCGACGGCCCCGCCGCGGCCCCGCACGTGCTGCACATGACCGCGACGCCCATCCCGCGCACGCTCTCGCTCACCGCGTACGGCGATCTCGACACGACGGTGCTGCGCGAGCTGCCCGCCGGCCGCCAGCCCGTGAAGACATGGGTGGTGGGAGAGGAGCGCCGCTCCGGCGCCTACGAGTTCGTCCGCGAGCGTCTGCGCGAGGGACGGCAGGCCTACTTCGTCTGCCCGCTCGTCGAGGGCTCGGACAAGCTGGAGGCGAAGGCTGCCGCCGAGGAGGCCGAGCGGCTCGCGCGCGGCGAGTTCGCGGATTTCGAGGTCGAGCTGCTCCACGGCCAGATGCACCCGCGGGAGAAGGCCGCCGCGATGGAGCGCTTCGCGAGCGGCGCCGCGCACGTGCTCGTCGCCACCACGGTGATCGAGGTGGGGATCGACGTGCCGAACGCCACGGTGATGGTGATCGAGGGGGCGGAGCGCTACGGGATCTCGCAGCTCCACCAGCTCCGCGGGCGCGTGGGCCGCGGCGCGCACGAGTCCTACTGCATCCTCTTCGGCGACCCCACCTCGGAGACCGCGCGCCGGCGCCTCGAGGCGATCGCCAAGGAGCGCGACGGCTTCAAGCTCGCGGAGATCGACCTGACCCTGCGCGGCGAGGGCGAGATCCTGGGGACGAGGCAGAGCGGCCTGCCGGAGTTCCGCGCGGCGCAGCTGCCCGAGGACGGAGAGCTTCTCGTCGCCGCCCGGCGCGAGGTCCTCGCCCTGATCCGCGAGCACGAGGCGTTTGAGGCGCCTGAGCTCGCGCCGCTACTGGACGCCGCGCGCGAGCGCTTCGGCGACGAGCGCGAGCAGGGGATCGTCGCTTGAGGGTCGTCGCGGGCGAGCTGGGCGGAAGGCGGCTGCGCGCCCCCGCCGGCACCGCCGTGCGACCCACGTCCGACCGGGCGCGCGAGGCGCTCTTCTCGATGCTGGGCGACGTGAGCGGTCTGCGCGTCCTCGATCTCTTCGCCGGCACGGGGGCGCTTGCCATCGAGGCGCTCTCGCGCGGCGCCGCTTCCGCCGTGCTCGTCGACAAGCAGCCGCGCTACGCCCGCGAGAACATCAAAGAGCTCGGCTTGGACGATCGCGCGAGGGTCGTGCGGGCCGATGTGATCGCGTTTCTGCGCAGGGATCCGGAGCCCTACCGGCTGATCCTCTGCGATCCGCCCTATAGACTCGCGCCGCGTCTTGAGGCCGATCTGCGACAGCTGCTTCCGGCTTGGCTCGCCCCCGGCGGACGGGTCGTTGTCGAGAGCCATGCCAGGGAACCGATCGACCTCGGGCTCGACCTCGAGCGCGAACGCCGCTACGGCGAAGCGCTTCTGAGGATCTGGAGGTGAGGCTGTGATGCGGAGTCCAATGGACGAAGATCAACTGCGCCGCCAGGAGGGGCGACCGACCCGATGAGCGATCAAAACCAACGCGTAGCTATCTGTCCGGGCACCTACGACCCCGTGACGAACGGGCACTTGGACGTGATCGCGCGCGCCTCGCGCGTGTTCGACCGCGTCGTGGTGGGGGTGGTCGGCCAGGCGATTCGCAAGCAGCCGCCGATGTTCACCGCGCAGGAGCGCAAGGGGTTCATCGAGCGCGCCATCGCCGAGCAGAAGCTCGAGAACGTGGAGGTCGAGGTCTTCACGAACCTGCTCGTCGATTTCGCCCGCTCGCACGGGGCGACCGCGATCGTCAAGGGCCTGCGGGCCATCTCCGACTTCGAGTACGAGTTCGAGATGAACCAGCTCAACCGCAAGGCTGCGCCCGACATCGAGTCCGTCTACATCTTCGCCGCCGCCGAGTACAGCTTCGTGCGCTCCACGGGCGTCAAGGAGATGGCGACGTTCGGCGGCCCGCTCGACGATCTCGTTCCGCGTGAGGTCGCCGAGGCTCTCGAGGCCCGTCTGAGTCGGGATTAGGAAGGCGTCAGTTTGGGCAGGAGCTTGCAACTGGACGCCGAAATGACCGGTGTCATGCCCGCCACTTGTCCGGCGGCGTAAGCTTTCCCCAGCAAATGGACGTCCTGGTCCTCATTGACAAGCTCGACGATCTGATCCACAACGCCCGGCCGGTGCCGCTCACCGACCAGGTTCGCGTGGATCGCGAGGAGATCTATGACCTCCTCGACCAGATGCGTGCGACGATCCCCGAGGAGATCAAGCAGGCGCGCTGGATCGTGAAGGAACGCCAGGAGATGCTGGCCGAGGCCAAGCGCGAGGCCGAGCGCGTCGTCAAGGAGGCGCGCGAGCAGCAGGAGCGGCTGATCTCCGACGAGGAGGTCTACAAGCAGGCCGAGCGCGCCGCCGAGGAGATCATCGAAGACGCGCGTGAGACCGAGCGCCAGATCCGTCTGGGCGCGGAGGATTACGCCGACGAGATCCTCTCGACGCTCGAGGTCAATCTCCAGAAGTTCCTCGCGGCCGTGCAGCGCGGGCGCGATCGCCTCGCGGGCCGCGACGAAGAGCCCGTCGAGGTTCAGTAGTCAGTCGTAGGTAGCGCGGATGACCGCGAGGTCGTCCGCCTCCCAGACCACCTCGCCCTCGCACCATGCCGCGAGGTCGCGCGCTGACGCCGGCATGTCCACGCCCTCGGTGAGCGGGGCGACTCGCTGCTCGGGCGGCACGTCGACTACGTCGCCGATCACCAGCGACCGCGACTGCTCGCGGACGCGGCGGAAGAGGTCGCGCTTGCGCTCGTGGTCGAGCTCGTGCACGACCAGCACGGCGATCACGAGGTCCCAGGGCCCGTCGGGCAGCGGGTCCTCGATGCGCCCCAAACGCATCTCCTCCCAGCCGAGCTGGCGGGCGTGGAAGACCATCTCGGGGCTCGCGTCCAGACCGGTGATCCGGCACTCGGGGTAGCGCTCCCAGATTCGCTCGGTGGTCTCGGCGGTGCCGAAGCCGAGCTCGAGCACGCGCTCGGGCGGAAACGGGATCGCGTCGATCGCGGCGGCCTGGAGCTCCTCGTAGCGCGGGATCTCAGCGCGGATCTCGTCGCGGTAGGTGCTGGGGTTCCACTGGGCCTGATGGTTCACGTCTCACTCGCTACAGTCGGAGATGGTGGCGGGCGCATTGAACACGATCGATCTTGATCGGCTCGCCCTGAAGCCGGGGCAGGGCCGCCGCCTGGACGTCGAGGTCGCGTCCGACGAGCTGGCCCTCGGCGGTCAAACCTACGGCGTCGAGGCCGGCGCGATCGCGGCGCGTCTGGAGATCTCCCGCACGAGCGCGGGACACGCCATGCACCTGACGTTCGCGAGCAAGCTGCACGGCCCGTGCATGCGGTGCCTGGCGGACGCGAACTTCGAGGTGTCCGTTGACGCCCGCGAGATCGACCACCCCGGCGCCTCCGACGAGGAGCTCACGAGCCCCTACGTCGACGCCGGCACGCTCGACATCGGCTCGTGGGCGCACGACGCGCTGGTCCTGGCGCTGCCGCAGACACTGCTCTGCCGCGCGGACTGCGCCGGGCTCTGCCCGGTCTGCGGCGAGTCGCTCAACGACGTGGACCCCGAGACCCACGTCCACGAGAAGGAGCCGGACCCGCGCTGGGCGAAGCTGCGCGAGCTCAAGCTCGACTGACTCCGGCCGGGCTTACGATCACAGCGTGAACCCGGTCTCCAACGCCGAGCTCTCGGCGGCCCGCCGTCGCGAGGCCGAGGCCTCGATCATGGCCGCCACCGAGTCGCTGCTCGCCGAGGGCAACGCCTACGCCGAGCTCTCCGTCGAGCGCATCGCCGCCGCCGCGGGGCGGTCGCGTACGGCGTTCTACCTCTACTTCCGGGACAAGCGCGAGCTGCTCGTACGGCTCACCGAGAAGGTCGCCGAGGAGCTCTACGGGATCGCCGAGCGCTGGTGGGCCGGCGCCGACGCGCGCGCTGAGCTGCGCCCGACGACCGAGGCGATCCTCGCCACGTACACGCGTCACGCCGACCTGTTGCGGGCCGTGATCGAGACCTCCACCTACGACGAGAGCATGGGGGAGTTCTGGCGCGGCCTGGTCGGGCGCTTCGTGGATGCCACGGAGGAGCGCCTGCGCCGCGACGGCTTCGCGGCGCGCACAGCCGCCGGGATGGCCTTCGCGCTCGTGTGGATGACCGAGCGGGCCTGCTACCAGCACGTCACGCACGGGCGACGCGTCCCCGACGAGGCGCTTGTGGATGCACTCGTCGAGATCTGGGAGGGCGTGCTGCCCGAGACGGGCGCCGCGAGCCGCTAACCTCTCGCCCCCGAATGGCCGTCCCGAAGAAGAGGACATCGAAAGCTCGGCGCGACAAGCGCCGCGCCACGCACAAGGTCAGCGCGCCGCGGCTGAACAACTGCCCGCGCTGCCATTCACCGCGCCTGCCCCACCGCGTGTGCCCCGTGTGCGGCACCTACGCGGGCCGCGAGGTCATCTCGCACGAGATCGGCGAGGAGTCGGTCGGGGGCGGTTCGGCCGGCGCGGAGGGCTAGCCCTTGAACGATGCCGCGGGCACGACCGTGACGGTCGCGCTCGACGGACGCGGGGTCGAGCGCGGCACCGCCACGCTGATCGCGGGCGCGCGCAAGGCTGCCGCCGACGGCATCGCGCTGCGCGTCTTCGGCGACCCGGAAGCGCTGAGCGAGCTCGCCGAGCTGCCCGCCGTGGACGTGATCGAGGCGCCGGACGAGATCCGCAACGATGAGGAGCCCGTCGCGGCGGTGCGCCGCAAGAAGGACGCCTCGATCGTGCGTGCCGCCGCCGACGTCGCCGAGGGCAACTCCCAGGCGGTGGTGAGCGCCGGGCCCACCGGAGCGACGATGACCGCCGCGCTGTTCGCGCTGCGGCGGATCTCCGGGGTGCGCCGGCCGGCGCTGGCCCTCCAGCTCTCCGTCCCGGGGCGGGAGGGGCCGCCGACCGTGATGCTGGACGTGGGCGCGAACGCCGAGGCGCGCTCGCACGACCTCGTGCAGTTCGCCTTCATGGGCGCCTCCTTCAGCCGCGCCGTCCTCGGCGTGGCGGAGCCCCGCGTCGCGCTGCTCTCCGTCGGCGAGGAAGCCTCGAAGGGCACCCAGAACGTGATCGAGGCGCACGGCCAGCTCGCCGATATGGATCACGTGAACTTCATCGGGAACGTCGAGGGCCGCGACCTCTTGAGCGGGGCGGCCGACGTCGTCGTCACCGACGGCTTCACGGGCAACGTGACCCTGAAGACGCTGGAGGGCACGGCAAAGGCGGTGGCGAGCGCGGTCGGGCAGGCGGCGCGCTCGAACCCGATGGCGATGGCGGGCGGCCTGCTGCTCCGCCCGGCGCTCGGCGGCCTGCGGCGCCAGATGAACCCCGACAACACCGGCGGGGCGATCCTCCTGGGCCTGCGGGGCGTCGCGGTCGTCGGGCACGGCAGCTCCGGGGCGGACGGCGTCGCCAACGCAGTCCGGCTCGCCGCGCGCGCCGTCCGGGAGCGCGCCGTGGAGCGCACCGCGACGCTGCTCGAGGAGGCGGGGGCAATGCGCGGGGAGCCGACGTGATAGGAAAAGACGGATGAGCGGCACGGCCGAAACCAGCCAGCAGGGGCCCGGAGAGCCCGTCCAGTTGGATCACGACACGGTGATCGCCAAGGTGCGCGAGCACCTGAGTGAGGAGTTGCGCATCCCGCTCGACCGGATCACGGCGGAGACCGACATCCGCAAGGACCTGGATGCCGACTCGCTCGACCTGTACGAGCTCGTCATGGAGCTGGAGGACACCTACGGGGTGAAGATGAGCGAGGAGGAGGCGGCGGAGATCCGCACCGTCGGAGACGCCGTCGATTTCGTCGTCGCCCGGCTTCCCTCCGGATGAGGTAAATGGCCCGGGGCATACGCGCGATCGCACGCGGCAGGCGGGCCAAGGGCCGACCCTCGGACGGCCCGCAGGCGCTGCGTCAGCTGATCGACTCGCTCCCTGACGAGCTGCGCCGCAAGGCCCTCAGCCACTCCTCGTGGGTCGATCACCGCGCGGACTCCTACGGGCGGCTCGCGTTTCTCGGCGACAGTGTCCTGGGGCTGGCGATCGCCGAGCACCTCTTCATGCGCTTCCCACGCGCCGACATCGGCCGGCTCACCAAGGTTCACGGCCAGGCGGTGAGCGGCCGCGCCTGCGCGCAGGTGGCCAACGAGCTGGGCCTGCCCGATCTCGTCCGCTCGGTCGAGCCCGAGCACGCCGACGGCGGAATCGGCTCCGACGCGCTGCTCGAGAGCGAGCGGGCGCTCGCCTCGATCTGCGAGGCCGTGATCGGCGCCTGCTTCCTGCACCACGGCTTCGAGGCCACCCTGCCCGCGACGGTGGCTGCCTTCGCGGCCCAGGTGGAGCTCGCCTCGGAGACCCTGATCGACTTCAAATCGGCTCTCCAGGAGCGCCTGGCGCGCAACGGCGACCGCGTACGCTACGAGGTGACCGGCGAGGACGGTCCGCCGCACGACCGCCGTTTCGAGGTGTCCGCGAGCGTCGCCGGCGAGGTGATCGGCAAGGGCACCGGGCGCTCCAAGAAGGCGGCCGAGCAGGCCGCGGCCGCCGAGGCGCTCGACCGCCTCGGGGACTGACGTCGGCCGGTCCGTCCGACCCGATCGGGAGCCTTACGGACCAACCGCGCGCATGCATCTCAGCTCGATCACCATCAAGGGCTTCAAGTCCTTCTCGGAGCGCACCCGGCTGGAGTTCTCCCCGGGCGTGTCCGTGATCGTCGGCCCGAACGGCTGCGGGAAGTCGAACATCACCGACGCGGTGCTCTGGGCTCTGGGTGAGCAGAGCCCCCTGAGCGTCCGCGGCCAGTCGATGCAGGACATGATCTACGCGGGCGGCGAGGGCGTCGGGCCCAGCCGCTACGCCGAGGTCGAGGTCGTCCTCTCGGACATCCCGCTCGACCCCGAGTCCAGCTCCGCGCTCGGCGAGTTCTCCGAGATCTCGGTTCGCCGGCGCCTCGACCGCACGGGCGAGGGCGAGTACCGGCTGAACGGCGCCCGCTGTCGGCTCACCGACATCGTCGAGACGCTCTCCGACGCGAACCTCGGCGGCGAGATGCACTCGGTGATCAGCCAGGGGCGCGTCGAGGAGATCGTCCACTCCAAGCCGCGGCAGCGGCGCCTGCTCGTCGAGGAGGCAGCCGGCCTCGGCAAGCACCGCAAGCGCCGCCGTCGCGCACAGCTGCGTCTGGAGCGCACCCAGGAGAACCTCGATCGCGCGCTCGACGTGGAGCGCGAGGCGCGCCGCCGCCTGCGGCCGCTCAAGCAGCAGGCCCAAGCCGCGGACATCCACGCCCGCCTCGAGCGTGAGTCGAACGAGCTGCGCGCCCGGCTGCTTGCCGTTGAGGCGGGCGCCCACGAGGACGAGCTCGCCGCCGCCGAGGCGCGCGCCGCGGAGGCGCGCAAGCTCCGCGACGCGATCGACGCCCAGCTCGCCGAGGTCGCCAAGCGCCGCGCCGCGATCGAGGAACAGCTCGCCGAGCGCGACCGCGAGCGCACCGAGGCCTGGGGCCGGCTGAGCGGGATCCGCGCCGCGAACGAGCGGCTCGCGGCGCGCACGGACGCGTTGGCGGCGCGCCGCGCCGAGCTGCAGCGCGACCTCGAGCGCCGACGCGCCGTTCTCGGGCAGCTGGCCGCTGAGCTCGCCGCGGAGGCTGAGCGCGCCGGCGGCGATCCCGTCGACGTCGGCCTCGACCGCGCCGCCGAGGCCACCGAGGCGGCCCGCGAGGCGCTCGCCGCGGCGAAGGAGGCGCCGAGCGAGTCCGCGAAGGCCACCGAGGTCGGCCGCGCCCGCGACTCGCTCGAGCTGGCCGCTCGCACCGCACGCCGCGTTGAGGATCTGCTTGGCCGTCGCCGCCAGGACTCGCTCGAGCGGCGGATCGCCGTCGAGAGCGAACTGCTGGCGAAGATCGCGGAGCTCTGCGAGGCCGCGGCCGACGCGCGCGACGCGACCGGCGAGCGCGCTGCGGCGCTCGAGCGGGGCATGCTCGCCAAGGGCAGCGGCGACGACGTCGCCGACGCGCTGCGCGCCTGCTCACGCGAGGAGGCCGAGATCCAGTCCCGGCTGCGCTCCGCCGGGGAGGCGGTCACCCAGGCCGAGGTGAAGGTCGCGCACCTCACCGACCGCCGCGACGAGGCGCGCGTGGAGCTGGCGCGTATCGCCAAGGCGCTGGGGCGCGAGATCGAGCCGGTCGCCGAGCCGCTCAGCGACGAGGAGCGCGAGGAGATCGAGCGTAAGCTCGAGCGCCTGGCGCGCCGCCGCGAGGCGCTGGGCCCCGTGAACCCGCTCGCCGAGCGCGAGTACGAGGAGGCGCGCAAGTACGTCGAGGAGCTCGAGGAACAGCGCGCAGACCTGGAGACGGCGCTCAAGGAGCTCCAGGGCCTGATCCGCGAGACCGACGAGAAGATCAAGGCCGCGTTCGAGGAGACCTTCGAGGCGACGCGCCAGAACTTCGAGGAGCTGATCGCCCACCTCTTCCCGGGCGGCCGGGGTCGGCTGCGCCTCGTCAACGAGCGTGGGCCGCGGCCGGTACTGGGCGGCGCCGACGCGAAGGGCGCCGACGGGAACGGCGCGGATCCGGCCGCCGCCGCGAGCGACGGCGGCTCAAGCGAAGGCGACGGCGACACCGAGGACGACGAGGAGCGGGCTCAGGACGCGGCCGGCATCGAGATCGAGGTGACGCCGGCGGGCAAGGCGATGCGCAAGCTCCAGCTGCTCTCGGGCGGCGAGAAGTCGCTCGTCGCGCTCGCGTTCGTCTTCTCGGTCTTCATGGCGCGGCCCTCGCCCTTCTACATCCTCGACGAGGTCGAGGCCGCCCTCGACGACGCGAACATCGACCGCTTCCTGCAGCTGGTCCGCCGCTTCTCCGATCGTGCCCAGTTCATCATCGTCACCCACCAGAAGCGCACGATGGACGCGGCCGACGTCCTCTACGGCGTCTCGATGGGCAAGGGCGGGATCACGAAGGTGATCTCGCGCAAGATGCCGCGCTCCGAGCAGCCCGCGCTCGGCGCCGCCGAGGCTGCCGCGTAAAGCCCGTCACGCGCGCCGCGGCCCAGCCGCTAGCCTCCGCGCGCGATGGCTCGCGATTGGCAGGACGTGTTCAACTTCGGCGAGAGCGCCGGGGCGGTGGCCACGCAGGCCGCCGCCGAGGGCGGCGAGGAGGCGCCCAAGCGCGGGCGGTTCTTCCGCCGCTTGCGCGAATCGCTCGCGCGCAGCCGCGAGGCGCTCACCGCGGAGGTCAGCGCGAGCTTCTTCGACCGCCTCGACGCCGAGGCGTTCGAGCGACTCGAGGAGGCGCTCATCCTGGCCGACGTAGGCGCGCCGACCACGGCGGCCGTGGTCGGCCGGCTCGAGGCGGAGGTCGAGTCCGGCGCCGTCGCGTCCGGCGAGCCCGCGCGCCAGCGCCTGATCGAGCTGCTCGCCGAGTTCGCGACGCCCGAGGGCGACACGCGCATCGACCTGACGGCGCGCCCCGCGGTCGTGATGGTCGTCGGTGTGAACGGCACCGGCAAGACGACCACGATCGGCAAGCTCGCCCGCCTGCTCAACGAGCGCATGGGCCGCAACGTGCTCGTCGCCGCCGCGGACACCTATCGCGCCGCGGCCATCGAGCAGCTCGAGACCTGGGCCGAGCGCGCCGGCGTCGACATCGTCCGCGGGCAGCCCGGCGGCGATCCGGGCGCCGTCGTCTTCGACGCGATCTCCGCGGCGGAGGCACGTGACGCCGACGTCGTGATCGCCGACACCGCCGGGCGTCTGCACACTCACGGAAACCTGATGGAGGAGCTCGCCAAGGTGCGGCGGGTCGCCGGCAAGAGGCTCGACGGGGCGCCGCACGAGACGCTCATCGTGATCGACGCCACCACCGGGCAGAACGGCATGCGCCAGGCGAAGGCGTTCGCGGAGGCGGTGGACGTGACCGGTGTGGTCCTCACCAAGCTCGACGGCACCGCGAAGGGCGGCATCGCGATCGCGATCGCGCACGAGCTCGGAATCCCCGTGAAGCTGATCGGGGTGGGGGAGGGCGTGGAGGATCTGCGCCCGTTCGACCCGCGCGAGTTCTGCGAAGCCTTGCTGGGCGAGTAGGCCTCGGCGTGGCGCGGGACGGACTCGCGGGACCGCCGTCCGCCAGCCGCCGCCCAAGCGGGGAGTGCTGGTTCTCGTCAGACGGCCCGCGCTGTACTTTTGCGGCAGATGGGGCGCGCATTGGGGGCTACTCGACTGCTCGAGCGGGACGCTGAGCTTTCGCAACTCGAGGAGGCGATCGCGGCCGCCACGCAGGGTGGCGGCGGCCGGGCCATCGTCGTCGAAGGACCGCCGGGGATCGGCAAGACCGCGCTGCTCGATGCCGCCACGCGGCTCGCCGACGAGCACGGGGTGCGCGCCCTGAGCGCGCGGGGCGGTGAGTTCGAGCGCGACTTCCCGTTCGGCGTCGCCCGCCAGCTGTTCGAGCGTCCGCTCGTGAGCGCGCCCGAGCGCGACCGCGAGGCCCTGCTCGCGGGCGCCGCCTCGCACGCGGCCCTCGCCCTGGGGCTCGAGGATGGCGCCGAGCCCGCCGTCCCGCAGGGCCCGGACCTGCCGTTCACGGTCGTCCACGGGATCTACTGGCTGGTCGCCAACCTCGCCGAGCGCGAGCCGCTGCTGCTGGCCGTGGACGATCTGCACTGGTGCGACGAGCCAAGCCTGCGGGCCCTTGCGTACCTGGCGCCGCGGCTCGCCGAGCACCCGTGCCTGCTGGTCATGGGGCTGCGCACCGGCGAGCCCGACGTCTCGCCGCTCGTGAGCGGCGTGGTCGAGCACGCCCAGCCCGGGCACCTGGCGCCCGGGCCGCTCGGCGTGGACGCCGCCGCCGAGCTTCTGTCCGACGTCTTCGAGGGGGCCGCCGTGGCCCCCGAATTCGTTCAGGCGTGCCTCGAGGCCTCCGGTGGCAACCCCTACCTGCTGCGCGAGCTCGCGGTGGGAGCGAGCGCGGACGGGGTGGTGCCGGACGCGGACGGCGCGAGCGCGGTGCGCGGGGTCGCTCCGGCATCGGTGGTGCGCTCGACGCTCCTGCGTATCGGGCGCCTGCCGGCGCCGTGCGCCGATCTGGCCCGCGCGATCGCCGCGCTCGGCAGCGAGGTCGAACCGCGCCACGCGGCGGCGCTGGCCGGCGTGCCGGTGGACGAGGTCGCCGCGCCGCTCGAGGCGCTGACCGCCGCCGGCATCCTGGCGCGCGGGCTGCCGTTGCGCTTCGCGCATCCCCTGATCCGCGAGGCGATCCACGCCGAGCTGCCCGAGGCGACGAGCGGCGATCTGCACGCGCGCGCCGCCCGTCTGCTGCGCGAGGAGGGGGCCGACGCCGCCGCGGTCGCGCATCACCTGCTCGGCGCGACGAAGGCGGGGGACCCGCAGGCCGTCCAGACGCTTCGTGAGGCGGCGCGCGAGATGCTCGGCCGAGGCGCTCCCGAGGCCGCGTACGCCTATCTGGAGCGGGCGCTCGCCGAGCCGCCAACCGCCGAAGACCGCGCCGCGGTGGAGTACGAGCTCGGTCTCGCCGGCTGGCTCGCCGCGCGCGATCTGCCCGCGACCCTTGCGCACCTCGAGGCCGGCGTCGAGGGCGCGGCGGATGAGGCCGAGCGGGCGGCGCGCGTGATCGCGCTGGGACGGGCGCGCGCCGGCCTGGGCGACGTCGTCGGGTCCTTCGAGCTGCTCGATGGCGCGCTCGATCGGGCGCAGGGGGCCGGCGTAGACGGGGAGGTCACCGATCAGCTCTTGGCCGAGCACGGGGCGATCGGCTTGCTTCATCCGGAGACCCACGAGCGCGCGCGCCTGCGCCTCGCCGATCCTCCTCCGGATGGCACCGCGCGCGGCGAGCTGCTGGCGCTCGCGGTGCTCGCGACCGCGCGCGCCAACGACGGCGTCGCGGAGGAGGCGGCGGAGCTCGCCGAGCGCGCGCTGGCGGACAACCTGCTGCTCGAGACCGAGGGCTCCGACTCGCTCGCCTTCTACGTCGCGGTGTACGTGCTGATCATGGCCGACCACCACGAGTCAGCCGCGGCGCACCTGCGCGAGGCGCATTCGATGGCCAGGCGCTCCGGGTCCGCGTTCGCGTTCGCGTCCACATCGGCGATGCGCGCGGTGCTCGCCTGGCGCCGCGGGGAGAGCGGCGCGGCGGTCGCCGAGGCACGCGCCGGGCTGGAGCCGGGCTTCGTGCACCCGTTCACCTATCCGCTGCTCTACACGTGCCTCGGCCTCGCGCTCGTCGACCGCGACGAGCTGGGCGCCGCCGAGGAGGCCGTCGCCGCCACCGGGGTCGGCCCGGATCTGCCGGAGCTGTTGCAGGTCAACACCTCCTTCTACGCGCGCGGTGAGCTGCGTATGGCGCAGGGCCGCTGGGAGGAGGCGCTCGCCGACTTCCGCGAGCTCGAGCGCCGCGACGCCCGGGTCGGCGTCATGAACCCGACGGTGCCGTGGCGGCCGGCCGCCGTCGAGGCCTGCATGCGCCTCGACCGCACCGAGGAGGCGAGCGGGCTCGCGAGCGCCGAGGAGGAGTTCGCGGCGCGCTGGGGCACGACGACCGCGCGCGGTCAGGCGCTGCGGGCGCGAGGCCTCGCGGAGGGTGCCGACGGCGTCGACGCGCTGCGCGAGGCAGCCGACGTGCTCGCCGACTCGCCGGCGCGCCGTGAGCGGGTGCTGGCCCTCTGCGACCTCGGGGAGGCGCTGCGCCGCGCTGGCGCACGCAAGGACGCCCGCGAGGCGCTCACGCAGGCCGTCGCGCTGGCCCAGGAATGCGGCCTTACCCGGCTCGCCGCCCGCGCCCATGAGGAGCTCAGGGTGGCGGGGGCGAAGCCCCGCCGGCTGCAGTTCAGTGGCGCGGACTCGCTGACCGCGGCCGAGCGCCGCGTCGCCGAGCTGGCCGCGGGCGGGATGGCCAACAAGGAGATCGCCGAGACCCTGTTCCTCTCGCCGCGCACGGTCGAGAACCACCTCTCACGCGTGTACCGCAAGCTCGACATCAACTCGCGTGCGCAGCTCGGCGGCGCGCTCGCCGCCTCGCCCAGCGAGTAACCCCCACGCAAAATTTGAGTGGCGACCACTCATGAGGGGCGCGCGCGGGTGCGCGACGGTACGGCCGTGGCAGTCCAGCGCATCACCCTCCAGATCGAGCTCGACCCGCAGAGCTCACCGTTCACCGGCGCGATCGCGCCCGACGGCGGGGAGCGCGTTCCATTCGTGGGCTGGCTCGGCCTGGCCGAGGTTCTGGAGAGGGTGCTGATCCAAGCGCGGGACGCCGCGAGGACGGAAGGAACGGCGGCCGAGGGGCCGTCGGCGACGATCAAAGGAGGCACGAATGACATTCGTTCGAGTTAGTCCGCGCGCGCTTCTTGCCACGACCCTGATCGCTGCGGCTGCGCTTGCGCTCACACTGGGCGCGGTTGCGCCCAGCGCGTCGGGCGCCGGGAAGAAGAAGGCGAACGTGAAGATCACCGTCTCGGTCACGGACACCTCTCAGCCCGCGCCGGACCGCTTTTCCGGCAAGGTGAAGTCGCCCAAGGCCTTCTGCAAGCGCGAGGGGCGCAAGGTCCGGCTCTTCTTCGGAAACGAGCCCGTCAAGACCGGCGTGCTCCAGGCCGGCGGCAAGTTCTCGATCGGCCTGGCCAACCCGCACCCCAACTTCAATCCGTTCACGGTGCGCATCAAGGCCACCAAGCGGTGCAAGGCCGCGAAGAGCGAAAAGGTCTTCGCCGAGTGACCTGAGCGACGCGGGCGGGCCGCTCGGGTGCGGCCCGCCCGCGATGCCGTGATCTCCCGCGCGGGAAAACCCGCAGCCGCAAGACGGGTTCCACCCCGATGCGGCGCGTGCGCGCGCAAGGAACGATCTCGGTGTGAGTGGCAGCGAACAGCCCGAGCGGCTCGAGTTGCGCCTCGAGCTGGACCGCGGCATCGAACCGATCCGCGGCCGGATCAGCACGGAAGCTGGGACGACCGTGGAGTTCGCTGGTTGGCTCGCACTCGCCGGCGCCCTTCAGCGCCTGGGCTCGTCGGGGGAGCCGGTCCAGGCGGCGGAGGCTCGGCGGGCCGGATAGCGCTATTCGGCGGCGCGGACCATCGAGGGATGGATTCCGAGGGAGATGGCCCGCGCCGCCCGCCGTCCGGCGACCGCTCGCGGCGGCGCTCCGTGAGCTCTACGTAGTCGGCTAGCGGTCCAGGAACCGGATCACGCGGCCCGCGACCCTGGGCGAGGAAGCCGTGGCCGGCGTCGGGGTAGATGGCCAGCCGCGCGCCGGGGATGCGGCGCGCGAGCATGCGCGAGGGGCGCTGGGGCCCTCCCGTGCGAGCGAGCCCGTAAGCTCCGCTTGGCATGTTCGAAGCACTCGGAGACCGGCTGCAGGCGACCCTCTCCGACGTCCGCTCACGCGGCAAGCTGACTGAGGCGGACGTCGACAAGGCCATGCGCGAGATCCGCCTCGCGCTGCTCGAGGCCGACGTCAACTTCAAGGTCGTCAAGCAGTTCACCTCCGCGGTCAAGGAGCGCTGCCTCGGCGCCGACGTGCTCGAGAGCCTCGATCCGGGCCAGCAGGTCGTAAAGATCGTGAGCGACGAGCTCACCCAACTCATGGGCGGCTCCAGCCGCGACCTCGTGCTCGCCCCCTCGGGCGTGACCGTGGTCCTGATGGCCGGCCTGCAGGGCTCGGGTAAGACGACGGCCTGCGCCAAGCTCGCCCGCAAGCTGGGCGAGCAGGGCAAGAACGTCGCACTGGCCGCCTGCGACACGCAGCGGCCCGCTGCCGTCGAGCAGCTCATCACGATGGGCAAGCGCGCGAACGCGCACGTGTACGAGCAGGGCACCTCGCGCGACCCGGTCGACATCGCCGAGTGGGCGCTGGGCCAGGCCAGGCGCGAGGGCCGCGACGTGCTGATCGTCGATACCGCCGGCCGCCTGCACGTCGACGAGGAGCTCATGGACCAGCTCGTCGCGATCCGCAAGCGCACGAAGCCGCACAACGTCCTGCTCGTGCTCGACGCGATGACCGGTCAGGACGCGGTGAACGTCGCCGAGGCCTTCGGCGAGCGCGCCGACTTCGACGGCGTCGTGCTCACCAAGCTCGACGGCGATGCCCGTGGCGGCGCCGCGCTGTCGGTGAAGGCGCTCACCGGCAAGCCGATCATGTACGCGTCGGTCGGGGAGCGCATCGAGCAGCTCGAGCCGTTCCACCCGGACCGGATGGCGAGCCGCATCCTCGGCATGGGCGACGTGCTGAGCTTGATCGAGAAGGCCGAGCAGGTCACCGACGCGGATCAGGCCGCCGAGCTCGAGCGCAAGATCCGCACGAAGCAGTTCACGCTCGAGGACTTCCTGCAGCAGCTGCGCCAGGTCCGCAAGATGGGCCCGATCGCGAACGTGCTGGGGATGATGCCCGGCATGGGCAAGGCGATGAAGCAGATGCGCGCCGCGAACATGGACGAGCGCGAGCTGGACCGCATCGAGGCGATCATCCTCTCGATGACGCCGTACGAGCGCGCCCATCCCGAGACGATCGACGGCTCCCGACGCAAGCGCATCGCCCGCGGCTCCGGCACCACCGTGCAGGCCGTGAACCAGCTGGTCAAGCAGTTCGGCCAGATGAAGAAGATGATGGCCGCGCTCTCGCGCGGGAAGATGCCGGACCCCGCGCAGCTCATGCGCGGCATGCGGTAGGAGCCGGGTCGGCGGGCCACCCGCTAACCTGATGCGTCGCTCATGGCAGTTCGCATTCGCTTGAGAAGGATGGGTTCCAAGAAGAACCCGGTCTGGCGCGTCGTCGTCGCCGATAAGCGCTCCCCGCGGGACGGGCGCACGATCGAGACGATCGGCCACTACAACCCGCAGACCGAGCCCTCCACGATCGTGCTCGACACCGAGCGCGCTCAGCACTGGCTCGACCATGGCGCTCAGCCCACGCGCACCGTCGCGCGACTGCTGCGCACCAAGGGCATCGAGGCCACGGGCTCGTAGGCCCCAGGCATGCGAGAGCTCGTCGAGTTCCTGGCGCAGTCGGTCGTCGATGATCCCGACGCGGTGAGCGTCGAGGAGTTCGAGGAGGACGACGAGCTGGTGCTCGAGGTACACGTCGCCGACGACGACCTCGGCCGAGTGATCGGCAAGGATGGCCGGGTCGCCAAGGCGATCCGCACGATCGCGCGCGCCGCCGGCGCCCGCGACGGCCGCCGCGTGGCGGTCGAGATCGTCGAAGCCGACTAGGCACTCCGCGCTTGCGGATCGACTTCTTCACGCTCTTCCCCGAGGCGTTCGACTGGTTCCGCGGTCAGCGGCACGTCACGAACGCGATCGCCCAGGGTCACGAGCTGCGCTTCTTCCACTACCGCGAGACGACGCCCCTCACCGGCGGCCAGGTTGACGACGCGCCCTACGGCGGCGGCGCCGGGATGGTGCTGCGCGTCGACGTGGTCGATGCCGCGCTCCAGGCGGCGTATGGGCCGGAGGGATCTCCGGGCCGCGTGATCGTGCTGGCGCCGTCCGGTCGCCAGTTCGACGAGGAGCTCGCCCGCGAGCTCGCCGCGGAGCCCGCGATCGCGCTGCTCTGCGGTCGCTACGAGGGCGTGGACGAGCGGGTGCGCGAACACCTCGCCACGGACGCGATCTCGATCGGCCCCTACGTCGTGGCCGGGGGCGAGCTCCCGGCGATGGTCATCGCCGACGCGGTGATCCGCAAGCTGCCCGGCGCGCTGGGCCACGAGGAGAGCGCGCTCGAGGAATCGTTCAGCGAGGCGCTGGACGGCGCCCCGGAGTACCCGCACTACACGCGCCCGGCGAGTTATCGCGGCTGGGACGTTCCCGAGGTGCTGCTCTCCGGCGATCACGCCAAGGTGCGCGAGTGGCGCCTGGCGCGCAGCCGTGAGCGCGCCGAAGGTCGCTGACGCAGGCTCCCGGGAACTCGTCGAGCGTCCGCTACTATTCGCCCCCCGCGGGCTCTCGATGCGATTGGAGGGCGCGCGATTTTTTCGGCCCGCTTGCGGGCAAATCACTTCAAGCCCTCACTCACCGACATGAGCACGATCATCGAGAGCATCGAGCAGCGCCAGCTCAAGCGCGTGCCGCGCTTCGACTCGGGCGACCGCGTCCGCGTGCACTTCCAGGTGGTCGAGGGCAACCGCCGCCGCACCCAGGTCTTCGAGGGCGTCGTGATCGCCCGCCAGGGCAGCGGTGTGCGCGAGACCTTCACCGTGCGAAAGCAGTCCTTCGGCGTCGGCGTGGAGCGGACGTTCCCGGTGCACTCGCCGAAGATCGAGCAGCTCGAGGTCGTCGCCCGCGGCGACGTCCGGCGCGCGAAGCTCTACTACCTGCGCGGCCGGGTCGGCAAGGCCGCCCGCGTCGCCGAGCGCCGCTGGGGCATCGAGGCCGACCTCGTGCTCGCCGAGGACGAGGAGCCGATCGCCGAGGACATCGAGGGCGAGACGCAGGCCGAGGCCGAGCCCGAGCTCGTCGAGGGCGAGGAGGGCGCCGAGGCCGGCGAGAGCGCTGAGGGCGCGGCCGAGCAGGCCGGCGAGCCCGCCGCCGAGGAGGCGGAGGAGGAGCCCGGCGAGGCTGACGCCGCCGAGGGCGGCGAGCCGCAGGGCGAGGGCGAGTCCGAGCCCGAGGCTTCGGGGGGCGAAGCCGCCGACGGCGATGCCACCCCGGACGAGGGTTCCGAGGAAGGCGCCGCCGCTAGCGACGGCGACGAGCAGGCCTGACCCCCGAACCCACAGCCCGCCGCTTGATCCCCAAGCCGACCACCGGCTTGGGCGCACTGGTGGAGCTGGTCGTGATCGTCGCGATGGCGATCGGGTTGGCGCTCGGGATCCAGGCGTTCATCGTCAAGCCGTACGCGATCCCCTCCGAGTCCATGGTCCCGACCCTCGAGGTCGGCCAGCGGGTGCTCGTCAACCGCGTGAGCTTTGGGCTGGGCGGCGACCCGGAGGTCGGCGACGTTGTGGTCTTCCACCCGCCGGCCGGCGCCGAGGCGGCAGGGCGCCAGTGCGGCGTTCAGCGCACCCAGGGTCAGGCATGCCCGGAACCCACCGAGGAGCGCGCCGACACGAACTTCATCAAGCGCGTGGTCGCCGGCCCGGGTGACCGGCTGCGGATCGAGAACGGACATCCCGTGGTCAACGGCGAGCTCGCTGAGGAGGACTTCATCCGCCCCTGCCAGGGCGCAGACGTCTGCAACCTCCCGGAGGAGATCACGATCCCGCCCGACCACTACTTCATGATGGGCGACAACCGCGGGGCGAGCGACGACAGCCGCTACTGGGGGCCGGTGCCGCGCGACTGGATCATCGGGGAGGCCTTCTTCACTTACTGGCCCCTCAACCGCATCGGCTTCATGTAGTTGCGGGGTGCCCCGGCGCGGCGGCTGCGAACCTGCGCATTTCGGGGTCATCGGGCCGGCGCCTCGCTCACTTGGGATTCAGCCAAGCTCGCTTCGCCGCCGGCCCTGCTTCCCCAGAACTGCTTGGTTCTCGCCGCCGTTCGCGGGACGACCGTCGACCGATGCGCTGTGTAGCTTCCCCAGCGTGAGCCGGGCCAACGGAAAGAAGGCGAGCGCTGCGGTCAAGCGTCGCCGGCGGCGTGCAGCCCGTCTGTTTCGGTTCGACCGGGAGTTCGGGGCGCGCTTCGTCGCGGGGTGTGACGAGGCCGGGCGCGGCTCGCTGGCCGGGCCGCTCGTCGCTGCGGCTGTGCTCATCGACTACGGCTCGCTGAGCCTGCGCGACCGGCGCGCGCTCGGCGAGCTCGACGACTCGAAGAAGCGCTCGCACGAGGAGCGCGAGGAGCTCTATCCCGCCGTGATGCGCGCGGCGGCCCGCGTGGCGGTGACCGTTCGCTGCGTGCGCGGGATCGATTCGCGGGGGCTGCACAACACGAACCTCCAGGCGCTGCGGCGCAGCCTGGAGCGGGTCGCCGTTCCCGGCGCCGTCTGCCTCGTCGACGGCTTCCGGCTGGGGCCCAAGTGCGCCGTCGAACACCACGCCGTGGTCGACGGCGACGCGCGCAGCGCGGCGATCGCCGCGGCGTCCGTGATCGCGAAGGTCACGCGAGACCGCTACATGTGCCGCGCCGACGAGCTCTATCCGGGGTTCGGCTTCGCGGGCAACGTCGGCTATTCGACGCCCGATCACCGGGCGGCGATCACTGAGCTCGGCCCCTCGCGTCTTCACCGCCGCTCGTTCCAGTCGGTCGCTTACACGCAGCTGGCGCTGTAGGCGCTCAGGGCCGGCCCGGTCTCGTTCTCGCGGGCTCATACCGCGCCGCGCACGTGCTCCCACTCGACGACGCGGTCCGCCGCGTCGAGCCTGAGGCCGACAACGTCCACCCGCAGGCCTCGATGGTGCCCGGGGAGGGGGTTGGCGCGCGCCCACGCCGCCGCCAGTGCGCGGAGCTTCGCGCGCTTTCGGTAGGTCACCTGCTCGAGCGGCGACGCCGGCCCGGCTTGCCCGACCCGACAGGTCTTGACCTCCACGATCACGAGCTCGCCGCGGTCGAGCGCGACGATGTCGAGCTCGCCGCGCACGCCCCGCACGCGCTCGTTGCGAGCGAGGATCGTCCAGCCGCGCCGGGCGAGCTCGCGGGCGACGAGCTCCTCGCCGAGCGCGCCGGTGCGCTGTCGGGCGGCGGTCACGCGCTGACCGTAGGTGGGCGGACGTGACCTTTCACACGCGCCGGATGTCTTCTTCGGCGCGGAAGGAGCGCGGAGGCGTGACGCCCCACGCGCAGCGCCGAAGCTGACCGCACCTCGCGCGCGTTTCGTTACCTACTCAGCCCACGGGGCACGGATCGCTGCCTAGCGTCGCCGTCGTGGCCAGCGCCAGCGTCCGCACCTTCACGCTCCTGGGCATCGAGGCACGCGAGGTCGTCGCCGAGGTAGATGTCGCGCAGGGCCTGCCGTCGTTCTCCGTCGTGGGGTTGCCCGACACCGCGGTGCGCGAGTCGCGCGAGCGGGTGCGCGCCGCGATCGCCAACTCCGGCTTCACGTTCCCGCAGCAGCGGATCACGGCGAGCCTGGCCCCGGCGAACCTGCGCAAAGGCGGGCCCGGCTTCGACCTGGCCATCGCGGCCGCGTTGCTCGCGTGCCGCAACGAGCTCGACGCCGGCGCGCTGGCGGGCGTTGCGCTGGCGGGCGAGCTCGCGCTCGACGGCACCGTGCGGGCGGTGCCGGGAGTGATCGCCATGGCCGAGCGCGCCGCGGCACTCGGCATCGAGAAGATCGTGGTGGCAACCGAGTCTGCGCCCGAAGCGGCCCTGCCCGCTCACCTGAACGGCGCCTCGTCGAGGAACCTGCGCATCGTCCCGGTGCACGCGCTCGCCGATCTGCGCCTACTCGGCACGGCGAACGAGCCCGTGTACGAGGTGGACGCGGCCCCGCAGCCCGCCCAGGTATCGAGCGCCGGACGCGATCTCGCCGACCTGCGCGGCCAGCCGGTGCTCCGCCGCGCGCTGGAGCTGGCGGCGGCGGGCGGCCACGGCCTGCTGATCCTCGGCCCGCCGGGCGCCGGCAAGAGTCTCGCGGCGCGCTGCCTGCCGACGCTCCTGCCGCCGCTCTCCGACGCGGAGGCCCTCGAGGTGCTGCGGATCGCGAGCGCCTGCGGGCGCGCCGACGCCCGACTGGCCGCGCTCGAGCGCCCGTTTCGTGCGCCACACCACACTGTTTCGACGGCCGGGCTGATCGGCGGCAGCACGCCGCCGCGCCCCGGCGAGGTCACCCTGGCGCATCGCGGGGTGCTCTTTCTGGACGAGCTGGGCGAGTTCACGCGTGACGCCCTGGAGGGCCTGCGCCAGCCGCTGGAGGACGGGGAGGTCACCATCACGCGCGCGGCCCACACCGTCCGCTTCCCATCCCGCTTCCTGCTCGTCGCCGCCTCCAATCCCTGTCCCTGCGGGCGCGGGCCGACCCATCCGGAGTGCGAGTGCCCGCCCGGGGCGGTGCGCCGCTACCAGGGACGCATCAGCGGGGCGCTCGCGGATCGCATCGACCTCGCCGTGACCGTCGAGCAGCCGGCTGGCGAGACGCTCGCCGGCGAGCCGGGGGAGCCCTCGGTCGCCGTCCGCGGCCGGGTGATCGCAGCCCGGGAGCGTGCTGCCGAGCGTCAGGGCGGGATCCCGAACGGCGAGCTCGACGCGGCCGGCCTGCGCCGCCACGTACGCCTGACCCGCGCGGGACGTCAGGAGCTCGCCCGCGGCTACCGGGCGCTTGGCCTGAGCGGTCGCGGACACGACCGCGTGCTACGCGTCGCGCGCACGATCGCCGACTTGGCGGACAGCGATTCCGTCGACGCCGACCACATCGCGGGTGCGCTGGCAATGCGCCGCAAGGGAGCGCGGTGAGCGCGATCTGGTCGCTGCGACGCGGCGACCCCGGCTATCCGGCCGCGCTCGAGGAGCTCGAGAGTCCACCCGAGTGCTTGTGGGGGCTGGGCGACCGCGAGCTGGTCGCCGGGCTGGAGCCCGCTCGCGCGGTGACGATCGTTGGTGCCCGGCGGATCGGCGAGCACGGCAGGGGGATCGCCGAGGGCATCGCGAGCGAGATCGCCGCGGCCGGCCTCGTCGTCGTGAGCGGGATGGCGTACGGGTGCGACGCGGCGGCCCACGAGGGCGCCCTTGCGGCCGACGGGTTCACGATCGCCGTGCTCGGCGGCGGGCCCGATGTCGTCTATCCGCGCTCCAAGCGCGGCCTGCACCGCCGGATCATCGCGAGCGGCGGAGCCGTGATCGGCGAGCACCCGCCGGGCACCGCGCCTCAGCGCTGGTCGTTTCCGCAGCGCAACCGGATCATGGCGGCGCTCTCGGTGCTGACGTTGGTGGTCGAGGCGCGCGCGGCGTCGGGCACGCGCATCACGGCGGACGAGGCGATCAAGCTCGGCCGGGAGGTCGCGGCCGTGCCGGGCTCGGTGACGTCGGGGCTGGCGGAGCTGCCCAACCAGCTCATCCGGGAGGGGGCGGCCCTCGTGCGCGACGGCCAGGACGTGCTCGACCTCGTCCTGGGGGTGGGCGTTGCGACGGTCGAGCGCGCCGGGCCACCGCTCGACGACGAGCTCCACGCGGTCTTCGCGGCGCTCGAGCGCGGCGCCTCGACGCCAGACGCGGTCGCGCTCGCGGCCGATCTGCCCGGCGAGGCGGCGTCGGTCGCGCTTGCCCGCCTCGAGCTGATGGGTTACGTGACGATCGACCCGCTCGGCGGCATCACGCGCACCCCGCTGCGGCCGCCGGCGACCTCGGAACCCCGAACCCCGCCGAGCCCGCGACTTCGCGATATCACCGGTTGATCCCACACAATCGCGAAGTCGCGGCGGCCGCGCTCACGAGTTCGTGATCTCGTTGGTTGATCCCACGAAATCGCGAAGTCGGGCGGGGCCGGGGGAGAGGCCGGGGCCGCGAATGCGTTCCCGCTAGGCTCGCGCCACATGGCGGCTCAATCGAACTCCGAAGGCGCTGAACGCAAGGTCCCCGCGGTGCTCTCCATCGCCGGCTCGGACTCAGGCGGCGGTGCGGGCATCCAGGCCGATCTCAAGGCGTTCGCTCGCTGCGGGGTGCACGGCATGACCGCGATCGCCGCGATCACCGCGCAGAACACGGTCGGCGTCTCGCGCTTCATCGCGATCCCGCCCGACATGATCGTCGAGCAGGTGCGCATGGTCGCCGAGGACATCGGCGTCGACGCGGTGAAGATCGGGATGCTGGCCGACGAGCCGACGATCGACGCGGTCGCCGAGGCGCTCGCGCTGCTCCCCGACGACGTGCCCGTCGTCGTCGATCCGGTGATGGTCTCGGAGACCGGCGCCGAGCTGCTCGCCCCGGAGGCGCGCGCGGCGCTCATCGAGCGCATCCTGCCGCGGGCCACCGTGACGACCCCGAACTTCCACGAGGCGCGCGCGCTGACCGGGCTCGCCGACGAGGACGATCCCGCCCGGCTCGGAGCGGCGGTGCGCGAGCTCGGCCCGCAGGCCGTGGTCGTCACCGGCGGGCATACCGAGGACGGCGCCGACGTGCTGATCGACGCCGAGGGTGAGCTGCGCATCCCGGGCCCGCGCCATCCCGACGGCGCCGCGCACGGCTCGGGGTGCACGCACTCCTCGGCGCTCGCGGCGCACCTGGCGCGCGGCTTCGACGTGCGCGAGGCCGCCCGGCGCGCCCGCGAGATCGCCTCCGAAGCGGTCGCGAACGGGCTGCGCGAGATCGGCGCGGGGCCGGGGCCGGTCGACGCCCTGGGCGTCGCCGCGCGCGCCCGGCCCGAAGCGGCGCGGTGATCTCCCAGGCGACGACCTGACGCGACGCTGCGCGCAAGGCGCGTTTTGATGGCGCGGGTCGTCGGGCAGGAGCGCCTGTTCTGGCGACGAAGCACAACCGGGCATGACGGCGCTGCTAGTTGCCGCCGGAGGCGTCCTCGGCGTCCTCGCCCGCTGGGGCATCTACCGGCTCACCTTCCATACCGACGCCCTGATCTGGTCAACGGTCGGCATCAACATCGCCGGGTCGTTCCTGCTCGGCCTGCTGGCCGCCGAGGACTGGTTCGGGACCGACGTCCGCGAGGCGCTCGGCGTTGGCTTCCTCGGCGGCTTCACCACGTTCTCGACGTTCTCCGTGCAGATCGTGCTCGACGCGGATGCCGGTGAGCCTGGCAGGGCGCTCGCCTACCTCGTGGCCTCCGTCGCCGGCGGGATCTTGGCCGCGGCGGCGGGCTACGCGCTCGGCCGTCGCCTGGCCTAGTTGCCCAGAGCCCCGGCGCTGCGCGCAGGACAGCCGTCCGCGCCCGTAGACTTGCGCGCCATGAGCGAGCGCAACGGAAACACGAAGACCGCCTTCCCCCGACCCCGTTCCAAGGCGGTATTCGACGGGCCCGACCGCGCGCACGCCCGCGCGTACATGAAGGGGATCGGGTTCGACGACGATGCGCTCAAGCGCCCGACGATCGGCATCGCCAACACCTGGATCGAGGCGATGCCCTGCAACTTCCACCTGCGCGGCCTCGCCGAGCACGTCAAGGCGGGCGTCCGCGCCGCCGGCGGCACGCCGATGGAGTTCAACACGATCGCGGTCTCCGACGGCGTGACCATGGGCACGAAGGGCATGAAGGCCTCGCTGATCTCGCGCGAGGTGATCGCCGACTCGATCGAGCTCGCCGTGCGCGGCTACCAGTTCGACGCGGTCATCGCCCTCTCGGCCTGCGACAAGACGATCCCCGGCTGCGCGATGGCGCTCGCCCGGCTCGACATCCCGTCGGTGCTGCTCTACGGCGGCTCGATCGCGCCGGGCCGCTGGCGCGGCCGCGACGTGACCATCCTCGACGTCTTCGAGGCGATCGGCGCCTACAACTCGGGGCAGATGTCCGAAGAGGATCTGATCGACCTGGAAAACCACGCCAGCCCCGGCGCCGGCGCCTGCGGCGGGCAGTTCACCGCGAACACGATGGCCTGCGCGTTCGAGGCGCTCGGCCTCTCGGCGGGCGGCTCGGCGATGGTCCCGGCCGAGGACGACGAGAAGGGCACCGTCGCCGAGCGCATCGGCGAGCTCGTCATGAACGTGCTGTCCGAGGATCTGCGCCCGAGCAAGATCATCACGCGCGAGTCGCTGGAGAACGCGATCGCCTGCGTCTCCGCGTCCGGCGGCTCCACCAACGGGGTGCTGCACCTGCTCGCGGTCGCGCGCGAGGCCGGCGTGGAGCTCTCCATCGACGACTTCGAGCGCATCTCCAAGCGCACGCCGCTGCTCGCCGACCTCAAGCCCGGCGGCCGCTTCGTCGCCACCGACCTCTATCGCGCGGGCGGCGTCCCGCTGATCCTCAACCGCCTGGATGAGGCCGGGCTCCTGCATCGCGACTCGATCACCGTCACCGGCCGCACGATCGGCGAGGAGGCCGATCTCGCGAAGGAGACGCCCGGCCAGGAGGTCGTGCGCCCGCTCTCTGACCCGCTCAAGCCCGAGGGCGGCCTCGCGATCCTGCGCGGCAACCTCGCCCCCGAGGGCGCCGTCGTGAAGCTCGCGGGCACCGAGCGGCGCGGGCAGACCGGCCCGGCCCGCGTGTTCGAGTCCGAGGAGGAGTGCTTCCGCGCGGTCAAGGCGCAGGAGATCAACCCGGGCGACATCATCGTGATCCGCAACGAAGGTCCCTCGGGCGGGCCCGGCATGCGCGAGATGCTGCAGGTGACCGCGGCGATCGTCGGCGAGGGCTTGGGCGAGGACGTCGCGCTGCTCACCGACGGGCGTTTCTCGGGGGCAACGCGCGGCCTCATGATCGGCCACGTCGCGCCGGAGGCCGTGAAGGGCGGTCCCATCGCCGCGGTGCAGGAGGGCGATCAAATCACGATCGACATCGACGCGCGCAAGCTCGAGGTGGACCTGTCCGACGAGGAGATCGCGCGACGCGTGGAGGCGTACGAGCCGCCCGAGCCGGAGTTCCGCACCGGTGTGATGGCCAAGTACGCGAACTCGGTCTCCTCCGCGGCGCTCGGCGCCGTCACCGGCTGAGCGCGCTCTACTGATCCAGGAACGCCTCGAGCAGGCGGTTGAAGCGCACGGGGCGCTCGAGCATCGGGCAGTGCCCGGTCTCGTCCATGATCACCGTCTGCGAGTTGCGCAGCAGCTGGCTGTAGCCGATCGCGTCCACCGGCGAGACGATGCGGTCGTTGCGTCCCCACACGATCAGCGTGGGCGTCTCGACCCCCTCGAGCCGGTTGAGGAAGTCGTAGCCCGCGAGCGTCGTGAGCGCCGGTAGGAAGCCGGGGGCGTTGGCGCCGTTCACGTACTGCTCGTATAGGAGCTCCTTACGGAGCTCCTCCGGCTTGTGGAAGACCCCGCCGAAGAGCGCGCGCCGCAGCCGTGTGCGGCGGATCGTCTGCGCCTGGAAGCTGAGCGCGATCGGTGCGAGCGCGACCGCGAGCCGGCCGGCGAACTCCGCGGGCTCGCGGCGCATCTGCGCATGCGAGATCCCGGCGGCGGAGACGAGGACGAGCTTGTCGAAGCGCTCGGGATCGCTGGCCACCGCCTCGGCGGCGACGAACCCGCCCAGCGAGTTGCCCGCGACCGCGGCCTCCGCCACGCCCACGGCCTCGCTGAAGTCGTGCACCAGCTGCCCGTACGCGGAGACGGAGATCTCCCACGGGGGCATGGGGGAGTGACCGAAGCCCGGCAGATCGAGCGCCAGCACGCGGTGGCGCCGGGCGAGTGCCGGGATCGTCTCGAGCCAGTTCTGCCAGCAGCCGGCGAGGCCGTGGACGAGGACCAGATCGAGTCCGCGCTCGCCCTCCAAGGGCCCCGCGTCGACGTAATTCACTGAGGTCCCGCCGACCTCCACGCGCCGCAGGTACCGGCGCCAGTCGATCCGCATCCACTCGGGATCGGGGTTCCCGTACGGATCGGGCCCCTCGGGCGGGCTCGGGTCGGGAAGCTCCCCATCACGGCGTTGCGCGGACAGCTGACTCCAAGCGGTCTCCCACGCATCGCGCAGGGACTGCAGGTCCGGGCGGTTCTCTCTCATGGCCATCCCCTCCGATATGAGCCGCGGTCCTCCTACCTCGGGCGCGGCTTTGTCGCAATGGATGGTAAACCCGGCGCGACCCCGGCTTGTTTCGCCCCCGGCGGGGCAGCTTGCGAGAATGGCGGCAATGGCGAGCGATCGCACACCACTGGGCGCGACCGTCGAGCAGACGGACGAGGGGGACGACGCGGCGCCACGCGAGGCCGCGCTACCGGCGGCGCCGGAGGAGCGGCGGGCCCTCCTGCCGGCGATCGAACCCGAGCGCCTGGTCAACGACTGGGGGCGGTCAGAGCGCGTCGAGGGCGCGTTCGACCGCACCCTGTACGAGTTCTTCTACCGCTACTGGTTCCGCGTCGAGGTCGAGGGGATCGAGAACGTGCCGGGCGAGGGCGGCGCCCTGCTCGTCTCCAACCACGCCGGCGCCCTGCCGCCCGACGCGTCGATGATCGCCAAGGCGCTGCGCGACGAGCACCCCGCGTCCCGCCGCCTCTATCTGACGGTCGAGCATTTCTTCAAGGGCTATCCGGGCTTTTCGATGCTGGTGCCGAAGCTGGGGGGCGTCGCCGCCCATCCCGCGAACGTGCAGCGCCTCCTCTACGACGAGGGCGAGTGCGTGCTCGTCTTCCCCGAGGGGCGCAAGGGCACCGAGAAGCTCTTCAAGGACCGCTACAAGCTGCGCCGCTTCGGCCGCGGCGGCTTCGTCCAGGCGGCGATGCGCGCCGAGGTGCCGCTCGTCCCGATCGCGCTCGTCGGCTCGGAGGAGGCGATGCCCGTTTTCGCGCAGGTGGGCCTCCTGCGAAAGCTCACCGGGCTCATCTACTTCCCGATCACCCCGACGTTCCCCTGGCTCGGGCCGCTGGGCATGCTGGCGTTCCTCCCCGCCAAGTTCAAGATCCGCTTCCTGGAGCCGATCGACACCGTTGCCCTCGGCGGACGGGAGGCGGCCGACGACCGCGCGCTCGTGCAGACGGTCGCGCAGGAGATCCGCGCGCGCATCCAGGAGAACCTCCACGAGATGCTGGCCGAGCGCCGCTCGGTGTGGTTCGGATGAGCGGCGAGGGCGGGACAACGCGTCGCGTCCTCGTCACGGGCCTGGCGACCGACTGGGGTGGGCGCTTCGCCCGCGCGCTGGAGGGCCACCCGCAGATCGAAGCGATCATCGGCATCGACTCGGCCGAGCCGCGGGTGGAGCTCGAGCGCACCGAGTTCGTGAAGGTCTCCAACCGCCACTCGCTGCTGGCGCGGATCGTGCGCGCCGCGGAGATCGACACAGTCGTCGACACCCGGCTCGCCGTGAACTCGCTGACACTGCCGCCGGCCGACGCGCACGACAACAACGTGATCGGGACGATGAGCATCCTCGCGGCCTGCCAGGAGTGCGAGACCGTCCGCAGGTTCGTCTTCAAGAGCTCGGCCCATTACTACGGCTCCGAGCAGGACGACCCGGCCTTCTTCACGGAGGACATGGCCCGTCCCCACCCGCCGCGGACCGCGCTCGAGCGCGACATCGTCGAGGCGGAGGCCGCGGTCGCCGAGTTCGCCGCGACGACGCCGCGGGTCGGCGTCGCCGTCGCGCGCTGCACGAACGTGCTGGGGCCGCGCCTGGACACGGCGTTGACGCGCCTCTTCGCCCTGCCCGTCGTGCCGATGATCCTGGGCTTCGACCCGCGCCTGCAGTTCGTGCACGAGGACGACGTCGTGCGCGCGCTCGAGTTCCTCACGCTGAACGACCTGGCGGGCGTCTACAACGTCGCGGGCGACGGGGTGCTGGTGCTCTCCGAGGTGATCTCGCTGCTGGGCAAGCGGCCCGCGCCCGTGGTGCCACCGGTCGGCACCGGCCTGCTGGCGAGCGCCCTGCGGCTCGCCGGGGCCCGCGTGCCGGACGAGTTGCTCAACCTGCTGCGCTTCGGACGCGGGCTCGACAACCGCAAGCTCAAGTCCGCCGGCTTCGATTACACGCACACCTCGCGCGAGGCCGTCCAGCGCCTCGGTGAGCACCTGCGGGTCGATCCCGTCAAGCGCGGGCTCGAGCCGGAGTACACCTACGAGCGCGAGGTGGAGGCCTTCCTGCGCTGGAGCCCGCACGTGCGCCGCGACCGCCGCGGCCCCCAAGAGGGCGTGGAGGCGGACGGCGAGGTGCTGGGCATCTAGCCCCGATCCCTCCCGGCGCCTCGGTTTTCCGTCCAATTGCAGGCGCAAATTCCTTTGCGTGGGGGGTCCAGGGGTGGGCAGCAACCCACGTGACACCTACACTCACCCGCAGTGCGACGCAAGGCTCACATCGCCATCGTCTTCGCCGTGCTTGCGCTCCTCGCCGTTGCGGGGGGCGCGTACGCGCTCGACAACTCGCGCTCCGACCAGATCGCGGAGGGCGTGACGATCGGTGGCGTGGACGTCGGTGGGATGACCGCGGACGAGGCGCGCCGGGCCGTACGCCAGCAGCTCGTCGAGCCGCTCGAGAAACCGGTCGTCGTCAAGTACGACGGGGTCAAGTACAAGCTCAGCCCGAAGAAGCTCAACCTCCGCTCCGACATCGCGGCGTCGGTGGAGAGCGCGCTCGAGGCGAGCAAGGAGGGGAGCTTGCCCTCGCGGGTCTTCCGGTACCTGACGGGCGGCGAGGTCGAGCGTGCGATCCAGCCCGAGGTGCGCTACGACGAGCAGGCGGTCGACGAGTTCGTCGCCAAGGTTGCCGCCGAGATCAACCGCGACCCGGTGAACGCATCCGTGGAGCCGTCGCCGAGCTCGATCGACCCGGTGCCCTCGCAGCCGGGCCGGGCGCTGCGCGAGGACGATCTGCGCACGGAGCTCGCCAATGCGATCCAGAGCCCGTCGCACCGCACGGTGAAGGCGAAGGCGGACAAGGTCAAGCCCGAGGTCACGACCAAGGAGCTCGCTGAGCAGTACCCGGTCTACCTGACGGTGGATCGCGCCAACTTCAAGCTGAAGCTCTGGAAGAACCTCAAGCTCGCGAAGACCTACACGGTCGCGATCGGCGCCCAGGGCTACGACACGCCGACGGGCCTCTATGAGATCCAGAACAAGGCGGTCGATCCTGCCTGGAGCGTGCCGGATTCGGATTGGGCAGGCGATCTGCGCGGCAAGGTCATCCCGGGCGGCGCTCCCAACAACCCGCTCAAGGCGCGTTGGCTCGGCATCTACGACGGCGCCGGCATCCACGGCACCGACGACGTCGGCTCGCTGGGGAGCGCGGCCTCGCACGGCTGCGTGCGGATGGCCGTGGAAGACGTGATCGAACTCTACGACCAGGTCCCGGTCGGCACGCCGATCTACATCGGCTAGGGGGAGCGGACGCAATCGGGCTCGCCCGATCGCTTGCATGAACAGGTAATCGATCGTCCACGCGGAAAGAGCCCCACAACGTGACGGCAACGGACACCCAGGGGAGGGAGCTGAGCGCCGAGTGGGAGGCGGCGCTGCTCGGATTCGCGCGTGAGCTGCGCACCCGAGGTGCCTCGCCGAACACGCTGCGCGCCTACGAGACGGACCTGCGCGAGCTCGCGGAATGGGCCAGTGAACGCGGCGGCGAGCCGGGTTCGCTGCGCTACCGCGACCTGCGCGGGTTCGCCGCGCACCTCTCCGAGCGCGGGCTCGCGCGCGCGAGCGTCGCTCGCAAGCTGGCCGCCGTGCGGAGCTTTCACGAGCACCTCGCGCGCTCGGGCCGGGCGCCGGACAACCCGGCCGAGCTGCTGCCGACGCCCAAGCGCGACCAGCGCCTGCCGCGCGCCCTCGGCCGGGATGAGATCGCGGCGTTGCTCGACCGCATCCCGGCGAGCACGCCGCTGGAGATCCGCGACCGCGCGATGTTCGAGCTCGCCTACTCGTGCGGGCTGCGCGCGGAGGAGGTCGTCGCGCTCGACACCGACGCGCTCGAGTTCGAGAACGAGTCGGTCCGGGTCTTCGGCAAGGGCTCGAAGCACCGGCTCGTGCCGATGGGCGAGCCGGCGCAGCGCGCGGTGCGCCGCTACCTGGAGCGCGCCCGCCCGGCGCTCGCCGGCGGGGGTTCCGAGAAGGCGCTGTTCCTCTCGCGCACGGGCCGGCGGCTCAGCACGTCGGACGTCCGCCGGCGGCTGGCGCGCTGGGTCCGCGAGCTCGCGGTCGCCGGGCGAGTCGCGCCGCACGCGCTCCGCCATTCGTTCGCGACCCACCTCCTCGAGGGCGGCGCCGACCTGCGCGCGATCCAGGAGCTGATGGGTCATTCAAGTGTCTCGACCACCCAGGTGTACACGCGCGTCGAGCCATCGCGATTGCAGCGCGAGTACGAGCGTGCGCATCCGCGCGCGTAACCCGGGTACTTTGTCCAAACCCCTTCGATGGATTTAGACATCAAGGCAGTAGAGCTACGGGACCTCTGGCGCCGGTACAAGGAAGAGGGTGACGAGCGCGCTCGCGAGCGCCTGGTCGTCGCCTACTCGCCGCTCGTCAAGTTCATCGCCGGCCGGATGGCGGCCGGTCTGCCTTCGCATGTCGAGGAGTCCGACCTGGTCTCCTACGGCCTCGTCGGCCTGATCGGCGCGATCGAGCGCTTCGAGCCCGAGCGCCACATCAAGTTCGAGACCTACGCCGTGCAGCGCATCAAGGGCTCGATCATCGACGAGCTGCGCTCGCTCGACTGGGTGCCGCGCAGCGTGCGCTCGCGCGCCCGCGACGTGGAGCGCGCATACGCCAAGCTCGAGGCGACGCTCGGCCGCGCGCCCAGCGAGGAAGAGATGGCGAACGCGCTCGGGATGGGCGTCGAGGACTTCCGCGACGTCCTGCTCGAGATCGCGAACTCGTCGGTGCTCGCCCTCGACGATCTGTGGACCTTCGCCGACCCGGACGGCGGGGGCGGGGGGGACATCTCCATCCTCGACACGATCGAGGACCCCAAGGCGGTCGATCCCGCGGCCGAGGCGCGCGCCGCGGAGGTGAAGGACCGGCTGGCCGACGCGATCGAGGCCCTGCCCGAGCGCGAGCGCCTGGTGATCGCCCTCTACTACTACGAGAGCCTCACGCTGCGCGAGATCGGCGAGGTGCTGGGCGTCACCGAGTCGCGCGTCTCGCAGCTGCACACGAAGGCCGTGCTCGGCTTGCGCTCGCGCTTTCAGGCCGCGCCCCTCTAGCCCGCCGCGCCGCGGGGCCAAAAGCCGCGTCTTGCTCAGTCCCCAAGCGGGGTATATGTTGCTGCGAGATGGGGCACAGGGCTCCCGATCGCATCCGGAACGTCGCGCTGATCGGTCACCGGGGCAGCGGTAAGACCAGCCTGGCCGAAGCGATTCTCTTCGAGGCAGGGGCGGTGAACCGGATGGGCTCGGTCGCCGACGCCTCCACCGTGCTCGACTACGCCGACGACGAGCGCGAGCGCCAGATGACGATCGACGCCGCGGTCGCCTCGCTCGAGTACGAGGACCGCAAGATCAACCTGATCGATACGCCGGGGGAGCCGAGCTTCATCGCGGACGTCGTCGCGCCGCTGCGCGTCGTGGACTCGGCGGTGGTCGTGGTGAACGCGGTGATGGGCGTCGAGGTGAACACGGAGCGCCTCTGGCAGCGCGCCGCCGACGAGGGCCTGGCCCGCCTGGTGTTCGTGAACATGCTCGACCGAGAGCGCGCGGACTTCTTCCGCACGCTCGAACAGCTCAAGAGCTCGTTCGGCCCGCACGTCGTCGCCACCGAGATCCCGATCGGCGCCGAGCACGACGTGCGCGGCGTGATCGACCTGATCGACATGAAGGGCTTCGAATACGAAGGCGAGGGCCGCGGCAGCGCCCGCGAGATCCCGGTCCCTGACGATCTGCGTCCGCTCGCCGAGGAGTACCGCGAGAAGCTCATGGACGAGGTCGCCGAGAACTCCGACGAGCTCATGGAGCGCTACCTGGAGGGCGACGAGATCTCACACGAGGAGACCGTGCAGGCGCTCAAGAAGGGCGTCACCGAGGGGCACCTGTTCCCGGTCACCTGCGGCGTAGCCACGAAGAACCTGGGCTCCGACCGGCTGCTCGCCGCGCTCGTCGAGGATCTGCCCTCGCCGGCGCTGCGCGGCGCGATCCACGCGCTGGGCGAGGACGACGCGGAGGAGGACATCGCTCCCGAGGAGGACGCGGGGATGCTCGCCTACGTCTTCAAGACGACGGCCGACCCGTACGCCGGGCGCATCAACCTGCTGCGCGTGGAGTCCGGCGTCCTCAAGTCCGACTCGCAGGTCCTGAACGCTACGCGCGACGCCAAGGAGCGCATCGGCCAGCTGGCGCAGCTCTGCGGCAAGGAGATGACCCACGTCGATGAGCTCGGACCGGGCGACATCGGCGCGGTGCCCAAGCTCAAGGAGACGCGGGCAGGCGACGTGCTCGCCGAGAAGCCGACCCAGATCCACTTCCCGCCGCTCGATCTGCCGGAGCCGGTGATGGCGTTCGCCTACGAGCCCAAGTCGAAGGGCGACGACGAGCGCGCCGCCGCGGCGATCCGCCGCCTCGAGGAGGAGGACCCGACCCTCGACGTGCACCGCGATCCCGACACGGGCGAGCAGATCATCGCCGGGCTCACGCAGGTCCACGTCGAGGTGATCGTGGATCGCATCCGCGAGCGCTTCGGGGCGGAGATCGAGCTGCACCCGCCGCGGGTTCCGTACCTGGAGACGATCCGCCGGCCGGCCAAGGCGCACGCCCGCTACAAGAAGCAGACGGGCGGGCGCGGGCAGTTCGGCGACTGCCAGATCGAGATCGAGCCCGCGGAGCCCGGCACCGGCTTCGAGTTCATCGACCAGATCAAGGGCGGCGTCATCCCGGGCGGCTTCATCCCCGCGGTCGAGAAGGGCATCGCCGAGCAGATGGCCAAGGGTGTCCTCGCCGGCTATCCGATGCGCGACGTGCGGGTGCGCCTCGTCGACGGGCAGTACCACTCGGTCGACTCCTCCGAGATGGCTTTCAAGATCGCCGGCTCGATGGCGTTCAAGCAGGCGGCCGCCGAGGCCGACCCGTACCTGCTCGAGCCGATCGTCCAGATGACGATCTCAGCGCCCGAGGACTGCGTCGGCGACGTGATCGGCGATCTCAACTCGCGGCGCGGCCACCCGCTCGGGATGGAGCCCAAAGGCGCTGCGACCGAGATCAAGGCCGAGGTGCCGATGGCGGAGGTGCTCGACTACGCGCCCGTGCTGCGCGGGATCACGGGCGGCCGCGGGGAGTACACGCTCGAGTTCGCCCGCTACGAGGAGGTGCCCGCGCAGATCGCCCAACAGGTGATCGCGCGCAGCAAGGAAGCCGAGCAGGTCGGCGCCTGAGCCACATTCACGGGCGCCCCGGCGAACAAAATTTCCCCGCTTACGGTCCCCTTTAGCGCCGTTGCTACGTTCAGCAACGGTGAACGAGCACGACGCCGAGGAGTACCCGATCTGCGCGGTCTGCGACCGTACGATCCTGCGCGGCGAGCGGCCGACCGAGTACGTGACCGGCGACGGTGAGCACGTGCTGGTGTGCCCGCTGTGCAAGGGGTCCGCCGAGTCGGCGGGCTGGATCCCGGCGGCATTCGCGGCCCGCTCGACGGGTGAGGAGCCACCCGTGCGCGCCTCGCGCTTCCGTCTGCGCGAGCGCTTCCGCCGGGTCGGCGAGCAGGCGGGCGATCGGCTCAGCAGGGCGCGCCGGCCCAAGCCGGAGCCGGAGCCCGAGCCGCCCCCGAAGCCGTCGACGCCTGCCCTGATCTTCGAGGAGGGGGCCCGCACCCCCGAGCGCGCCGCGCGCCTGGCGCTCGAGTTCTTCAACGCCACCGACCAGCCGCGCAAGGTCGCGGGGCTCACGCGCTCGCTGGGAGAGCCGCTGGTCAGCGTGCACCCGCTCGCGGCGCCGAAGCTCGCCGAGATCACGGTCGCATGGGAGCTCTCCTGGTACCGCTGGGAGGTGCTGCCCAGCGGCAAGGTGGAGCAGGTCGCCCGCGGCGACGAGGTCGCCGAGCTGCCCGAGCACTTGCGCGATTGGAACGCGAGCGCGGGGGAGAAGGGCGTTCTGCGATTGAATGCCGCGCCGTGAAGGTCGTGGTGAACGTTGACGGGGGCGCCCGGGGAAACCCGGGCCCGGCGGCGATCGGCGCCGTCGTAACGACCCCCGCCGGCGATGTCCTGGCCGAGCGCAGCGAGGTGATCGGCGTGGCGACCAACAACGTCGCCGAGTACCGAGCGCTGCTCGCGGGCATCGCGCTCGCCGCCGAGCAGGGCGCGCGCGAGCTCGAGCTGGTCGGGGACTCCGAGCTGGTCGTCAAGCAGGTGCGCGGCGAGTACCGGGTGAAGGACGCTGGGCTCAAGCCGCTGCACGCCGCGGTCAAAGCCGCGCTCGCGGATTTCGACCGCTGGGAGATCCGCCACGTGCGCCGCGAGCACAACAAGCGGGCCGACGAGCTCGTCAACGAGGCGCTGGACGCCGCCTGACGAACCGCCGCCGGCTGGCTAAACTTCCCGCTCACATACGCGGCTGTAGCTCAGTTGGCTAGAGCGTCTGCTTGCCATGCAGAAGGTCGTGGGTTCGAATCCCATCAGCCGCTTGCAGAAGCCCCCGCCGCCGGCGGGGGCTTCGCCGTCTAAGGGGGGTGGACCCGCGTGCACGTCCCACTGCGTTAGGGTCGCAAGGGACAAGGGGTTACTCACCAAGGGAGACAGGGATGCGAGCCATCTGGGCGGCACCCGGCCGGCGGATGGCCGGTCGAGCGCTTGTTGTTGCGATCGTCGGGGGTTGGGTGGCATTCGGCGCTGCCGGCTCGAGCAATGCCGATTGGTCGCAGCCGAAGATCGTCGCGCCGGAGATCGCGCGCCTATCGGCGCTCGCCGTGGCGCCCGACGGCACGGCCACGGTCGCGTGGAAGGGGTTGGAGACAGCGGGGATCAAGGCCCGGCAATTCGGGCCTGACGGCGAACCGCTCGGCCCGGTGCTTGAGCTCAGCGGCGATGCCGACGTGACGGCGGTCCACGCGGGCGCGGCCGCGGACGGCTCGGTGCTGGTGGCCTGGTCGCACGGCGGGTCGCTCTCGACGCGGCAACTCAAGGCCCGGTGGATCGGCCCGGATGGCGAGCCGGAACCGACGACGCACGACGTCGCAACGAACCTGCAGCGCACCGACCTCGCCGTCGCGCCGGACGGCCGGGCGACGCTCGTCTGGGAGGACGGCTCGGTTCAGCCGAGCCGCATCGCAGTGCGCCAGCTCCTCCCCGGCGGCGCCCCCACCGGGAAGCAGTTCCTGTCCGAAGCGGGCGAGACCGCTGGGGAACCTGCGGTCGCCGTGGCCAAGTCGGGCGAGGCGGCGGGCACCGTGAGCGTCGCGTTCATCCGCATCGTGGGCGAGGGGTACGTGGCGCAGGTTCGCCGGATCTCCCCCGAGGGGGTCGTCGATGAGACGAGCTACAACATCTCGCCGGTGCCGCAGTCGAACAACGATTCCGCATATGAGCCGCGCATCGCAGTCGACGCGCAGGGAACGGCCACAGTCGCCTGGCAGCAGGCGTCGTCGAGCTCGGTCTGGATTCGCGCGCGCCGGCTGAGTGCGGACGGGACGCTCGGCGTGCCCGTCGATATCTCGGGATCCGGGGCCGAGCTCCCGGTTGTGGGCGTGGCCCCGAACGGGGACGCGGTAGTCGGCTGGGCTCAGCGTCTCGAGGGCGACATTTTTCTTGCGCGAGCGCGGGAGTTCGGGGTAACAGGCGAACTCGGTGACGTACTCGTCTTGGGGCCCGAGCCCGGAACTAACGCGGAAGACGATCGGCGCTGGCTTGAGATCGTCGTGCCGCGTAACGGCCGGGCGACGTTGATCTGGTCGCTCCTCAACCCTGAGGCCCAACTAGCCCACGTCTGGAGCCGAGACCTCGTCGGGGGTCAGCTCCGCAAGCGCGTCGTGCTCGGGGAGAATCCCAGCCTGCTGTCCCGTGCCGCCGCGGACGCTCAAGGGCGCGTGACCGCCATCTGGAGCCATCTCGACGAGGCGGCGGAGCTGCCCATGGTGCAGATCGCCTGGCTTGAGCCCTTCGCGCGACCCAATTTGCGGGCGAGCGCCAAGGCGCGCAAGCGCGTGAAGCGCGGTGCCAAGCTCGCCGTCAAGGTCCGGGTCCAAAACCGCGGGCGGGGCGCGGCCCGCGGCGTACGAGTCTGCCCGCGCCTACAGGGCAAGGCGAAGCGCGCCTTCAAAGCGGGCGCCTGCAAACGCGTGCGCGAGCTGCCGGCCGGGAAGGCGAAGACCGTGCGCCTGCGGCTCAAGGCCAAGCGCAAGCTGCGGCCCGGAGCCCGCTACAAGCTCGGCGTGATCGTCAACGGCCGCGACGCCGACGGAGCTCGCCTGCCTAAGCGCACGGCGGCGGTGCGGGTGCGGGGCGCGCGCTGAGCAATCCCGCGCGCGGGCGACGGACCGATATCCGAGAGCGGCAACCTTGCGCGCCTGGACGTACGCGGTTACCGTGCGCGTCCGACACGGGTTACTCACGAGGGGAGTTCAGGAATGAAGGGATCGCGGCCGACGAGGCGCCGGCGGTTTGCCGGCGCGCGGATCATGCTGCTTGGAATTGCGGCCGCCCTGGCCGCCGGCGTCGCTCTCGCCGGGTCGGCGAGCGCCGCCTGGCTTCCCGCAAAGACCGTCGCTACCGGCCCCGTGTTCACGTCGGACGTCGCGGTCTCGCCCGATGGCGTCGCGACGGTGGTGTGGGGGTACGAGGGCGAGCCCGGCGTACACGCTCGGCGCTTCGGTCCCGGTGGCGCTCCCCTGGGACCCTCATTCCAAATCGGCGATGGCGACGAGATCGATGCGGTCGTCGCGGAGCCCGCCGCTGACGGTTCCGTGGTCGTCGCCTGGGGGGACGGCTACCTCGAGGGCCCGCGGACCCTCTCTGCCCGTCGGATCGATCCCTCCGGAGAGCCCGCCCCGGTGACCCACTCGATCGCCACCGACCTCTCGGAGTTCGACCTGGCGGTGGCGCCAGACGGCAAGGCGACGATCGTTTGGAGCGACCAATCCGTCTTTCCCGCTCGGATCGCGGTGCGCCAGATCGGCCCTGATGACACCCTCACGAACAAGGAGTTCATCTCGCCGCTCGGCGACAGCGCTTCCACCCCCGTCGCCGCTGTCGCGCCCGGCGGCGAGGCCGCGGGCGTGGTCACGGTGGGCTTCATCCAGTTCAACGGCTTCGGATACACCGTCTACGTGCGTCAGATCGACGCCGATGGTGATCTGCACGCGACGGCGCACGCGATCTCTCCGCCGCCGCTGAACGGCGATGACTCCGGGTTCGGGCCGAGCGTGGGCGTCGACGCCGCGGGGGTTGCAACGATCGTCTGGCAGCAGCAGGAGACCGGCGCCACGTGGATTCGCGCCCGCAGGCTGCCTCCCGGCGCCTCTCCGGGGGAGCCCGTGGACATCTCGCCGTCCACCGGGCGCGCCCGCCGGGAGACCGCGCTCGCGGTGACCCCGACTGGCGATGCCGTGATCGGGTGGGCCGCGGAGCTCGATAGCGAACCCGAGGACATCGTCGTCCCGCGCGCGCGCGTCTGGGAGAGCGATGGTGCGCTCGGTGACACCTTCGAGCTCGGTGGTGAGGACACCGAGCTGGTGGAAGAGGGCTGGATGGACATCGCCGTCACGGGCGAGGAATCAGCAGCGTTTGTCTGGGAGCTCGACCGGGCGGTCTGGGGGCGCGAGCTGGTCGATGGCGAGCTCGGGCCGCGGCGCGAGCTCGGACCGGATGGGAGCGAGCAGCCCTCGGTGGCCGCCGGGCCCGACGGCGTCGCGACCGCGACCTGGCTCCAGTTCGACGAGGACGACAACGGGACGCTGCGGATCGCCCGCTCGGATCCCGGCGCCAAGGCCCGCGTCGTGGCGAAGGCCACCGCGCGCAAGCGCGTGAGGAAGGGTCAGAAGCTGACCGTGAAGGTCCGGGTTCGCAACCGCGGCGCGGTGCCCGCCGGGAAGGTCCGCGTCTGCCCGAAGCTCCCCAAGAAGTCGAAGCGGGCGTTCAAGCCGCTGGGCGGCGCGAAGGGCTGCAGGCAGGCGGGCGGCATCGGGGCCGGGAAGGCAAAGACCGTACGCCTGCGGCTCAAGGCCAAGCGCAAGCTGCGGCCCGGCGCTCGTTACAAGCTCGGGGTGGTCGTCACCGGCCGTAGCGCCGACGGAACTCACCTGCCCAAGCGCTCGGCGGCGGTGCGGGTGCGGGGCGCGCGCTGAGTCAGCCGCGCGGCTCGATCCAAACGGCCTTCGCGCGCGCGACGAGCTCGCCGTCGTCGGTGAGCAGCGCCGACGCGGTGGTGTGCTTGCGGCCCTCGCCGCCGAGGTCCCAGCCGATCGCGACGAGCCGCTCGCCGGCGTGCACCTCGCGCAGCCGCTCGGCGGCGAAGCGGCCGAGCAGGCTCATGCGCTCGCGCTGCCACATGCCCGGCGTATAGCTCGGGCAGTCGAGGACGGCCCAGATGAACTCGGGACGCACCACGCCGTCCTCGCAGAGCCACTCCTCGGCCGTGAACGGTGCTGCGCCCACCTCCTGGGCAGCGGGCAGCGGGCCGGCGCTCACGCGCAGCCCATCCGCGCGCTCGGGCCCGCAGACGAAGCAGGTCTTGAACGGGTGGTCGCGATCCTTGCCGGGGTGGCGGTGGCTCGCCGCCTCGGCGTCGGCCAGGAACGGCCGCACCGGCGGCTCGACGTCGACGCTCGGCAGCGGGCGCGCCTCGGCGATGAGATCCTCGCCCGAGCGCATCTGGACTCGCCCGTCCGACTCGACCACATCCAGGGGTTGATCGAGCGGCGGCGGCAGCCGCAGGGTGACCTCCGCCGGCCCGCCGATGAAGCGCGCCAGCGTCCCACAGGCGTAGCCGCCCTGAGCGCTCGCGGGCGGGCCGTTGTAGCGCCGGTCGATCGAGACCTGTCCGAGCATCGAGCCGATGATCGCACGCGCCCGTCACCACCGCGGGTTGCCGCGAGGGGGATTTCTGTGCACTCGATCATTTGCCGGCCTTGCGCCGGTCTTAGAGTGGGATGCACTTGACCGTCGCCGCGACGACCCCTCGCTCGATCCAGCGCGTCTATCTGACGCTCATGCTGGGCAACACGCTCGCGGCCTCGCTGATCTGGGGGATCAACACGATCTTCCTGCTCGACGCCGGGCTCTCCAACCTCGAGGCTTTCGCCGCGAACGCGTTCTTCACGGCGGGCATGGTGCTCTTCGAGGTGCCTACGGGCGTGGTCGCCGACACCGTGGGACGGCGCGCCTCGTATCTGTGGGGCACGCTCACCCTGGCGGGCTCAACCCTGCTGTACGTCCTGCTCTGGGAGATCACGGCGCCCTTCTGGGCCTGGGCGGTGGTCTCGATCCTGCTCGGGCTGGGCTTCACGTTCTTCTCCGGCGCGGTCGAGGCGTGGCTGGTGGACGCGCTCAAGGCGAGCGGCTTCCGCGGCGAGATGGAGGCGGTCTTCGGCCGCGGGCAGATGGTCACGGGCGTGGGCATGCTCACCGGCTCGGTGGCCGGCGGCTTCTTCGCTGAGATCGGCAGCCTGGGCCTGCCGTTCGTGCTGCGCTCAGCGATCCTCGTCGCGATGTTCGCGTTCGCCTTCATCGCGATGCGCGACATCGGCTTTCAGGCGGAGCAGCGCGGCCAGCCGTTGGTCGAGATGCGCCGGATCGCCAGCGCGTCCATCGACTACGGCTGGCGCGTGCCCGCGGTGAAGTGGCTCATGGTGGAGGCGCTCTTCGTGGGCGGTGTGGGCATCTACGCCTTCTACGCGCTGCAGCCGTACCTGCTCGAGCTCTACGGCGACCCCGAGGCCTACATGATCGCGGGGCTCGCGGCCGCGATCATCGCGGCGGCCCAGATCGTGGGCGGGCTCGCGGCGCCGCGGATCCGCATGCTCTTCCGCCGGCGCACGAGCGCGCTGCTTCTGACCGCCGCGGGCAGCGTGGCCAGCCTGCTGGCGATCGGGCTCGCCGACAGCTTCTGGCTCGTGATCCTGTTCACGGTGGGGTGGGGGGTCCTCTTCGCGGCGACGATGCCGATCCGCCAGACCTACCTCAACGGGCTCATTCCCTCGCGCCAGCGGGCGACGATCCTCTCCTTCGACTCGATGATGACCTCAACCGGCGGCGTGTGGTCGCAGCCGCTCTTGGGGCGCGCCGCGGACGTGTGGGGTTATGGGGCTTCGTATGTGGCTTCCGCCGGGATCCAGCTCTTCGCGCTGCCCTTCCTGTGGCTCTCGCGGCGCGAGAACGCGGCGGCCGACACCCTGGCGATCACCGAGGCGCCGCCGGAGGCCGAGCCCGAGCCCCAGGCGGGCTGAGCGGGCAAAGCGGCGCGCGGCTCGCGGGCAGCGCTTACGATCGCTTGCGGTCCGAGCCCGCCGTCCGGCGGGCAGGGGTTAGGGATGAGACGACTGGTTGCATCGGCCGCAATGGGCGCGCTCGCCGCGTTCGCGTTGCTCGCGGGTATGAGCGCCTCCGCGTCCGCGCGCGCGCCGATCACCAAGTACTCGATCGCGAACGGCTGCTTCGAGGTGCGCTCGCTGGCAAGCGGCAAGGCGCTCGGCAAGCAGGGCGGCTCCTATGTCGCCGACGGCTCGGCCGCCGCGGAGCCGTTTCGCATGCGCGCGACGACGCTCGGCCGCTATCTGCTCTACGACAGCGACCGGCGCTTCCTGGCGGCGGCGGGCGATGGCGTCGCAGTGGCCGGCTCGCCGAGCCCGGCGGCGGAGTGGAACGTGCGCCCCGCCGGCGAGGGTTCCTTCCGGCTGATCAACCAGGCGAGCTCGCGGCCGCTCTCCGCGAACGCGCAGGGCTCGCTCGCGCAGGGCGCTCCGGGCGCGCGCGGCACGAGCGAGCGGTTTACGTTCGAGCGCGTGCGCGGCTGTGAGGTCTACCCCGAGGCGGAGGTACGCGCGCGGGGTGTGCCGGCGCACGGCGAGAGCCCCTTCGAACAGGTCGAGGGCTTTCTCGACGCGCACCTGCACGTCATGTTCTTCGAGGCGATCGGCGGGCGCTTTCACTGCGGGCGCCCGTGGCACCGCTACGGCGTCGCCTACGCGCTGCCTGACTGCGCCGAGGTCGAGGGGCCGAACGGCATCCTCGCGCCCGTCCACAACTTCCTGAACTACGGCTCGCCGGTCCACGTGCACGACACGGTGGGCTGGCCCACGTTCCGCGACTGGCCGAGGCCCAGCTCGCTCACCTACGAGGGCGTCTACTACAAGTGGCTCGAGCGCGCCTGGATGGGCGGCCTGCGGGTCCTGGTGGCGCTCAACACCGACAACGAGGGGCTCTGCGAGATCTACCCCTTCAAGCGCCCGGGCTACAACTGCAACGAGATGCAGTCGGTTCGCCGCCAGATCGCGAACCTGTACGAGCTCGAGCGCTATATCGACGCCCAGGAGGGCGGCCCGGGCAAGGGCTGGTTCCGCCTCGTCAAGAACCCGTTCCAGGCGCGGCGGGTGATCAACCGGGGCAAGCTCGCCGTCGTGATCGGTATCGAGACGTCGAAGCTCTTCGACTGCGGGTTGCGCAACGACCAGCCGCTGTGCGACAAGGCGCAGATCGCCGAGCGCCTGGCCGAGGCGCACAAGCTCGGCGTGCGTCAGATGGAGCTGATCAACAAGTTCGACAACGCCTTCGGCGGGGTCGCGGGCGACGGCGAGATCCTCGGGCCCATCGTGAACACGGCGAACTTCCTCGACACCGGTCGCTTCTGGGCGATGGACACATGCGACGGCCACCAGCACGACCGCGAGCAGATCACGCAGACCGACATCGGGCTCGCCTTCCTGCCGCTGCTTGCGCCCGGCCAGCTCCCCGTCTACGGGCCGGGGCCGCACTGCAACCAACGCGGCCTCTCCGACCTGGGCGCGTTCCTGATCCGCCAGATGATGAAGCGGGGGATGCTCGTCGATCCCGACCACCTGAGCGCGAAGGCCCGCGACCAGGCGATGACGCTGATCGAGTCCAAGGACTACTCGGGCGTCGTCTCGAGCCACTCCTGGGCCGACGACAAGACGTACCGGCGCGTGCTGCGCGCCGGCGGCGTGGTGACGCCGATGGCGAAGGATTCAGCGGGGTTCGTCGAGCGCTGGCACTTCAACCGAGGCGTGCGCTCCAAGCGCTATCGCTTCGGGATCGGCTACGGCTCGGACATGCAGGGCCTTGCCGCGCAGGGCGACCCCCGCAACGGGCCCAATCCTGTGCGGTACCCGTTCAAGTCGTTCGTCGGGGGCGTCACGCTCAAGCGCCCGCGGACCGGCGAGCGCACCTGGGACATCAACGCCGACGGCGTCGCCCATTACGGGCTGTATCCCGACTGGGTCGAGGACCTGCGGATGATCGCGGGCGAGCCGATCGTGCGCGACATGGCGCGCGGGGCGGAGGCCTACCTGCAGACCTGGGAGCGCGCGGTGGGAGTGCCCGGGCCGGGCTGTCGCTCGCGCCTGGCGCGCGTGAGCGCGAAGGGCATCGCCGGGGTGCCCGTCGGCGTCGGGGCGCGCAAGCTGCTCATGCGCGCCGGCCAGCCGCAGAAGCGCACCGACGTGTGGCGCTGGTGCGTGAAGGGCGGGGGAGACGTGCGCGCCTACCTCATGCGCGACGGCCACAGCGGGCTCGTGCTGAGCAACGCCCCGCGCCACACGCTCGCGGGCGTGCGCCCGGGAATGAGCGCGCGGCGCCTGCGCGGCATCGCCACGCGTTCTGAGCGCGGCGTCTGGGTCGCCAAGCGCGCGGCAGGCGGCCGCGGCGTCTTCATCGTGCGGCGCGGGAAGGTGGCTCAGGTCGGCGTCGCCTCGAACCGCCTCGCGCCGCCCAAGCGCGGGGGCGGGAAGGGCCCGGTGCAGCCCGTGCCGGTCGGCTGAGCTCCTCGGTGTGAGGCGGCTGGCCGTTGTGGGCGGTCGGCTAGTCCTCGAAGCGCACGGCGCTCAAGGGGACCCACCAATCCTCGATCGTCCCCGCCTCGCGCGCGGAGCGCTGCTCGGCGCCGCCGCCGGCTTCGAAGACCGCCTGGATCGCGAGCTCGCGCGCCTCGGCCTTGCCGGCGCCCGCGTCGCGCAGACGGCGGATCACCTTCTTCTGGTTCACGGCGAAGCGCCGCCCCTCGCCGGGATGGTTGATCTCGGAGAGATTCGCGGGATCGGTGACCAGCGCGAGGGCTTGCTCGAGGTCTGCCATGGCGCACAGCCTATGCGGGAGGGCGGCGGCCACGCTGGACCACCGCCCTCCCGGCAACGGCTACTGCGCCTGCGCGTCCGGTCCGAACGCCGCGCGCGGCGTACCGAGGATGCGCGCGCCCGTCTTCGGGCTGCGCAGGTTGTAGACCGCGGTGACTGCGATCCGCTTGCGCTTGCCGAGCGCCTTGCGGGCGCGAGTGTTGAGCGGCACGCGCACGCGCACGGTCTTGCGCGCCGCGACGCTCAGCTTGGTGTTGCCGAGCCTCAGGCGCTTGCCATTGACGCGCCCGCGCAGCGCCAGCTTGCCGACCACGCGCGTCTCGCCCTTGTTGGCGAACCGCACGATCGCCCGCCCGCGCTTGATTCGCGCCGTCGCGGCGACCTCGATATAGAGCGGCTCGGTGACCGGCTCGCCCGGAACCTCCACCTCGATCGGCGAGGGGTCGAGCTGTGGGTCGTACTCGAGCGGCGGGGCCGTGGTCGCGTGCTGCTGGCCCTGGGCCTGCTGCTCGAGCGCGTAGCCCATGCCGAGGATCTCGGCGTCGTTCCAGGCGCGGCCGACGAGCTGCATCGAGATCGAGTAGCCATTCGGGTTGGTCCCGACCGGCACCACGACCGTCGGCAGTCCGACGTTCGAGGTGATCACGCCCGTGCCGCGGTCGGAGGAGTGCTGGGCGCTGGCGCTGTCGTTGCTGAACATGTCGGAGATGAACCCCGCGTAGACGAGCGCGTCGATCTCGTGCTCGTCCATGTAGGCGGCGATGATCTCCTTGCAGTTGCGCCGGTACTCGAGCCACGCCTCGACCTGCTCGGGCGTCATCCGCGGCGTCTCGGACGGGTTGCTGCGGTTGTAGGGCAGGTTGCGCTCCGAAGCGAGCAACTCGTTCCCGCTGGGGAACGGGAAGTCGTCGTGGAGCTCGATGTAGCGCGCCCAGCCCTCGCGGTTGCGGTTGCCGCCGGGGCTGGGACCGCAGCTCGGGGTCGGGGGCACCTCCACCATGGTGGCGCCCGCCGCCTCGAGATCGGCGAAGTGCGACATCACGGCCTCGCCCGTACCGTCGTCGGCGTAGTCCGAGACGAACGAGCCCGGGATGTAGCCGATGCGCTTGCCCTCGAGGGCGTCCGCGTCCAGGTAGTCCGTCCAGTCCTCGGGCCGGTGCTCATCCGCCTCGGCGGTGAGCAGCAGGTCCTCGGGGTCCGTGCCGGTGGTCGCGTTGAGCAGGTAGGCGAGGTCGGTCACGCCGCGCGCGATCGGCCCCGCGTAGTCCTGCGCCCAGGTGAGCGGCATCACGCCGCGGGTGCTCGCCATGCCGTCCGTGCCACGGAAGGTGGCGAGGCTCGCGCCGGTCGACGGCGCGTACAGCGAGACGCCGGTCTGGCTGCCCATCGCGCCCGCGGCCATGCTGGCCGCGACCGCGACTGCCGAGCCGCCGCTCGAGCCGAACGACGTCTTCGACGGATAGAGCGCGTTCCACACCTGGCCCCAGCCGCTCTCGCTGTAGGAGCCGGAGTTCGCGAACTGCGAGAGGTTGGCCTTGCCGATGATCACGGCGCCCGCCTCGCGCAGCAGCTCGACCTGGTAGGCGTCGCGCTTCGGCTGCCAGTCCTCGAGCGCGAGCGTGCCGTCGGTGGTCGGCATGTCCTTCGTGTCGTAGAGGTCCTTGATCGCGATCGGGATGCCGAGCAGCTCGCCCGTGGCGCCCTCGCGGCGCGCCCGGTCGGCGGCGCGGGCCTGCGCGATCGCGTCCTCGGCGACGTGGATGTAGGCGTGGAAGCCGAACTGCCCCGTGTCGTAGACGCGGATGCGGTCCAGGTAGGCGCGGGTGATCTCCTCCGAGGTGGTCACGCCGGCCTCCATGTCGGCCTGCAGCTCGGCGATCGTCTTGCCGACCACGTCGTACGGGGAGCTCGTCTTCGGTGCCTCGTCGCCCGGCGCCGGCGGGATGTCGAGCGGAGCGACCGCCGCGCATTCCGCCGGATCGACGCCCAGCTCGACCAGATCCCAGTTGACGAGCGAGCAGATCTCGGCCGTCGAGAGGTCGCCGAGCTCCGGCGCCTCGGCCAGTTCCTCGACCACGGCCTGCGTGTCCGCCGCGGCGCCCGCTCCCGTGGCGCCGATCGCGACGAAGCGCGCGAGCGACTTCGTCTGGCCGGGCTCGACCGTGAACTCGCTCACGTAGCCGTAGAAGTTCGCCGCGTTGCCGGTCGCCGGGAGCGGGTCGGCGAACGGGTCGAGCTCGTGGTTGCCCATCCCGAGGATGCCGACCGTCGGCGAGCCGGTCACGACGCCCACGGGGCGCTGGTTGGCGTTCCCGGTGGTGACGAGTGTCCAGGCGTCCTCGGCGGTGATCGCGGTGTCCCCGGACGAGGTCGCCGCGACGACGCTCTGGTTCGCGCCGCTGTTGTAACCCAGGGCGCCGCCGAACGAGACCTTCACGTCGATGGGCGCGCCCGTCGTGTTGGTGAACGTGTCGAAGAACCGGCCCCAGTTCTCGGCCCGGTCGATGCGCAGCGAGCGCGTGATGCTGATCCCGCCGAGGTTGACGGCCTGGGTGGTCTTGAAGCGGTCGAGCCCGTCGAAGCGCAGGCCGAAGCCACGCATCATCTCGCCGTCCATCCGTGGGTCGGTCGAGACGTCGACGATGATGTTCCCGAAGCCCTGCACGCCGGAGTTGCTCACGGTTCGCAAGGAGCCCGTGTCAAGCCCGGGCTGCGCGGCGTCGTGGACCTGCCAGGTCGCGCCGTTCGCGGTCACGACCGAGTTGACCGCAGCGGCTGGCCCGGCGAGGGCCAAGGCTCCGACGCAGGCCGAAACGGCAGCGAGGACGAGCGCGCGCAGGCGTCGGCGGCGCGCCCGCCCGCGAAGAGATCGAGGGACGGGTGGGGGAGATGGCAAAACGGATCCTCCTGATCGTTCGGTTTCAAAGAACGCCGCCCCGCGGGGCCGGGACGGCGGCGCCGAAGTCTTGGGGGAGAGGGCCCGCGTTTCTATGTGCGCGCGGTCGAGGATCGAGGCCCCTGAAGCCGCCGCGGTGTCGAATCTCGGCGGCGAGAAGCCCGTCCGTTGGAGCGCTTGGAAGCGTCCTTGCGGACGATGGACGCCGCGGTTTCGCCCGCTAGGCTTGGCCTCGTCTGGCGCCTTGGCGGAGTGGTTACGCAGCGGCCTGCAAAGCCGTTTACACCGGTTCGATTCCGGTAGGCGCCTCTGCTCGCCTGGCTTGTGCGTCGACGCGCCCGTCCGGTCTCTAGCGGCGGGTCTTGAGAGCG
>CBFGWL010000011.1:0-47823 GCA_965652565.1 uncultured bacterium
CGCTCGCGCTCGCGGTGGTCCTGCGTCTCAAGGAAGTGCCGCTCCGGGGTCCGGGCGGCGCCGAGGCGCAGCCCCCCGGCCACCCCGCTGGAGGCCGCGAGGGGCGCGATGCCGCTTCCGCGGCGGGACGCGGGGACGCGGTGCCCAGCCACGGTTGAGTCGCGACCCGAGGACCCCGGCCCGTCGGTACGGGCCGGGGTCCTGCGCGCACATACCGCTGCCTATGTGATACATAGGCACGGTGACCAAGGACGGCGGGCTGCTCCTAGGCGAGGCCGCGCGGGCGATCGGCGTCAGCGCCGACACGCTGCGCCGCTGGGATCGGCAGGGCAAGCTGCGGACGGTTCGCGACTCCGCCAACCGCCGGCGGGTGCCGCGCAGTGAAATCGAGCGGCTCGCCCGTCACCCCGAGCGCCATCGAGCCGGCGACTCGCTCTCGGCGCGCAACCGGTTTCCGGGCGTGGTGCGCTCGGTCGAGGTGGACGGCGTGATGGCGCTGGTCGAGATCGAGGCGGGCCCGTTCCGGGTCACCGCCGCGGTCACACGCGATGCCGTGGAGGAACTCGGGCTTGCCCCCGGCGTGCCCGCGACGGCGGCCGTGAAGGCGACGTCGGTGATGGTCGAAAGGACGGGGGGCTGATCCGGCTTGGCGCGTGTGCCCTCGCTGTGGTCGCGCTGCTCGCGGGCGGCTGCGGCGCGGGGGAGGGCGACGAGCGCCCAACGGTGGTGATCTCGGCTGCCGCGTCGCTCAGCGAGCCGCTCGAGGCGTGCGCGGAGGCGGCCGAGGAGCGGCTCGGTGCGCAGCTGCGCTTCTCCTTCGCGGGCTCGGATGAGCTCGCCGCGCAGATCCGCCAGGGCGTTCCGGTCGACGCGTTCGCCGCGGCCAACGCCGAGCTCCCGGGGGACCTGCACGCCGACGGGCTGCTCGGCGAGCCGGTCGAGTTCGCCACGAACGAGCTGGTGCTCGCGACCCAGCGCGGCGGAGGAGTCGAATCGCTCGCCGATGCGGCGGCGCCGGATGTCGTCCTGGCCGTCGGTTCCGAATCGGTGCCGGTCGGCGCTTACACCGAGGCCGCGCTCGCGCGGCTGCCGCGCGAGCAGGCGGACGCGATCCGCGCGAACATGCGCTCGCGCGAGCCCGACGTGAAGGGCATCGTCGGCAAGCTCCTGCAGGGCGCAGCTGACGCCGGCTTCGTCTACGCGACCGACGTGCTCGCCGCGGGCGGCGAGCTCGAGGCGATCCCCCTGCCGCGGCCCGCGCGGCCACGCGTCGCCTTGGCGGCGGGCGTGGTGGCCGCGGCGCGAGAGCCGGACCTCGCGCGCCGGTTCGTCGACGGGCTGAGCGAGGGCCCCTGCGCGGACGCCCTCGCCGACGCGGGATTTGGGCCCCCATGAGCTCGCGCCGCGCGTTCGCCGTCGTGCTCGGGTTGTGCGCAGGCGTGGTCGTGCTCTTCCTCGCGCTGCCCGTGGTCGCGATCTTCGTCGACTCGAGCCCCGGCGCCCTGCTCGCGAGCCTGGGGGAGGAAGGCGCGCTCGAGGCGCTTTGGCTGAGCCTGCGCTGCGCCGCGATCGCGATCGCGATCATCCTCGTCCTCGGTACGCCCGCCGCGTACCTGCTCGCCACCCGATCGTTCCGTGGGCGGTCCGCGGTGATCACGGCGATCGAGCTGCCGCTCGTGCTGCCTCCGGCGGTCGCCGGGATCGCGCTGCTCGCGGCGCTCGGCCCGTCGGGGATCCTGGGCGGCGCGATCGAGGCCGCCGGCATCCGGCTCTCGCTCGCCACCGCCGGCGTCGTGGTCGCGCTGGTGTTCGTCGCCGCGCCGTTCTACGTGCGCCAGGCGATCGCGGCGTTCGGCGCGGTGGACCGCACGCTGCTCGACGCCTCGCGCACGCTCGGGGTCTCCGAGGCGCGCAGCTTCGCCCGCGTGATGATCCCGGCGGCCGCGCCAGGACTGATCGCGGGCACGGCGCTCGCGCTCGGCCGTGCGCTGGGGGAGTTCGGCGCGACGCTGATGTTCGCCGGGTCGTTCGAGGGGATCACGCAGACCGTCCCGCTCGCGATCTACGACCGTTTCGCAACCGACTTCGACTCCGCGCTCGCGCTCTCGGCCGTCCTCGTCGCGGTCTCGGCGGCGATCCTGTTCGCGGTCAAGCTCCTGCAGCGGGGCGAACCGCTCGGCTGGCGGGGGAGGTGAGCCCACCGTGCTGAGCCTCTCGGCGCGCACGACCCTCGGCGACTTGGAGTTCGACGTGGAGCTCACGGTGGCGCGGGGCGAGTGCCTGGCGCTCGCCGGGCCCTCAGGGGCCGGCAAGACGAGCGCGCTGCGCGTGGCGGCGGGGCTCTTGCGGCCGCGCGAGGGCCGCGTTGCCGTGGGCGGGCGGGTGTGGCTCGACACCGAGCGCGGCATCGAGGTGCCGCCGGAGGAGCGGCGCTGCGGCTACGTGTTCCAGGACTATGCGCTCTTCCCGCACCTGAGCGCGTGGCGGAACGTCGCCTACCCGCTGCGCGGCCTCTCGCGCGCCGAGCGCCGGCGCCGGGCCCTCGATCTGCTCGAGCGCTTCGGGCTCGCGGGCCGCGCCGACGCCCACCCAGCGACGCTCAGCGGCGGCGAGCGCCAGCGGGTGGCGCTCGCCCGGGCGCTCGCGATAGACCCGCAGGTCCTGCTGCTCGACGAGCCGCTGGCCGCGCTCGACGCGCGCACACGGGCGAGCGCCGCGCGCGAGCTGGCGGCCGTCCTGCGCGAGAGCGAGGCGCCCGCGATCCTGGTCACGCACGACTTCGCTGAGGCCGCTCAGCTCGGCGACCGCGTCGGCGTCGTCGACCGCGGCCGCGTCGTGCAGCAGGGCAGCCCCAGCGAGCTCGCCGCCGCGCCACGCTCGGCGTTCGTCGCCGACTTCACGGGCGCCGTCGTGCTCGCCGGCACGGCGCGGCCGCAAGCCGACGGGCTCACGCACGTGGAGCTCGAGGGGGGCGGCACCGTGACGAGCACCGACCCCGGGGAGGGCCCCGTGTGGGTGAGCGTCTATCCGTGGGAGATCGCCGTCGAGCCAGCCGACGAGGCGCCGCACGGTTCGGCGCTCAACCGTCTCCCCGCCGAGGTGCTCACCGTGACCACGATCGGCAACCGCGTTCGGCTGGGACTCGCCGGCCCGCAGCCGCTCGCGGCGGAGGTCACCGCCGCCTCGGTCGAGCGCCTGGCGCTGCGCCCGGGCGCTCGCGTCGTGGCGAGCTGGAAGGCCACGGCCTCCCGCCTCGTCCCGCACTGAGGTCGGCCCGCCCCACGCGACTTCGCGATTTCGTGGGATTACTCGGCGAAATCGCGAACTCGCGAGCGCGCTCCCGCCGACTTCGTCATTTCGTGGGATTACTCGGCGAGATCGCGAAGTCGGGCGCTAGGCCGGGTTCGCCGCCATGGCGAGCTCGTCCTCGAGGCCCTCGCACGCCTCGAGCGGCATCCGGGCCCGCACGGTCGTGCCATTGCCGGGGTGGCTTTCCACCTCGAACTCACCGTCGAGCGCGTTGACGCGGTCGGCCAAGCCGCGCAGGCCGGTGCCGCCCTCGTCGTTGGCCCCGCCGCGCCCGTCGTCGGTGACCTCGACCAGGACGGCCTCGTCCCGCCGCGCGACCGTCACCGTGGCGCGCTCGCACTGCGCGTGCTTCGCGGCGTTGGTGAGCGCCTCGGCGACGATGAAGTAGGCGGTCATCTGCAGGGCGGAGGGCGCTTTCGCCGCCGCTTCTTCGACGGTGATCTCGACGCGCATCGGCGCGTTCGTCGCGAGCGCCTCGAGCGCCGCGCGCAGGCCGCGCTCGGTCAGCACGCTCGGGTGGATGCCGCGCGCGAGCTCACGCAGCTCGGTGAGCGTCCCGTCCAGCTCGGCGCGCACGGCAGCGAGCTCCTCGGCGATCTCGTCGTCGGGATCGACGCGCCGCTGCAAGAGCTCGAGCCGCAGGGCGAGCGAGATCAACCGCTGCTGCGCCCCGTCGTGCAGGTCGCGCTCGATGCGCCGGCGCGCGGCGTCGCCGGCGGCGACGATCCGCGCGCGCTGCGCAGCGAGCTTCTCGCGCGCGTCCGCGTTGGCGAGCGCCGCGGTAACCAGCTCGGCGAAGCCCGCCACGCGCTCCTCGACGCCGGGCTCGAAGCCGTGGGGCTTGGTGCTGGTCGCCATGATCCCGCCCCAGATGCGCCCGGCGACGACGATCGGCGCGCCCACCACGGAGTAGATCCCGGTCTCGCGCAGCCGCTCGGCGAGCGCACCCTCGGCCTCGGTGTAGTCGTCGACGCGCTGGGGAGTGCCGGTCTGGTGGATCTTGCCGGTGACGGTGTCGGGGTCGATCGGGATGCGCTCGCCCACGGGGAAGGCCGGCGCCCCGCGCGCCGCCCAGACGCCCACGACGGTCGCCATGCCGTCGTCGTCGTAGCGGATGACGTCGGTGCTCAGCACGTCGAGGATGCGGCCAAGCTCCAGACACACGCTGTGAAAGAGCGTGCTCGCCGGCGTGTCCTGGGCGACCATGGTCGCCACGCGCCGCAGAGCCGCCTGTTCGGCGAGGAGCCGGCGCAGGCGGACGGGATCGCTGTCCTCGGTCATCCCTGCGTTCGAAGGTAGCACCGCATTGCCGCGCAGGAAACCCGCCCTGAACCCGGAGCGCACGAAGCTCCTAATCGAGCTCTGGCGGCCCGGGCAGGGCGTCCGGCGCACCGAGCGCAGCTGAGCGGCGGCCTTGTGGGCGCGCCCGGGCGCTTGACTGACACCGCGCGCCTAATCCCTGCTACTTTGCTCGGGATTATTAGGCGCCCCTAATGGGGTCAGTTCCCTCACTCCCCGAAACCCCGAGAAAGGATCCAAGCTTGCAATCGCTTCGCAGCCTGCTTGCCGTGCTCGCGCTCGCAGCGCTCGCTGCCGTCGGCCTCTCCGCCTGCGGCTCGGACTCGAGCGCCAGCGATTCCGGCGGTGACGCTTGGTCGTACACCGACGGCTCCGGCAAGACCGTCGAGCTCGACGCGCGGCCCGAGCGCATCATCGCGCACGCCCACGCCGCGGCGGCGCTCATGTCCTTCGGCATCCGCCCGGTCGGCATCTACGCCGACACGCCGATCAAGGACGACCCGGGGCTCGAGCGCTTCGACCTCGAGGGCATCGAGATCCTCGGCGAGACCTGGGGCGAGATCGACGTGGCGAAGGCCGCCGAGCTCCAGCCCGATCTGATCGTCGCCGACTACTGGCCGCCTGAGGATTCCTACAGCGGGTTCGAGGAGGGGGTCAAGGAGAAGAGCAAGAAGCTCGCCGACCTGGCCCCGGTCGTCGGCGCCGCCATGGCCGAATCGACGGTGAAGCTGATCGAGGAGTACGAGAACCTGGCGGAGAGCCTCGGCGCCGATCTCGACAACGACGAGGTCGGGGCGGAGAAGAAGCGCTTCGAGGACGCGGTCGAGAAGTTCAAGGAGACCACCGCCGCCAACGAGGGGATCCAGGCCCTGGCCGTCTCGCCGACACCCGACCTGCTCTACGTCGCGGTCCCCGAGCACGCCCCGGAGCTCCTCGACTTCAGCAACTGGGGGCTCGATGTGATCACCCCGCAGGACCCGGACAAGAAGTTCCCCTACTGGGAGAACCTGAGCTGGGAGAACGCCGACAAGTACCAGCCCGACCTGCTTCTGATCGACGACCGCAACTACCCGTCGAACCTGCGCGATGCCGAGAAGCAGCCGACCTGGGCGTCGATCCGGGCGGCGAAGGAGGGCGTGGTCGTGCCCTGGCCGGCGTGGTGGATGCACACCTACGCCGACTACGCGGACCAGCTCGAGCGCATGACGAAGGCGATCGAGGGCATCGATCCGGATCTCGGAAGCGAGTGATCCAGGGGCCGGTGGCTTTTGCGGCGACACTCAGAGGGCGGGGCCTCGCGGCGGGACTCGTTGGGCTCGCCTGCCTCCTCGCCCTGCTGTGCATCGCCAGCATCGCCGTCGGCGCGCGCTCGATCGACTTCGCCACCGTCGTCGCCACGCTGGCGGGCGAGGGCGGCGCCACGGACACTGAGGCGGCCGTAATCAACGACATCCGCGTGCCGCGCACGCTGCTCGGCCTGCTGGTGGGCGCCGCGCTCGGGCTCGCCGGCACCCTGCTGCAGGGCGTCACGCGCAACCCGCTGGCCGACCCGGGGATCATGGGCCTGAGCGCCGGCGCGGCGGCGTTCGTGGTGACGGGCATCGCGGTCTTCGACATCCACGAGCTCACGGGCTACGTGTGGCTGGCGTTCGCGGGCACCGCCGTCGCCGCGCTTCTCGTCTACGCGATCGCCTCGATGGGGCGCGAGGGGCCGACGCCGGTGAAGCTGGCGCTCGCCGGCGCTGCCGTGGCCGCCGGGATGTGGTCGCTCACGACCGGGATCGTGATGTCCGATCTCGACGCGCTCAACGAGATGCGCTTCTGGCAGGTCGGCTCGCTCGCTGGGCGCAACGCCCCCGTGCTCGAGCAGGTCGCGCCCTTCATCCTCGTCGGCGTGGTGCTGGCGCTCGTGTGCGGCCGCTCGCTGAACGCGCTGGCGCTGGGCGATGAGAGCGCGCGGGCGCTCGGCCAGCGCGTGGGGCTCACCCGCACTGGCATCCTGCTGGCGGTCACGATCCTCTGTGGCGCCGCGACCGCCGCGTGCGGCCCGATCGTCTTCCTGGGCCTGCTGGTCCCGCACGCGGCGCGGGCGATCTGCGGTCCCGACTACCGCTGGATCCTCCCCTATTCGCTCCTGCTCGCCCCGGTCGTGCTGCTCACCGCCGACGTGCTGGGCCGCATCGTGATGGCCCCGGGCGAGCTCGAGGTGGGCGTCGTCCTCGGGATCGTGGGCGCGCCGTTCTTCGTGGCCCTGGTCCGCTACCGCGACCTCGCGGAGCTCTGAGCGCCGTGGGCGAGACGCGGACATCGCAAGCCCGCGCGCTGGCGCTCCCGCGGCCGCCGCTCGTCTTCGCGCGGCCCAGGGTGCGCCGCGGCGCCATCGCCACCACCGCGCTCGGACTGGTCACCGGGGTCCTGTTCCTGGCGACGCTGATGATCGGCAGCGCGTACGTGCCGCTGCCCGACGTCCTGCGCTCGCTGTCGGGGATCGGCTCGAACCCGGGCACCGACTTCCTCGTGCTCGACCTGCAGCTCCCGATCGCCCTTTCGGCGCTGCTCGCGGGCGGGGCGCTCGGCTTGGCGGGCGCGATCTTCCAGCGCCTCCTCGCGAACCCGCTCGCCGCCCCCGACCTGATCGGCATCTCCTACGGGGCGAGCGCGGGCGCCGTCGTCGCGATCCTGATCCTGCAGCTCGGCGGGCTCGCCGTGTCAGGCGCCGCGCTGGTCGGCGCGCTGGCGGTCGCCGCCCTGATCTACGCGTTGGCCTGGCGGGGCGGGGTGAGCGGCTACCGCCTGATCCTGATCGGCATCGGCACCTCTCAGTTTCTGCTCGGCGTGGTCTTCTATCTCGTCGCGCGCGCCGAGCTCTACGACGCCCGGGAGGCGATGCACTGGCTCGTGGGGTCGGCGGGGCGCGCCGACTGGACCGAGCTGTACGTGCTGGGCGCCGGCCTCTGCCTGCTCGTGCCCGTGGCCTGGATCCTGACCCGTTCACTGCGCGCCCTCGAGCTTGGGGACGAGTCGGCTCGGGCCCTGGGCGCCCGCGTTGAGACCATGCGCCTCGCCCTGATCGCGGTCGCCGTGACGCTGGTCGCGCTCGCCACAGCGGTCGCCGGCCCGCTCGCGTTCGTCGGGCTCGTGGCGTGGCCGGTGGCTCGGCGGCTGATCGGCTCGGGCGAGGGCGGGGTGCTCGCGGTGGCTTTCGTCGGCGCGATCACCGTGCTCGGCGCCGACCTGATCTCGCAGCAGCTCCTGCCCGTGGCGCTGCCCACGGGCGTGGTCACGGGCGCCGTCGGCGCCCCCTATCTGCTCTGGCTTCTGGCGACGATGAACCGAGGAGGAATCCGCGGATGAGCTTCACCAACGGAAATGGGAACGGGCACCGCGGCGACGCGGCCCAGCGGCTGTGGGCCGAGCGCCTCACGCTCGGCTACGCCGACGACGACGTCGTGCGCTCGGTCGACCTCGCGATCCCCGACGGCGCGGTGACCGCGATCATCGGCGCCAACGCGTGCGGCAAGTCGACGCTGCTGCGCGGCCTCGCCCGCCTGCTCACGCCGCGGGGCGGGGTCGCTTACCTCGACGGCAAGGCGATCCACTCGCTGCGCACGCAGCAGGTGGCGCGCGAGCTCGGCATGCTGCCGCAATCGCCGAGCGCGCCCGACGGCATCACGGTGCGCGATCTCGTCGGTCGCGGTCGCTACCCGCACCAGGGGCTCTTTCGCCAGTGGACGCCCGCCGACGAGGAGGCGGTCGAGGCCGCGCTCGAGGCAACCGACACGGCGGCTCTCGCCGACCGGCGCGTGCAGGATCTCTCCGGCGGGCAGCGCCAGCGCGTGTGGGTGGCGATGGCGCTCGCGCAGGACACGGATTTGCTCTTGCTCGACGAACCCACGTCTTATCTCGACATCAGCCACCAGATCGAGCTGCTGGACCTGCTCGCCGACCTCAACCGCGAGCGCGGCAAGACCATCGTCGCGGTGCTGCACGACCTCAACCTGGCCTGCCGCTACGCAGATCGCGTCGTCGCCATGAAGGACGGGCGCATCTTCGCGGAGGGCGCACCGGAGGAGGTGGTGACGCCCGAGAACGTGCGCGCGGTCTTCGGATTGCAGTGCGAGGTGATCCGCGACCCGCTCACGGGCACGCCGATGGTCGTCCCGCGCGGGCGCCACGCGCCGGTGAGGAGCGCTGTGTGAACGGAGTCGTCGTCGCCTGGAGCCCCGCGCGCGACGCGCTGGACGCGCTCGCGTCCGCCAGCGCCAGGGACTTCTCGCCCGACCTGCGGGTCCTCGACGAACCGGAGGAGGGCTGGGTGGCGCTCGCCGAGCTCGCGGCGCCGGAGCGCCGCCGAGAGAACCACGCGCTGATCGCACGGGCTGCCGGCGAGGGGGCTCCGCGCACCGTGCCCGAGCTCTGGGAAGTGGAGGCCGTCGCCTGGTACGCGGGCCTGGTCGCCGCCGGTTGCCTGCTGCGCGGCGTGCCGGTGCCGGAGCTGCGGCCCGACGCCACCTGGGTCTACCTGGGGTCCTGGGGCCGGGCCGCGGGCCTTGCGGTGCGCCCGGACGCGCGGTGCGCGACGGGGGTCGCCGCGGCCCACGCTGCGATTCGTGACGCGTGTGCTCCGGTGGTCTGTGCAGCGCGTCCCGCCCGCCGCCCGCTTTTGTGGCGGCACGTCGGCGACAGCGTGGCCGACGCGATGCTGTGGTGCGCCGCCGCGCTGCACGCCGACGAGGGGCGGCGCGATGAGGTCGCTGCGGCGCTCCTGGATCCCGGCGAGAGCTGGGCGGTGCCCTTCGTCTGCAACGCAGACGGTGAGCACGAGCGCACCACCTGCTGCCTCAGCTACCGGGTCGAGCCCGACGCTTACTGCCCGGGCTGCCCGCACGCGGACAAGTGCTCTGAACGCGGGCGATAGAGCTCGCTTAGGATGCGGGTGTGCCCCCCGACGCGCCCGCGCCCACCGAGGAGGAGCTCGCCCGGCTGTTCGACACCGTCGTCGGCACGGTGGTCCTGCGGGTCGGGGACCTGGAGAGCCAGCGGCGCTTCTACGAGCACGCGCTGGGCCTGCGTGCGAGCGACGCGGGGGCGGACCTGGTTGACCTCGCCGACGCCGAGGGGCGCGTGCTGGTGCGCCTCGACGCGACGCGCTCGGCCGGGGCCGCGCCGCTGAACGCGCCGCGCACCGGCCTCTTCCACACGGCGTTTCGCTTCCCCGACCGCGGGGCGCTGGGCGCCGCGACGAAACGGGCGTATGAGGCCCGCGCGATCTTTGAGGGCGCCTCCGACCACGGCGTCTCGGAGGCGGTCTACCTGCAGGACGCGGAGGGCAACGGGATCGAGCTCTACCGCGACCGCGCCTACGAGGAGTGGCCGGCGGGCGAGCCGGGCCGGGTCGGGATGTTCACGGCGGCGCTCGACGTCGCCGCGCTCGTGCGCGACGCCGCCGATACTCCGGAGATCGCCCGCTGCGACGTCGGGCACATCCACCTGATGGTCGCCGACGTCGAGCGCACGAACGCCTTCTACACGGAGGTCGTCGGCCTCGACGAGCGGCAGCGCTTCGGCCCCTCGGCGACCTTTCTGGCCGAGGGGCTCTACCACCACCACGTCGGCGCGAACATGTGGCACAGCCGCGGCGCCGCGGCGCCGCCCGAGACCGTCCCCGGGCTCGAGGGCTACGAGCTGCGGCTGCGCTCCGCGGAGCGGGTCGCGGCGGCGGCCGAGCGCCTGGAGGCGGCCGGCGCCGACGTCGCGCGCGCCGGCGGCAGCGTCACCTTCTACGACCCGGACTCCATCCGGGTCACGCTGACGGTTCGCGGCTAGGAGGGATTCGCGCCGGGGCTAGCCCGCCCCGTGCCGGAACGTCGTCTCGCCCTCCGTGCGCTTGCCGGCGCCGACGTTCAGGGGGTGGTGGCAGGCGGCGTCCTGCCGGGGGCGGTGTTCCTCGAGCTGGGGCTCCACCTCCGAGCAGATCCCGGTGGCGTACGGGCAGCGGGTGTGGAAGCGGCACGCCTCCGGCGGGTTGGCGGGGGAGGGGACGTCGCCCTCGAGCACCTGGCGCTCGCGGTCGGCGTTCGCCCGCGGGTCGGGGATCGGCACGGCCGCGAGCAGCGTCTCCGTGTACGGGTGCACCGGCCGTGAGCAGACTTCCTCCGAGGGGCCGATCTCGACGATCTTGCCGAGGTACATGACCGCGATCCGGTCGGCGATATGCCGCACGACGCCCAGATCGTGCGCGACGAACAGGTAGGTGAGGTCGAACTCGCGCTGCAGGTCCTCGAGCAGGTTGATGATCTGGGCCTGGATCGAGACGTCGAGCGCGGATACCGGCTCGTCGGCGATGATCAGCTTCGGCCGCAGCGCGAGCGCGCGCGCGATGCCCACGCGCTGGCGCTGGCCGCCCGAGAACTCGTGCGGGAAGCGGGTCGCGTCCTTCGCGCTCAGGCCGACGAGCTCGAGCAGCTCGTCCACGCGCTTACGCAGCTCGGCCCCGGACGCCACCTTGTGGAGGGCCAGCGGGTCGCCGATGATCTGGCCGACGCGCTTGCGCGGGTTGAGTGACGCGTAGGGGTCCTGGAAGATGATCTGCATCTCGCGCCGCAGCGAGACGAGCTGGCGCCCCTTGAGGTTCTGGATCTCGCGGCCCTCGAAGATGATCTTGCCCGCGGTTGGGTCGAGCAGGCGCATGATCGTCCGCGAGAGCGTCGACTTGCCGCAGCCCGACTCGCCGACGAGGCCCAGCGTCTCGCCCCGCTGGATCGCGAAGCTCACGCCATCGACCGCGCGCACCCGGCCGACCTCCTTGTCGAAGATCACGCCGGCCTTGATCGGGAAGTGCTTCTTGAGGTCGACGACCTCGACGAGCGGCGTGTCGCTGCCCTGCGCGACGCTTTGGCCCTCGCTCTGCGCGGACGTGCTCATGCGGCCTCCAACCCGATCTCGCCGCTCGCCATCGTGCGTTTGGCCCGCTTCTCGTCGGGCGATAGCCAGCAGCGGTCGGTGTGCGAGGAATCGCCCGCGCGCGCCTCGAGCGGCGGCTCGATGGAGCAGCGGTCGAACGCGTGCGGGCAGCGCGGGCGGAACTTGCAGCCCTGCGGCATGGCGACCGGCGAGGGCGGTTGGCCCTTGATCTGCGCGAGCTTGTCGGCCCGCGGGCGGTCCATGCGGGTGATCGAGCCGAGCAGGCCCCAGGTGTAGGGATGCTGGGGGTCGTAGAAGAGCGCTTCAAGCGGCGCGGCCTCGACCGCGCGGCCCGCGTACATCACCAGCACGCGGTCGGCGATCTCGGCGATCACGCCCAGGTCGTGGGTGATCATGATCACGGCCATCCCGAGGCGGTCGCGCAGCTCCTTGATGAGCGTGAGGATCTGCGCCTGGGTGGTGACGTCGAGCGCCGTGGTCGGCTCGTCGGCGATCAGGATCTCGGGATCGTTGACCAGCGCCATCGCGATCATCGCGCGCTGGCGCATGCCGCCGGAGAACTCGTGTGGGTATTCGCCCATGCGCCGGCGCGCGTCGGGGATGCCGACCATCTCGAGCAGCTCGGCGGCCCGCTCTCTCGCCTCCTCCTTGCTCGCGCTGCGGTGCACCTGGATCGCCTCGATCAGTTGCTTGCCGATCGTGTAGAAGGGGTGCAGCGACGAGAGCGGGTCCTGGAAGATCATCGAGATCTTGTTGCCGCGGATCTCGCGCAGCTCCTCCTCGTCGGCGGCGACCAGGTCCTGCCCGCCGAAGTCAACCCGCCCCGAGATCGCCGTGTGGGGGCCCCGGGTCAGGCCGAGGATCGACAGGTTGGCGACGCTCTTGCCGGAGCCGGACTCGCCGACGATGCCGAGGATCTCGCCGCGGCGCAGGTTGAACGACAGGCCGTCGACGGCCCGCAGCTCGCCCGCGTCGGTCTCGAACGAGACCCTGAGGTCGCTGACGGAAAGCAGGTTTGGGCTAGTGCTCACTGGAAGCGGACCCTCGGATCCAGGTACGCGTAGAGGATGTCGACGATCAACGAGAGGATCACGATGAAGAACGCCCCGAAGAGCACGATCCCCTGGATCAGCTCGTAGTCGGACTGCCCGATCGCCGAGGCGAGCTCGCCGCCCACGCCGGGGATGTTGAAGACGGTCTCGGTCAGGATCGCGTTGCCCGCGAGCAGGATGCCGACGTCGATGCCGAGCAGCGTGACTACCGGCGTGAGCGCGCTGCGCAGCCCGTGACGGCGCACCACTTGGCTCTCGGGAACGCCCTTGGCGCGCGCGGTGCGGATGTAGTCCTCGGACATCACCTCGATCATCTGCGAGCGGATGTAACGGGCGTAGATCGCCGCGGTCGCGCTTGCCAGGACGATCCACGGCAGGAGCATCGCGCCCACCTTGCCCATGAAGGTCGTGGACTCCGAGTAGGCGCCGATGCCGGGGAAGATCGAGATCACGCCCACGTCCTGCGCGAACAGGTAGAGCGCAACCAGCCCAAGCCAGAAGACCGGCGCGGAGATCAGCGTGAGCGTGACGATCATCGTCGAGCGATCGAGCAGGGATCGTCGCCTGATCGCGGAGATCACGCCCACCGGGATCGCGATCGCGAGCCACAGGATCACCGCCCCGACGGTGAGCATGATCGTCGCCGGTAAGCGGTCGAAGATGATGTCGCGCACCTGCTCGTTGTTCTGGAAGATGCTCGTGCCGAGGTCGAACTCGGTGACGACGCCCTTCACGTAGCGGCCGAAGCGCTCGTAGATCGGGTCGTCGAGCCCGTACGTCTCGCGGATCGCCTCGATCTGGGCCTCCGAGGCGCCGCGGCCCGCGCGCAGCTGCGCCGGGTCCGCCACCGGGAGGACGTTGAAGATCACGAAGATGACCGCCATCACGATGAAAAGCAGCGCGACGGCCCAGAGCAAGCGTCTCGTGATGTAGCGGAGCATCGGTCGGTGGTTGTCGGGGTTGTCCGTGAGGGGCGAGGTGAGGGGCCCGCCGCGGGCGGGCCCCTCACTGCGTTCGCTCTAGGTCACTCGGCCTTCAGCGACGTGAACGAGAGATCCCAGTTCGCGTTGAACAGGTTGATCACGCCGGCGACGTCAGCCGACTGGATGTTCACCTGGTTGTCCCAGATGTACGGGACGGCCGCGGCCTGCTCGCTGATCATCTTGTCGATCTCGCCCCAGGCCTGGGCCCGCTCTTCCTCATCGGCGATGAGCGTCGCCTCGTCGATCGCCTCGTTGATCTCCGGGACGTCGAGCTGCGGCCAGTTGACGTTGTTCGACGCCTGGATCTGATCGCCGGAGAACGTCGGCTGCAGCATGGACTGCGGGTCGTTGAAGTCCTTCAACCAACCCACGCTCGGGCACACGTTCGGCGCAGCCTTCGGGTTGCCGCAGAAGCGCGTGTACATCACGTCCCGGGCCACGCCGCGAGTCTGCGGCTCGAACCCAAGCGAAGTGAGCGCGTCCTCGAAGACCGCGGTGGTCTCCTTGTCAGGCGAGGCGCCGTCACCGACGATGGTCACGGTGCAGTCGCCCTCGCACATGCCGCTCTCGTAGCCGGCCTCGCGCATGTAGTCCTTGGCGACCTCGATGTCGCCCTCGGGCGTCGCGAGGAAGTCGAGACCAGCGCCTTCAACGCCGCCCGCTTCCTCGAAGCCGGGGAAGTTCGGCGGGATGAAGTGCGTGGCCACCGAGCCGACGAGCTCGCCGCCGCGCGTGTTGCGCATCGCGACGCGATCCGACGCGGCAACCACGGCCTTGCGGACGTTGATGTCGTCGAACGGCGGCGCCTGCGTGTTGAGCGCGATGTAGCGGTTGCCACCGCTGGGCGTCGCGGTCATCTGGCCCGGTTCGGCGCTCTCCGCGGCCTCCTGGATCACGTTCGGCGGCGGGGTCAGGTCGCCGTTGATCTGGGCCGAGCCATCGAGGATCCGGCGGGACGCCGAGGCGACGTCGGCGAAGCCCTCGCGGATCGTGACCGAGTCCAGGTACGCGGGCCGGTAGTCGGTCTCCGGATCCCAGTTCGGGTTGCGGACCAGCTTGATCTCGCGACCCGGCTTGTACCCGGTCAGCTCACCCTGGGCGTTGTTCTCGACCATGTACGGGCCGGTGAACACCACGTGCTCGCCGTACGTGGAGGGGTTCTGCGCGTCGAACTCCTGCGCGTACTCCTCCGGCACCGGCGCGCTGATCGGCAGCGACAGCGCCTGGATGACCGTCGCGGCGGTCGGGCGCTCGAGCTCGATGACCAGGGTCTGGTCGTCAGGGGTCTTGATGCCCTCGATGTCCGGGGCGCCGCCCGTCGGGTTGTCCTGGGCCTGCTTCTGGGCCTTCTTGAACCCGACCACGTCGCCCAGGTACGAAGGCAGGTACGCCGTCGCCACGCCCGGCAGCAAGCCGCGCTCGATCGCGTACTTCACGTCGGCGGAGGTGACATCGCGGTCAACCGGCGGGCTGAACTTGACGCCCTCTCGCAGCGTGAAGGTGATCGTCTGGTTGTCGTCGGAGATCTCGGGCTCCTCGGCCGCGAGGTCCGGGCTCGGCTCGGTCGTGTCGTCGGGCTGCCAGCCCATCAGCGTGCGGTGCGCCGCCGACGTGACCATGTAGGTGAACTGGTAGTACGCCGGCGCCGGGTCCATGTAGTCGATGTCGTCCGTGGCGAGCACGGTCAGATCGCCGCCCTCCTGAGCGCCGTCCGGCGGCGCCGTGGGTGCGGCGAACTCCTCCGGGATGCCGGTCTCGCCGGCGGCGGCTCCGTTCCCGCCGTCGTCATCGTCATCGCTCCCGCAAGCGGGCAACGCGATGGCGATGGCGAGCACCAGGAGCGCGAGCAACCAGGGATGCCTTCGCATGTTGGTTCCTTTCGGTTGGGTTCGGGGGATGGACGCGAGCGGGGTCATGACTTGCGCGTCCTTGGGTTGAGCGCGTCTTGGAGCGCGTCACCGATCAAGTTGAAGGCCAGGACCGTGAGGACGAGGGCGACGCCCGGGAACGTCATGTACCACCACTGGTCCTGGAAGTTGTCGCTGGCGTCGTCGATCATCTGGCCCCAGCTCGGCTCGCCGGTGACGCCGACGCCGAGGAACGAGAGCGCCGCCTCGTACAGGATCACCTGCGGGATCAGGATCGAGGAGTAGACGATGATCGGCGCGGCGAGGTTGGGGAGGATCTCGCGGAAGATGATCCGCGTGTTGGAGGCGCCGAGCGAGCGTGCCGCCTCGACGAACTCCTTCTCGCGCAGCGACAGCGTCTGGCCGCGCACGATCCTGGCCATGTAGGTCCAGCTCGTGAACGCGATCACGAAGATCACGACGCCGAGCCCGGGTTTGAGCAGGCCGCCGAAGCAGCCACCGCCCTCCTGGCCGGCGCCGGCGACCGTGCACGCCGCCGCGAGGCCGGTGGCGAGCAGCAGGTAGGGGATCGCGAGGAGGACGTCGACGCTGCGGGAGATGATCGTGTCGGTCCAGCCGCGGAAGTAGCCGGCGAGCAGGCCCGCGATCACGCCGGCGATCGCGGCGATGAAGGTGGCCGAGAAGGCGACGATCAGCGAGACGCGGGCGCCGTAGACGACGCGGCTGAAGACGTCGCGGCCGATCTGATCGACGCCGAAGTAGTGGTCGGCAGAGGGGCCGGTCGGCGTCGCGAAGACGGGGTCGAGCGCCCCCGTGTCGCGGTCCTCAGGACCGGGCGCCCCCGCGAGATCGACGACAACGGGCGCCGCGATCGCGACGACGATCAGGAAAGCGACGAAACCGAGCGCGACGAGGGCCAGACGGTCCTCGCGGAAGCGCTGCCAGAGCAATCGCCACGGGTTTTGTTCTTCTGGTTCGGTGAGCAGATCCCCGCTGCCAGGAATGCTGGCGGGCGCCTGCTCTTGAGCTCCAGAACTCTCCAAAAATCCTCTCTCTCAGACCGCCCCCGAGCGGCTTGGACCCCACACTAATACCGCGAAGGGTCGGTTCGAAAACCGCCCGGCCTCCCTCTACAGTGGGCGGCGATGGGTCCCGCGACGCCAAACCGAACGCCCCGAACGCCCCGCGCGGAGGTCGCCGGGTGACTTCGCCCGACGGCACGATCGACTGGGATCACTTCGCCGCCGTCGACATGCGGGTCGGCCGGATCGTCGCGGTGGAGGACTTCCCGGAGGCGCGCCGGCCCGCCTGGAAGCTGCGCATCGACTTCGGCCCCGAGCTTGGCGAGAAGCGCTCCTCCGCGCAGATCACGCACTACTCGCGCGCGGAGCTCGAGGGGCGCCTCGTGGTGGCCGTCGTCAACTTCCCGCCGAAGCAGATCGGCCCGTTCCGCTCGGAGGTGCTGGTGCTCGGCGCGCTGGATGAGCGCCGCGGGGTGGTGCTGCTTCAGCCGGACGGCGAAACCGAGCTGGGCGCGCGGATCGCCTAGTCGTCCTCGAGCGGATAGGCGAGCTCGATGTGGCGCACCGCGACCGCCACGAACGCACGCCGCTCCGCGCTTGCCCCGAGCCCCTCGAGCGGCGCGATCTCGACGTCGGTGAGCGCGAGGAAGGCGACGTCGCCGTGGTTGAGGTACTCGGAGAGCCGTGAGCGGTAGCCCTCGCGCGGCAGGGTGAGATCGCCCGTGATCCGGTAGCGCGAGGTCTCGACGACGACTCGTTCGCGGCGCTGCTCCATTCCGGGGTTATACCGACGATGCGGGTTGGGGCTTGAGCGGGTCCGCAGCGTGCGGGTAGCGTTGCGCCGTGGCACAGCGCCAGCGACAGCTCGCCTGGTGGGAGCGCATCCTGGAGAACGCCGCGAAGTCGCGCCCGGGCGGGTGGCTGGCCGTGAACGTCGCCAACCCGATCGATCGGCGGCTGCTGCGCTGGACGAACGGACGGGTGGGGGTCTTCGTCGGCCAGACCGTCGGCTTGCTCTTCGCGCGCGGCGCGAAGAGCGGCGTCGTGCGCGAGACGCCGCTGCTCTATTGCCGCGACGGCGAGCGCATCCTGCTGGTCGCCTCGAACGCGGGCTCGCCGCGGCACCCGGCGTGGTACCACAACGTGCGCGCGCACCCCGATGTGGAGTTTCTGCCGCGTGGCGGCCCGCGCCGGGCGTACCGCGCCCGCCAGCTCGAGGGCGCGGAGCGCGAGGACGCCTGGGCGAAGGTGAACGACCACTACGCGGGGTACGAGACCTACCAGGGACGCACGGGCGGGCGCCGGATCCCCGTCATCGCGCTGGAGCCCCGCTGAGCGCGTCACGCGCGCGGAGCGCGAGCGCCAGCGCGAAGCGCCGCTCGGGATCGTCGATGTCGCCCAGCAGCTCGCGGAGCCGGGCCAGGCGGTAGCGCGCGGTCTGCGGATGCACGTGCACCGCGCGCGCCACCTCGGTCGGCCGCCCGGGGTGGTCGAGCCAGGCGGCGAGGGTCTCCAGCATGCGCTCGCGGGCGCGCTGGGGAAGCGCGTCGATCGCGGCGAGCTCGCGGGCGGCGTGCTCGCGCGCAAGGGCGGGGTCGCGATGGACGGTGAGCGCCGCCAAATGGTCCTCCGCGCGCACGGGGCTCGGCCCGGCGATCACGCCGTTGCAGAGCAGCTCGAACGCGAGCCGCGCGCGCTCGTAGCTGCGCGGGAGCTCGAGCGGCCCGACCGTCGGGCCCTGGGCCGCGCGAGTCTCGGCGAGCGCTGCGGCGAGCTGGCCCGCCCGTCCGGGGGCGTCGGGGTCGGGGACGATCGCGCAGGCGAGCCCGTCGGCGAGCGGCCGGGCGATCGTGCCGCCGCCGAGGCGCAGGGCCAGCGGCGCCGCCTCGTCGGTTGCGACGACGAGCGCCGCCGCGGTCGCGGGCCGTGCCCAGCCCGCCTCGCCCGCGGCCGCATCGACCACTTCGGGCGGGGAGCCGGGCTCGATGAGCAGACGCACGAGGCGCTCGCGGCGGCGCTGGGTCTCGCCGGCTGCGGTCGCCTGCTCGGCCGCGTAGCCCTCGGCCGAGATCGCCGAGATCTCGTCGATGTAGGCGAAGATCGCCTCCGCGAGCGCAATCAGATCGCGCGGGCGCGCGCCGGCGCGATCCGCGGCCTCCGCGACGCGCCGCCAGGCGACGCGGGCGCCGACACGGTAGGCCGCGAGCAGCGACTCGAGCGTGCGCCCGGCGCGCACCTCCCCGCCGCCGAGGTTGAAGTACACGCGCTCCCAGGCGGTGGGGTCGGGCCCCGGCGGGTCCGCGACCATGTCCACGAAGCGGGTGAGCGCCTCCGAGACGCCCATGCGCACGCCGCGCCCGAAGCTGCCCTCGAGGGGCTGCGCGTACTCGGGCACCGAGGCGCGGATGGCGGCGATGATCTCCTCCGTGAGCGGGGGCAGCGCCTCGCGCAGGGATGTAGCGAGACTCCGATCGACGGAGGCCAGTGACGCCTGATAGGGGCGCTCGGCGCGAGCCATTCATAGGAAAGCTACAAAAACGCCGCGCGCGAAACTAGGTCGCATGACGATCGCGAAGGGCGGCGCTCAGGGCACTATCCGGGCATGACCAGACTTCAGCGCAACGTCACCCTCGCCGCCGTGATCCTGCCGTTCCTCGCCTTCATCGCGGCGATCGTCCTGCTGTGGAACTCGCTCGTGAGCTGGAGCGACATCGCGATCCTCGTCGTGATGTACGTGCCCACCGCGCTCGGCATCACCGTCGGCTACCACCGCCTCTTCACTCACCGCGCGTTCGAGGCGAAGAAGTGGGTGCGCTACCTCTTCGCGGTGCTCGGGTCGATGGCCGTCGAGGGCTCGATCATCGACTGGGTCGCCGACCACCGCAAGCACCACGCGTTCACCGACACCGACGGCGACCCGCACTCGCCGCACGGCCACGGCGAGGGCCTGCGCGGCACGATCAAGGGCCTTTGGTACGCCCACATGGGCTGGCTCTTCGACACCCAGGGTCAGGCGACCAAGCGCCAGTTCGCGCGGGATCTGCTCGAGGACCCGGGCATGCTGCGCATCAACCGGCTCTTCATCCCGATCGTCCTCCTGGGCCTGCTGATCCCGTTCGGCCTCGGTTTCCTGCTCACCGGGACCCTCGCGGGCGCCCTCACCGGGATGCTCTGGGGCGGCTTCGTGCGGATCTTCCTGATCCACCACGTGACCTGGTCGATCAACTCGGTCTGCCACTTCTACGGCCGCCGGCGCTTCGAGACGGACGACCACTCCACGAACGTGCTCTGGCTTGCGATCCCCTCGCTCGGCGAGTCGTGGCACCACAACCACCACGCGTTCCCGCGCGCCGCGGCGCAGGGCATGCGCTGGTGGGAGATCGACATCTCCGCCGGCGTGATCTGGCTGCTCGAGAAGCTCGGCCTCGCCTGGAACGTCGTCCGCATCCCCCCGGAGCGCCAGGCGCAGCGCCTCGCCGGCACGGGCAACGCCCCGCGCCGCGCCCGCATCGCCGAGGAGCCTGCGAACTAGATCCGGTCGCGACCGGCTTCGGGCCCGAGCCGGCCGGAGGTTCAGCCTGCGGCCGGCCGGGCCGCCCTAGATCGGGCGGGGATCGGTGTCCGGCTCCGGGCCGGGCGGCTCCATCGGCGGCTCAGCCGGGGGCGCGGGATCGGTCTCCGGCGGGAGCGGGTCGGGATCGGGCGTCGGCGCCGGCGGCGCCGGGTCTGGATCCGGCGGCGCCGGGTCGGGCCCGGGCACGCCCGGGTGCGGTGGGGCGGGGGTCTCGGCGACGGGCTCGTATGCGCTCATGGTCCTCATGGGGTTCGCCTACCCGCGCGCGGCGACCGGACACGCCGTTAGCCGCTCGGGGCCAGGGGTAGGCGCTGGGCGGAACCCCTGAGAACAGGAGGAGCGCAAATGGCCGTCTGCGAGGTATGCGGCAACGACTACGACAAGGCGTTTGAGGTCACAAGGGACGGCGCCACCCACACGTTCGATTCCTTCGAGTGCGCCATCCACGCGCTGGCCCCGCAATGCGAGCACTGTGGCGTGCGGATCGTCGGCCACGGCGTGGAGGCGAACGGCTCGTTCTTCTGCTGCGCCCACTGCGCCGAGCACGAGGGCGTGACCGCGCTCACCGACCGGGCCTAGCCGTTAGCGCCACCCCACCGCGGGTAGGCGCGAGGTAGCCCCGATTTGTCCCCGAGGAGGCGACATGGCGACTCAGGAGACCGGTGAGGTCACCGGCACCAAGGACAAGGACTACAACATCATCTGGTTCACCGAGCAGTGCCTCAGCAACGTCCTGCGGCTCGAGCAGTACGTGCAGGACGCCGAGCGCGACGGGGACCAGCAGCTGGCGGACTTCTTCCGCAGAGCGCAGGGCGAAAGCCGCAAGGGCGCCGAGCAGGGCAAGGAGCTCCTGCGCAGCCGCATCGCGTCCTAGCGCCGCCCTCCCACTGCTCGGCCGTCCCGCTTCCCCCCGCGGGGCGGCCGGGCGCCTCTTTCGAGGCGCAGCCTCCGCTTCCCTCCTCCTCCAGGATGGGTAAGGACGGGCCCGGCTCTCAGCCGGGCCCGTCCGCTGTCCGCAGCCCCTGGCGCCAGCTCGGATAGCGCGGCGTCCAGCCGCGCTCGCGGGCCAGCGCGTTCGACACGGGACGACCCTCGCGCGCCGCCTCGGCGGTGGGCGGCGGGGGCGCCCCGACAGCCGCGCAGAACTCGGGGATCCACTGGGTTCCGCGGGCGGGCTCGTCGTCGACGACGTTGACCGGCCCCACGGGCCAATCGAGGGCGGCCAGGGCGGCGGCCGCCGCGTCGCCGACGTGGACGAGCGCGTCCCACTCGTCGGTGGCCGGGAAGCGCCCGGCGCGCGCCTCCTCCGCGTGGGCTCCGTCGGCGGCGTGCCACGTCCCGGGTCCGTAGAAGCGGCCGTAACGCAGCACCACCCAGTGGGGCAGCTCGGCGACAGCGCGCTCGAGCGCAAGGACGCCCTGGATGGCCGGCAGATCCATGTCGAGCGGCGCGTCCTCGCGGGCGGGGCCTTCGCCGGGCGCGTAGATCCAGGCGATCGACTGGGCGACGATGCGCTCGACGCCGGCGGCCCGCGCCGCATCGACCAGGTTGCGAGTCCCTTCCGCCCGCAGCCGCCCGTTGGCGGCGAAGTCGCGCCCCGCGAGGTCGGTGAGCTGGTGCATCACGATGTCCGGCCGCGCCGCCGCCACGGCGGCATGGATGGCGTCGCGGTCCAGCGCGTCGACGACCACCGGTTCGGCGCCCGCGGCCGCGAGCGCGGCGGCACGCTCGGGCTTGCGCGTCGTGCCGACGACCTCGTGGCCCGCGCCGATCAGAAGCGGCACGAGCGCGCGTCCCATGACGCCCGTTGCACCGGCCAGGAAGATCCGCATGGCGACGGCAGCCTACCGGCGCACGGCGGGTTCCGGACGGGAGATACTCGCGTTGAGCGCTGGGGCTGGGGGGAACCTGCGAACAACATTGTTCGCAGTGTTAGGCTCGCGCCGTGGTTAGGGAGAGGGCGCGCGCTCACGCGCCGTTTCGGGCGCCCCTGCACGGCGGCCTCGCGGCCCGCGCGGTCGAGCCCGCCTCGCGCGCTACTCGCGCCAGTCGCGCAGGAGGCGCGGGATGACGAGCACGCTCAGCACGATGCCCGCCGCGCCCCCGGCGAGCGCCCCGAGCTCCGGTTCGCGCAGGAACACCCCGACCCCCGCGCCGCTCGCCGCGCAGAGCACGATCGTCCCGAGCGCAGCTAGGCCGAGGGCGCGCTCGTTCGGTGGCTCGTACGGGCTGCGGGTCATGGGTGCGGTCGCTCCGAGGCGGTCGGGTTGACTGCTCTGCAGGGCATCCTGACAGGCGCCCGCGGCCTGCTCGAGCGCGACGACGCGCCACCGGGCTCGTGGATCCAGAACGCCGGCGGCTGCGCGGCGCTCGGCATCAAGGCGGCGGTCCAGGCGCTCACGCCCGGCCTGCCCTGGCGCCGGGAACTGGCGCGGCAGTACGTCTTCGCCTTCCAGGTGACGCTCATCCCGGCGGCGATCGTCTCGTTCGTCGTCGGCTTCTCGACGATCGGGATCCAGGGCGGCTCGATCGCCTCCTCGTTCGGGGCGATCGATCGCATCTCCGCCGCGGCCCCCGTCGCGTTCTTGCGCGAGCTCGGCCCCCTGCTCACCGCGGCGATCGTCGCGGGCACGCTCGGCTCGACGATCACCGCGGAGCTCGGCGCCCGCAAGATCCGCGAGGAGCTGATCGCGCTCGAGACGCTCGGCATCAACCCCGTGCGCAACCTGGTGCTGCCCCGCGTCGTGGCGCTGATGCTCTGGATGCCGGTGCTCGCGCTGCTCACCTTCTGGGCCGGGATCGCCGGGACCTTCGCGGCCGCCGTCTTCTTGTACGGCGCCACCGTCGAGGCGTTCTTCTCGCAGCTGCTCTCGCTCACGAACTTCGTCGATTTGTGGGGGAGCGTGGTCAAGCTGATCCTCCTCGGCGGGCTGATCGGGATCGTCGCCGCCTTCAAGGGGCTCGAGGTCGGTGGCGGCGCCGAGGGCGTGGGGCGCGCCGTGAACGAGTCGGTGGTCTCGAACCTCGTCGTGATCGGGATCGTCACCGTCGTCTACACGCAGCTCTTCCAGGCCTTCTTCCCGGAGGCGAACTTCGGCGGATGAGCGAGCGGGAGCGAGCTGAGCCGCGGGAGCGCGGCGGGCAGGCGGCGGGACCCGAGCCACCGTCGCGCCTCCCGCTGGTCGACTCGACCGGCGAATTCGCCGCGTTCGCCGTGCAGGGCGTGCGGGGTCTGCGCCGCCTCGGCGACTTCACCGGCGAGGTCCTGCGCCAGGTGGGCCTGCTCGTCGCGGGGAGCGTGCTGGTGATCGTCTTCATCTCCTTCGTCGCGGGCGCGAGTTGCGGGATCGCGGCGGAGGCGATCGGGCAGGCGGTGGGCGCGAGCACGGTCGGGCCGCTCTTCAGCTCGTTCTGCGTGAACCGCGAGATCGTGCCGTTCATCTTCGGCTTCATCGTCGCCGCCAAGGTCGGGGGCGGCATCGTGAGTCAGCTCGGAGCGATGCGGGTGAACGAGGAGGTCGACGCGCTCGAGGTGATGGGCGTGCCCTCCGTCGCCTACCTCGTCTCGACGCGGATGGTCGCGGCGATGGTCGTGATGCCCGTCTGCTACCTCGTCTCGCTCGGCGCGGCGGAGGGCGCGGCCTGGATCGGCTCGTACGTGCGCACCGGCGCGGTCTCCCAGGGCACGTGGGAGTTCGCCTTCTACGCCGTCACGAGCGTGAGCGACATCGTGCTCTCGTTCGTCAAGGGCATGGTGATTACGACCGCCGTCGTGATGGTCGCGCTCTACTTCGGCTACCGCGTACGCGGCGGGCCCGTGGAGGTGGGGACGGCCACGGCCCGCTCGATGGCCGTGAACCTGATCCTGGTCACGGTCCTCAACATGCTCATGACGCTCCTGTTCTGGGGCTTCGACCCGAGGCTGCCGGTGGCATGAGCCCGCTCGCGCTCCTGCGCACGAGGCTCGGCGGCCAGGGAACGCGCGTGGTCGTGGTGGCCGCGCTCGCGCTCACGGCGCTCGCCGTCCTCTACGTGACGGCGCGCTCGACGGCCGGCACCTACGAGCTGCGCGCGGTCTTCGCCGACGTGCGCGGCCTGATCCCGGGCGGCGAGGTGGTCGCGGGCGGGGTGCCGGTCGGCACGGTCGCCGAGGTGCGCCTGGGGGAGGGCGATCTGCCGGAGGCGACCCTCGCCGTGGACGACGACTTCCGCGTCCACGAGGGCGCCCGCGCCAACATCCGCCTCGGCTCGAACGTCGGCGCAGTCAACCGCGTGGTGGAGCTGACGGAGGGCGACCCCACCCGCCCGGAGCTCGAGGACGGCGCGACGCTCGCGGGCGCCGCCACGGATCAGCCCGTGAACTTCGACGAGGCCGTCGAGCTGTTCGAGCCGCGCACGCGGGAGCGGCTCAGCCGGGTGCTGGAGCGCCTCGACGCGGCGCTGGCCGGCCGCGGCCGCGACCTCGCGCGGGGCCTGCGGCCGAGCGCGCGCGCGACGAACGAGCTCGCCAACCTGCTCGCCGCCGTGAACGCCGACGGCGAGGCGTTGCGCACGCTCGTCCGCGAGGGCGGTCGCGTCTTCGGCGCGCTGGCCGACGACCGCGCGGGGCTGGCCGGCGGCGCCGAGCGCCTGGCCGCACTCCTCGGTGTCACCGGCGCCCGGCAGGCCGAGCTCGCCGAGTCGGTCGAGCGCATGGCGCCGGCCCTCGGGCAGGCGCGAACCGCGTTCGAGCGCCTCGCCGGCGCCGCGCCTCGCCTGCACGAGCTCGTTGGGCTCGCCGACCCCGTCGTCGCCGAGCTCGGGCCGCTCGCGCGCGAGCTGGCACCGTCGGTCGAGGCCGCGGCCCCGCTGCTGCGTGAGACCCGCGCCCTCGTCGAGGGCGGGCCGCGCGACCTCCGCCGGCTCGCTCCGATCGTCGACGCCGCGGCCCCGATCGCCCCGCGCCTCGACCCGCTGATTCGCGATGCGCTGCCGTTTGCGCAGGTGCTGCGCGTGTACGCGCCGGAGGCGATCGCCGCGATGCAGAACTTCGGCGCGATGCAGGGCGGCTACGACGCCGTCGGGCACCTGTGGAACAACCCGGTGACGATTGCGCAGGCCGGGCCGCCGCCCGCCGCCGTCTCCGGCGGGCCGATCGGTCCGACCGACTGCCGCCCGGGCCTGCTCGAGGTGCCGTTCATCCGCGCGCCGGGGGCGCTCGAGTGCGACCCCTGGACGGATTACCGCGACAGCTTCATCTTTCCGCCCGGGGAGGGGCAGCCGTGATCGCGCCGCGGCTCGCGAAGGTCGTGCTGGCCCTCTCCGCCGCGCTGCTCGCGGCGGTCGTCGTCACGCTCGTCGTCACCTCGAAGCCGAGCGGGCGCGAGGTCGTGGTCGAGTTCCGCGACGCGTTCCCGCTGATCGAGGGGATGCACGTGCGCGTCGACGGCGCGATCGCCGGCTCGGTGGGCGGTGTCGAGGTCTCCGAGGAGGGCCTCGCCCGGGTGACGCTGGCCCTGAGCGATTCCGTCGAGGCGCCGCGGGCCGACGCGAAGGCGGCGATCCGCCAGCAGGACACGACGGGCGACAGCTACGTGGACTTCGACCCCGGGACGCAGGAGGGCGAGCTGCCCACCGAGGACGGCAAGCCGATCGTCCGCTGTGCGCCCGAGCGGCCGGGCGGGCCGTGCGCGGCGAGCCTCGTCGCGCCGCGCTTCGAGGATCTGCTCGACACGTTCGGGCCGCGCGAGCGGGCGGGCGTGAAGCTGATCCTCGGCGAGCTCGCGGCGGCCCTGGAGAGCCGGGGCGACGATCTGAACGCCGCGGCGCTGGCGGTGCGGCCCGCGCTCGAGGAGGCCAATGCGGCGCTCGCCGAGGTCAGCGAGCAGAACGTGGCGCTCCGCGCGTTCATCGAGGACGCTGAGGCGGTCACGCGCCAGGGGGCTGCCCGCCGGGCGCAGCTCGGCGCGCTGATCGGCGGGCTCGAGCGCACGCTCGCGGCGACCGCGGATGAGGCCGCGCCCCTCGATGAGGCGCTCGCGCGGCTGCCGGAGACGACTACGCGTGCCCGCGGCACGTTCGCGGCCCTGCGGCGCGCTGCGGACGCTGGCCTGCCGCTCGCCCGCGATCTGGCGCGCAGCTCGCCGGCCCTCGCCCGGAGCCTGCGCGCGTTGCCGGGCTTCACCCGCGACGCCGACGCCGGCCTGGAGCGGCTGCGTCCCACCCTGAAGGCGACGCGGCGCCTGGTGCGCGCCGCGGCGCCGACGATCGCGGCCGACCCGCAGCGCGTGCTGACCGGGCCGTTCGATCTCGTGCCGGCGTTCTCGAACCTGCTCACCGGCGTCCTCGGCGACGAGAACCTGATCAAGGGGCTCTTCGGCGACGACTCCGGTGGCGTGGGGGAGGGCACGCTCGACAACTGGGGTTTCGGCGCCGTCACGGTCGAGCCCGCCAACCAGCTGCTCTACCCGGCCGATCACGCGACGCGCCGCATGGCGCGCCTCTCGGTGGTGCTGAACTGCGAGGTCTTCAGCGTCGAGGTGAGGCCCGGCTGTCTCGCCGACGTGATCGAGTCCTTCAGCAGCGGCGCCCAGGCGCGCTCGGCCTCGCGCGACGGCAACCGGGAGCGCTCCCCGGCCACCGCGCCGTCGCTGCCCGAGCTGCCCACGCCCGGCACGCTGGACGAGCGTCGCTCGCGGCCCGACGCGCTCGTGCCGCCGCCGGCCGATGAGGGGTCCAAGCAGGGTGGCAAGCGCCCCAAGCAGCAGGACCCGGCTCCGCCGAAGGGACTGGGCGGCGCCGTGAAATCGCTCCTCGACTTCCTGCTGGGTCCGTGAGCGCGCCTCGCAACAACCGGATCGCCGCCCAGCTCGGCCAGGCAGCCGAACGCGCGACCGGGCGGCGCACCGTGCTCGGCCTGCTCGTGCTGGCCGCCGCGGCGTTCTGCGCCTACGTCGCGTTCATCTCCACCACCGGCCCACCCTTCCAGTCGCGCTACCAGGTGAAGGTCGCGGTCCCCGCGAAGGCTCCCGTGCTGCGCGAGGGGCAGGCCGTGCGCGTCGGCGGGCGGCTCGCCGGGTTGATCGCGGGCGTTGAGCCCGACCGCGAGCGGGGCGGGACCGTCGTCACGGCCAACATCACCAAGCCGGAGTTCCGCCCGCTGCCCGCCGACACCGAGGCGTACGTACGCGTGCACTCGATCGTCTACGAGACGTACCTCGAGCTGCGGCCCGGCGACGCGGAGGCGGATCTCGAGAACGGCGACGAGCTCGCGCGCCGCGCCACCTCGGGCGTCGACCTCGTCGAGGCGGTGCAGCTCTTCGACGAGCGCGCTCGCGCGTCACTCAGCGATACCGCGGTGAACGTCGGCTCGGGCCTCGCCGGGCGCGGGGCGGGGCTGAACGCGGCGTTCGCGAACCTCGAGGAGCTGGCGAGCGATCTGGACGCGCAGCTGCGCGCCGCGCGCAGCGAGCCGGGAGCGCTCGGCCGGCTCGTCGACGGCGCCGCCCGTACGACGCGCGGCCTGCGCGGGGAGCGCCCCGACGACGTCAGCGCGCTGATCGAGGCGGGCGCGGCGACGTTCGCGGCGGCGGGCCGCAACGACGAGGCGCTGCGCGCAGCGCTGCGCGAGCTGCCTGGATTCGAAGCGCAGGTGGTCTCCGCAGCCGGCCTCGCCGAGCCGCTCCTCGGCGAGGCGGCCCTGCTCGCCGGGGAGTTGCGCCCCGCCGTCGCGGAGCTCGCGGCGCGCCTACCGACGCTCAACCGGGTGCTCGCGCTCGGCGGTGATCTGCGCGGCGGGATCGAGGACGTCGCCGACGCGGCGGATCCCGTGATCGAGGCCGGGCGGCCGGTCGCCTGGGGGCTCTTCCCGACGATGACGACGCTCGGCCCGATCAACCGCGACCTGCGGATCCTGCTCGCGGGCACGCGGCCGTACCAGCCGGAGATCGCGCAAGCCGGCCGCTGGCTCTCGGACGCGACGAGCCACGACAGCCCCGGCGGGCTCGCGCCGGGCGCCCCGGCGGCGCGCTTCCTCCCTGTGATCGGCACGTTCCCGTGCCAGAACCCGATCCCTGCGCCCGGCGAGGCGCAGAAGGACCGCTGCGACCATGAGTGAGCGGGCGCGCAGACGGGCCGGGTTCGCGGCGCTCGCGCTGCTGTGCGTGGCGCTGGTCGTCGGCGTGACCCGGCCGAGCCCGTTCTCGGCGACCGAGTCCTACTGGGCAGTGTTCGACAGCGCCCACGGGCTCGGCAAGATCGACCGCGACGTCAGGATCGCGGGCGTCAAGGTCGGCTCGGTGGGGGAGATCGAGCGCGTCGGCGACGACGTGCGCGCCGAGCTCGTGGTGCCGTCCCACGTGCAGGTGCACGCCGACGCGCGCGCGGCGATGCGCCCCCACACGCTGTTTGAGGGCTCGAGCTTCGTGGATCTCGACCCCGGCAGCCCGAGCGCGCCCGCGCTCGAGCCCGGGGACGTGATCCCGATCGAGCGCACGTCGAACTACGTGACCCTCGACGAGGCGCTGCGCGTGCTGCACCGGCGCAACCGGGTGCACCTAGGGGGGCTCACGGCGGCCACCGCCGATGCGCTCTCGGGGCGCAGCGCGGCCCACCTCCAGCGCCTGCTGCGCGGGGTGCCGGGCCTGATGCGCCCCGCGGCCCCCGCCGCTCGCGCGCTGCAGGGCCGCGAGCGCAGCGAGCTGACCGGGGCGATCGCGGGCCTGTCCCGTACGGTCGACGCCGTGGCGCGCGCCGAGGCGGACCTCGCACCGCTCGTGCGCGGGACCGGCCGGACCGCGGCCGGGCTCACCGTCGACGGCGGCGAACCGCTCGACGCGGCGCTGCGCGAGCTGCCCGGCGCGCTGGCCGAGCTCGAGTCGGGCGCGCCGGCGCTCACCCGCCTCGTCGATCGGCTGGACCGCTTCGCGGCGGAGCTGAATCCGCAGCTGCCCGAGCTCGCTCCGGCGCTCGCCGAGCTCGAGCCCGCGCTCGCCGCGGCCCGGCCGGTGCTCGGGCGCGCGACGCCGCTCGTCCGCGACGCGCGGCGCATCGCCGGGCGGCTGGGCCTCGCGGCGCCGGAGTTCAGCCACATGCTCGGCTTGATCGAGGACCCGCTCGTCGAGTTCGGCGGCACCCTCGACTCCTTCAACACGACCTCGGCCTTCGGGGCCGAGATCGTCGAGCAGCTGGTCGGCGGCGGCTTTTCGGGGTTCGCCGCGGCCCACCGGGCCTTCCAGACGCGGGCGAACAACCCGGAGCGACCCGGCCACGTGCAGCGCTCGGCCGTGACGTTCTCCCCGGGTGTGCTCACGGGCCTGCTCGGCCAGCTGGGCATCGACCCGGCCGTCACGAACGGGAGCGCCGAGGCCCCCCGCTGCCGCGCGATCGAGCGGGTCTCGGCCCGGGCGGCGCGCGGCCTGCAGCGATTGGGGGTGTGCGAATGAGCCGGGGCGTCTCCGGCGGGCTGGCCGGGCGGGCGCGGGCCCTCGTGGGCCGCGGGGGCGGCGTCGGCCGGATCCCGTACGCGCGCACGATCCTGTTGATCCAACTGGCCGCCGCGCTGCTCTTCGTCGGCTACACGCTCGTCAAGAAGGAGGTGCGGCTGCCGTTCTCGCCCGAGCCCTACTACGTCGACGTGATCCTGCCGGACGCCAAGGGCCTCAGCCCCGCGAAGGACCCGGCGGCGGGCGTCGCGGGGGTGATCGCCGGCAAGGTCGTGGGGGCGCGCGTGCAGCCCGACGGGAAGGCGCGCGTGACGCTGCGCCTCGATCCCGAGATGCGGGGCAAGGTCTTCGCCGACGCGAGCGCTTCGGTGCGCCCGACCAGCGTGCTGCAGACCCTGATCGTGAACGTCCACCCGGGCACGCCCGAGGCGGGCGAGCTGCCGGACCGCGGCGTGATCGACGCGGCCCGCACCGACGCGTTCGTCCACATCGACGAGCTCACGAGCATGCTCGACGCCGACACCCGGGCGCAGGTGGCCGTGCTCATCGCCGAGGCCACGCGGGCCCTGCGTGGGCGGGCGCCGGAGCTGCGCGCGATCTTCGGCGAGCTCGCGGAGCTGACCGACGCGGCGACGCCGCTCACCCGCGCGCTCGCCCAGCGCCGCCGCCTGCTGACGCGGATGGTCGGCCACGTCGACGAGCTCTTCGAGCTGCTCGGCCAGCGCGGTGAGCAGCTCGCCGCCGCGATCCGCGCGGGGCGGCGCACGCTCGACGTGACCGGCGCCCGCGAGCCGGAGCTCGCCGAGGCGACCCGCGCGCTCGCCCCGGCGCTGCGGGAGGCCGGGCGCTCGCTGTCCTCGACGCGCGCGCTCGCGGAGCCGCTCGGCGTGGCCCTCGACGAGCTCACGCCGGCGAGCGAGTCAGTCGGCCCGACGGCGCGTGAGCTACGTGAGCTCGCGCCGCGGTTGCGCCGCACCTCGGCGCTCGCCGACCGGCTCATCGACGAGGGCGCGCGGCCCGCCGCGCAGCTCGCGGGCGGGCTGCGCGGGCGCGGCAAGCGGATCCGCGAGGACCAGACGCCCGCGCTCGAGGAGCTCGCCGACCTGGTGGAGCTGCTCTACGACTACCGCACCGGGGTCGTCCAGTTCGCCGAGAACATGAGCGCGCTGATCTCGGCGAACCACAACGGCGGGGCGTTCGTGCCGTACGTGATCGTCGACACCGAGATCCTCCCGGAGGGGCTCGGGCTGACGCCGCAGCAGGCCCGGCGGCCCGCGCTCGGCGGCCGGCTGAACCGCCTCGGGGTGATGCTCGCGCGGGCGTTCGAGGGCAGCTGCCGTGAGGGCGCGAGCGAGCTGGCCTGTCTGATGCGCTTCGCGGTGCCGGGGCTGCCGCGCCGCCCGCTGCTCGGGGAGGGGAGGCGCTAGATGGACCACCGCATCCCCAGCAACGGCCTCGGGGTGGGCATCGCGCTCGCCGTGATCGCGCTCGTCACCTTCCTGTTTTTGAACAGCAAGTTCGAGGGGCCCGACCCGCTCGACGCCTTGCGCAGCCCCTACGAGCTCACCGCCGAGTTCGAGAACTCGAAGAAGCTGCCGACGAAGCAGCCCGTGCTCTACCGCGGCATCCCCGTCGGGCGCGTGACCGACGTCGAGTGGGACGGGCGCAGGCGCGTCGCCCGCGTGCGGTTCGTGCTCGAGGACGGTTTCCGCGTGCGAGAGGACGCGGTTCTGCGCATCGGCGAGCGCAGCCTCTTGGGCGACCCCTACCTGAACCTGGTGAGCCGCGGCAGCGAGAAGCGCCCCGTGCTCGAGCCGGGCGAGGAGATCGCCGACGCGCGGCCGAGCGTGAACTTCGATGAGGCGCTCGCCTTCCTCGACCGCGACGGGCGCCGGCACGTGCGCGGCATGTTGCGCGAGCTCGCTCGCGGGACGGGGGGCCCCGGCCGCGCCGAGGCGCTCAACGCGACGGTGGGCGGGCTGACGCGCTCGCTCGAGGAGCTGCATGGCCTGACCCGCGCGCTCGCCGGCCAGGAGCGCCAGGTCTCGCGGCTCGTCGAGAGCTCGTCGGCGGTGCTCGAGGTGCTCGGCGAGCGCGAGGCGCAGATCCGCGAGATCGTCGCGGGCGGGCGGCGCACGCTCACGGCGCTCGGCGGCAACGAGGCGGCGCTCGAGCGCGCCATCCGCGAGCTGCCCGGCGCGCTGCGCGCCGGGCGGGAGGCGCTCGCCGCGACCGAGCCGCTGCTCGCCGATGGCACCCCGCTGCTCGCGAAGCTGCGCGAGCTCGCCCCCGATCTGCACGCGACGCTGCGCGGCACCGGGCCGCGCTCGCTGGCCGCGGTGTTGGCCGAGCTCGAGCGCATCGGGCACGGCCTCGGGCCGCTGGCGCGACAGGGCAAGCCGGTGCTCGAGCGTGCGCATGGTGTGCTGGTGGACCTCAAACCGCTGGTCGAGTCGATCGCGCCGGCGGCTCGCAACCTGGCGCCGGCGGTCGAGTATCTCGCGCCCCGGGCGCGCGCGATCGCGGGCGGGTTCGCGCTGCTCGCCGACGTGGCGAGCGGGCGCGACTCCGTCGGTCACTACGTGCGGTCGGGCGCGCGCCTGCTGGAGGTCGAGGAGGCGCTCGATCTGCCGCGGGGGGAGTGCGATCCGAACGAGCGCGACAACAGGGCTTGCACGAACGCCTATCCCGAGCCCGACGACGCGCTCGACCCGCAGCCGTTCAGCGGGCCGTACCCACGGATCGTCCCGTGCCGGGTGCCCTCGCGCGCCACGCCCCGCAAGCCGTGCCGGTGAGCGTCCCGAGGTTCTACGAACATGATTGTTCGCAGAGTGGTAGGCTCGCGTCCGTGCAAGGGGATCGGGCAAGCGCGGCGCCGCGCATCGCTCCGGGCGGGCGCGCCGAGATCGGCATGGTCAACCACGCGCTGGTGACGCTCATCGGCATCCCGGCCGGCGGCCGCGCGAACGTGTTCACCACCCTGGCGCGCAACCGCAAGCTGTTTCGGCGCTGGCTGCGCTTCGCGGCCGCGCTCATGCCGGGCGGCCGCCTGCCGCGCGCGGACACGGAGCTCGTGATCCTGCGGGTCGCGCACGTCGCGGGTTCGCAATACGAATGGGAGCACCACCGGCGCCTGGGCGCGCTGGCGGGGCTGGGCGCGGACGAGATCGAACGGGTGCGCCGCGGGCCGGCCGAGCCGGGCTGGAACGAGCGCCAGCGGGCGCTGCTCGCCGCCGCGGACGAGCTTCTCGCCGAGCGCGACCTCTCGGACGAGCGCTGGAGTGAGCTGGCGCGGCACCTCGGCGAGCGCGAGCTCATCGAGTTCTGCATGCTCGTCGGGCACTACGAGATGCTCGCGATGACGCTGAACGCGCTGCGGGTTCAGCCCGACGCGCCGGGCCGCGAGCCGCCGCGGCTGGTACGTGCAGCGCACCGGTTCCTGGCCACACGGGGGGCGGGCACATGATCCGCCGGCAGCCCGCGAGCCTCGCCGGCCGGCGCGTGCTGATCACGGGCGCCGCACGCGGCATCGGCGCCGCCTTGGCGCGCCGGTTGCACGGGCGCGGCGCGCGGGTCGCGCTCGTCGGGCTCGAGCCCGAACTGCTCGAGCGGGTCGCGGCCGAGTGCGGGAACGCGCCCTGGGCGGAGTGCGACGTCACCGACCGCGCGGCCCTGGCCGCCCGTGTCGAGGAGCTCGTCGGGCAGCTCGGCGGGTTGGACGTGGCAGTCGCGAACGCCGGCGTGGGCGGGCAGATGACCCTGGTCGACGGCGACGAGAGCGTTTGGGATCTGACGCTCGCCGTGAATCTGGACGGCACCTACAACCTCGTGCGCGCGGCGGGCCCGCACGTCTCGCATCCGGGCGGCTACTTCCTGCTCACGGCCTCGGCGGCGGCCGCGCTGCACCTGCCGCTGATGGCGCCGTACTGCGCTTCGAAGGCGGCAGTCGAGTCGCTGGGTGACTCGCTGCGCCTGGAGCTCCATCCGACGGGGGCGCGGGTGGGCGTCGCCTATTACGCGGAGCTCGACACCGACATGACCTCCCGCGGCTTCGACACCAAGGCCGCTTCGAAGATGCCGATCGGCGGTCACGGGCATCTGCCGGTCGCGCCGCTTGGGCCCGCGATCGACGCGCTCGAGCGGGGTATCGCCAACCGCTCGCGGCGCATCGTCTCGCCGTGGTGGGTCGGGCCCATGCTGCCCGCCCGTGAGCTGGTGCAGCGGGTGATCGAGACGCAGGTACGCCGTCGTATCGGGCGCGTGATGGAGATCGCGCGCTCCGAGCGTCCCGGGCTCACGACCGAGCAGCCCGCTCAGGCGCCCAAGGAGCGCGGATGAGGCGTCGTCTGGCGCTGCTCGCCGGGTGCCTGGCGCTGGCGGCCGGGACGCCGGCCACTGCGAGCGCGGCGGAGGAATCGCGCACCGAGCGCGTCGCGATGTCCGACGGGGTGGAGCTCGCCGCCACGGTCAGCGGCGCGGCGCCGCTGGCGCCGCGGCCGACGCTCGTCGAGTTCAGCCCGTACGGGCGCGGCACGGGCACGCTCGACGCCGGGCCGAAGTTCAACCACCTGCTCGTCCAGATCCGCGGCACCGGTGACAGCGACGGGAGCTTCGACGCGCTCGGCCCGCGCACGCAGCGCGACGTGAAGCAAATGCTGCGCTGGGCATGCCGGCAGCCCTGGAGCAACGGGCGGCTCGCGATCAACGGCTTCTCGGCGAGCGCGATCACGATCTACAACTCGCTGCATCGCAAGCTGCCCTGCGTGCGCGCGGCGGTGCTGCGCTCGGGCACAATCGACCTCTACCGCGACCTGATCTGGCCGGGCGGCGTCAGCAACCTCGTGCCCGCGGCCGCCGTGATGACGATGATCGGCGCGCCGGCCCTGATCCAAGGGCCCGACCGCCTGATCCGCGACGCGACCTCGATCGTGGACATCGTGGGCGGCCTGCTGGACGCGGGGCTCACCGGCCTGCTCACGCCGAGCATCGACGGCTGGTGGCGCGAGCGCCGCTTCCGGGGCAACGCGAACTCCTTCCCGGTGCTCGTCCTCAACGGCTTCTTCGACGTCGAGTCGCGCGGCGCGTTCGAGGGTTACCGCAAGCTTCGCCGATACGGCGCGCACCTGGTGGTGGCGGGCGCGCACGACGGCTACGCGGGCGGCACCGACGGTGGCGTCGCCGAGGCGCGCGCCTGGCTCGACCGCTACGTGCGGGGCGTGCGCAACGGGGTGGAGGACCACCCGCGCGTGCAGCTCTGGCTGGCCGACGGGCGGCGTGAGGACATGGCGAAGGGCAAGGTGGTGCCCTACGAGGCGGACGACTGGCCGGTGCCCGGCACGCGCTGGGAGGCGCTCGCGCTCGACGCGGTGCGCAGCCGCTCGGCGCTCTCGCTGAACGACGGCTCGCTGACTCACGGGGAGGCGCGCGCGGGCGGGCGCCAGATCTACGCCGCGCTGCCTTCCCTGCCGATCGCGACGGATCAGCCGAACGTCTCGACGATCGGGATCTCGGCGCTCACCGAGGTCGTGCCCGCGCTCAGCCGCATGGCGCTCACCGAGCCGCTCAGCCTCACCTACACGACGCCGCCGTTGCGCGAGGACGTCTTGGTCGCGGGGCCGGCGAGCCTCGAGGTGCGCTTGGCGAGCACGGCGCCCGAGACGGCGATCTGGGCGGTGATCAGCGACGTGGCGCCGAACGGCGACGCGCATCCGGTCGGGCTCGGGCGGCTTTCGATCGCCTACCCGGACATCAACCGGCGGCGCTCGCTCATGCGTGATGGGGAGGTCGTCCAGCCCCACGGCGTCTACGCGCGCAAGCAGCCGGCGCGGGTGGGGGAGGAGCGGCTCTACCGCGTGGAGATCTGGCCGATCGGCAACCGCTTTGCGGCCGGTCACCGCCTGCGGCTGCAGATCACCGGCGCTTCGGCGCTCTCCATGCCGAGCCTGCCCGCGCTCAACACGGTGCGCGTTGGGCCCGGCTCGGGCTCGCGGCTGCTTCTGCCCGTCCTGCCGGAGTCCGACCTGGGCGCGGCGCTACCGTGAGCGCCCCGATGACCGAGCTCAAGCCCCTGCCGCACGGCCGCCATGGCCTCAGCCGCGAGGAGGTGCGCGCCTCGCAGCGCTACCGGCTCGCCAAGGCGATGGCCGACGCGATGGCGGAGAAGGGCTACGCGCGCACGACCGTCGCCGACATCCTGCCCCGCGCGCGGGTCTCGCGAGAGACCTTCTACGAGCTCTTCCGCTCCAAGGAGGAGTGCTTCATGCACGCCTTCGAGGAGGCCTACCGGCACGTCTGGGACGCGGTGGTCGACCGGCTCGCGGGCAACGGCGGCGCCCTCGCCGACGGCGACGCGCGCGAGCGCCTGGCGCAGGTGCTGCGCGACTACCTCGAGGTGCTCGCCGCCGAGCCGCGGACCGCGCGGGTGTTCCTGATCGAGGTGTACGCGGCCGGGGGCGAGGCGCTGGCCCGCCGCCGCAAGCTCATGGACGGCCTGGTGACGGGGCTCGCCGCGCAGCTCGGGCTCGAGACGGACGAGGAGCGTTTCGCCCTCGAGGCGTACCTGGCGGCCGTGATCCAGCTGGTCACGAGCCGGCTCGCCGCCGGCGATGAGCAGGCGGTGCGCGATCTGCACGGGCCGCTCGTAGCCCTCGCCGACCGCATGCTGTTCGCGCGCAGCTAGCCGGCGCCCGCTCCGCGCGCGGATAGGCAAGAACTTGCCCGGCGTGCGCGCGCGCTCGCGGCGAGCATCGGCCGATCCCCAAGCCCGCCGAGTTACGGCGCGCGCAAGATGTCGCGCCCGCGCCGGGTTGTTCAGGGGACGTCGGGAGGAACCCTCGGTCAAGGAGGACGCGTTGCGAGCAGTCAGCCACATCGCAGTGATCGGCGCGTGCGCGCTCGCAGTCGCGCTCACCTGGGCGCCGGCCGGTCAAGCCCAGGCGGCCACGCTCAAGGGCAAGGTCGAGGCGGGCGACCGCGGGCTCGGCTTCGCGAAGGTTGCCGCGTACGCCTCCGGGAAGGCGCGAGCCAAGCAGCTCGCCTCGGCTCGCGCGGGGCGCAAGGGGAAGTTCACGCTGCGCTTCAAGCGCCCGCGCTCGGATACCGCTGTGGTCTATGTGGTCGCGTCCGGCGGCAAGGTCGAGGCAAAGCGCGCGCAGGTCCGTCTGCTGGGCGTGGCCGGCCGGGCGGACGAGCTCCCGCGCCGGCTGGTGGTGAACGAGCTCAGCACTGTGGCGGCGACCTACTCGCTCGCGCGCTTCCTGCGCGGCGTGAAGCTGACGGGCCCGGCTCCGGGCCTTCCGAACGCGGCGGGTACGGTCCCGAACCTGGTGCGGCCGAGCGGCAGGGCGGCGAAGGCCATCTCGACCTCTCCCAACGGACCGGACACCGACAGCTTCGCGACGCTCAACACGCTCGCCAACCTCGTCGCCGGGTGCGTGCGCGGCACCGCCGCCGACTGCCGCAAGCTGTTCCGGGCGGCGCGGCCGGCGGGGGAGGGCAGGCCGCGGAACACGCTCGCTGCGGTGCGCCGGATCGCGCTCAACCCGGCCAGCAAGGTCAAGCGGATCTTCCGGCTGCGCAAACCGCCGCTCTTCCGCCCCCGGCTGAGCGAGGCGCCGAGCTCGTGGATCCTGACGCTCAAGCACACCGACGGCGAGTACAACGGGCCTGGCCGGATGGCCTTCGACTCGAAGGGCAACATCTGGGTCACGAACAACTTCCTGTATCCGCCGCCCAGCACGGCGTCGGGCCCGACGGTGATCGGGCTCGACCCGACGGGCGCGCCGCGGCCGGGCAACCCGTTCTCGGGAGGCGGCATCCTCGGCAACTGGTGGGGGATCGCGGTCGACGCGTCCGACCGTGTCTGGCTGAGCAACTTCACCGGCGACGACCCGAACGACTGGAACGACCCGGGCTTCGAAGGCGGCAACAACGTCGCGCTGCTGGGCCCGGGCGGCGATCCGATCTCGAGTGACGCCGGCTACACCGACGGCCCGTTCCTGGGCCCGCAGGGGATCGCCGTCTCGCAGAACGGCGACGTGTGGTTCGCGAACCACACGAGCGACACGATCGTCCGCTATCGCGATGGCGACCACACCGACAGCCAGGAGATCAGCGGCGGCGGCCTGCACAACCCGTTCGCGATCGAGATCGACGCGGAGGGGAACGCCTGGGTGGGCAATGGCTCGCTCGATGAGTCGGCGGAAGGGTCGGTGACGAAGATCGATCCCAGCGGCGACATCGTCGACACCCATCCGGTGGAGGACATGCGCTCGCCGCAGGGGATCGCGTTCGACTCGGCCGGCGATCTATGGATCGCGAGCCTCGGGAGCGACAACGTCACCTGGCTCGACCCGGAGGGCAACGTCAAGGACCAGTTCCGGGTGCCGAGCATCGAGGGGCCGTGGAGCATCGCGATCGACGGCGAGGACAACGTCTGGGTCGCGAGCTTCGTCGGGCAGAAGGTGACCAAGCTCTGCGGCGGCCCCAGCGCGCGCTGCCCGCAGGGCCTCGAGACCGGCGACGCGATCTCGCCGCGGCTCACCGGGTTCACGAACGGCGGGCTCCAGCACATCACCGCCGTGCAGGTCGATCAGTCCGGCAACGTCTGGGCGGCCAACAACTGGGCCCAGATCTCGCCGACGATCGGCGGCGACGGGCTGGTCGAGTTCATCGGCGCGGCGGCGCCGGTCAAGACCCCGCTGATCGGCCCGCCGGAGCCGCCGGGCTGAGCCGCGCGAGATGCGGTCTCCGCTTAGGCCGGCTCCCAGAAGAACTCGACGACGTGCCCTTCGGGGTCGCGGACCTTGACGCTGGCGTAGTCCGGTTCGTCCCAGCGCTCGACGATCCCGAAGCCGTCGTCGGCGAGGCGCTGTGCCAGCTCGGCCACAGCGCCCGCGTTCGCCAGCGTGATGCCGAAATGCGGCTCGAACCCGGCGTCCTTGCGCCCGAGTGCGAGGGCGAAACCGGAGTCGCGATAAAGCATCAGCGTGCCGTCGTCGTAGCGGCGCGCGGGCCGCGCGCCGAAGCCGCAATAGGTCTCGTAGAAGCGCCGCGAGCGCTCCTGATCGCTCACGGCCAGTGCGAGGTGGTCCATGGGCGCGCAGCCTAATGCGGGCGATCCCTGCGGGCTACCTTTCAAGCTCGCCCGCGGAGCCCATAAACTGAGGGCTGCTCAGGGCGCGTAGCTCAGTGGGAGAGCGCTCGCTTCACACGCGAGAGGTCGCTGGTTCGAAACCAGCCGCGCCCATTTCCTTCCTGTCGCAGTCGGCGCTTAAAGCGGGTCGCAGGTCAAATTGCCTGGGCCCAGCGACGCGTAAGTAGACGGCCGCCCTTCCCGATCACGAGCCGGCGTACCCAGGCGACGTCCATTCGCCCCGATGGGCGTGGACAGCCAGCTGCCGGTCGCCCGATGCAGCGACACTACCTGCAGGGGATACAACTATCCGTTAGTCTGTACTTACGGTAAGCAACAACTAACGGAAGGACGAGATGGCTGCCGTCGAGGCGGTGAGCGCAACGGACAAGATCGGGGCCCTGGGAGATCCGACTCGCCGGGCGATCTTCGAGCGACTCGCGGCGGCCCCGAGCGCTGTGGGGGAGCTCGCCGCCGGACTGCCGGTCACGAGGCCGGCCGTCTCGCAGCACCTCAAGGTGCTCAAGGACGCCGGGCTCGTGAGCGACCGGCGCGACGGGACCCGTCGCATCTACCAGCTGGATCCGGACGGGATCGCCGAGCTGCGGGCGCAGCTCGATCGGTTCTGGGATCAGGCACTGACCAACTACAAGCGCGTCGTCGAGGCGGCGGAGAAGGAGGAAGAGGAATGACTATGGGCGCCACGGAAACATCGGTGCGGCGAGAGATCGTTGTCGAAGCCCCAATCGAGCGGGCCTTTCGGGTCTTCGTCGAGCGGTTCGATGCGATCAAGCCACGCGAGCACAACCTGCTCGCGGTCGATATCGCCGAGACCGTGTTCGAGCCCCGTGTGGGCGGCCACATCTACGACCGCGGCGTCGATGGCAGCGAGTGCCGCTGGGCTCGCGTACTGGCCTACGAGCCGCCGGACCGCTTGATGTTCAGCTGGGACATCAGCCCTCGCTGGCAGCTCGAGGACGACCCCGAGCGGGCCAGCGAGGTCGAGGTCCGCTTCGTCGCGGAAACGCCCGAACGGACGAGGGTTGAGCTCGAGCACCGCCACCTGGATCGCCACGGCGACGGCTGGGAGAGCTTGCGCGAAGGCGTCGGCGCGGATGGGGGCTGGCCGCTCTATCTCGAGCGCTACATCGACGCGCTCTCAAGCCGACTCGGTAGGTGAGGGGTTCGAGCCGGTTAAAGCTCTACGCCAGGTAGCTCACTCGCCTGCCTGAACCAGTCGCTGAGCTGCTGCTCGTCGAGCTCGTCGTCCTCGTATATGTCGAGGTAGCGGACGCCCTCGTGCTTGGACTCCTTGGGCGGCGGCGGATCAAGCGAGGTGCCTTCGAAGAGGGCGAGCTGGACGTACTTCGTGTAGCAGCGGAACCCGAGCGACCACTTGTTCCCGCCGGGCCCGTAGAAGGGCTGGTTCCACTTCACGGCTTTCTGCACGCCCGGGAAGGCGCGTTCGATGAGCGCGTCGAGCCGCTCGCCGATCGGGCGCTTCCATCCGGGCATCGCCGCAATGTAGGCCTGCACCGGCTCGTCGCCCTCGCCCTTTGGGATCTGCGGATTGCCGCCGGAGAGGAGCTTTGGCTTCGAGGCGTTCGCGGGATCCTGCTTGCTCTCGGGAATCGGAACTCCGTTTCTTGCGCTCGGCGCTGCGAGCGGTCGCTTGCAGTCCCCCGTTACCGTCGTCTACCCAGCGACTGCCGGGCTCACGCGTTCGCATGAGCGAGCGGATCGGCGAGGTGCGGGCGGACTCCGGTTAGCTGTTCGGGACTAGGGAATGGAGGGAGAGCCGATGAGCATCGCGACCGATAGCGCCCAGCAGCCGACCATCGCGGTCACAAACCCGGCGACGGGCGAGGTGATCGGCGAGGTCCCGGCGGGCGGCGAGGCTGAAGCGCGGGCGGCCGTCGCCGCCGCGACCGCAGCATTCGACGGCTGGCGCCGCACGCCCGCCGCCGAACGCGCCGAGCTGTTGAAGGCGGCGGCGCGGCGGCTGCGGGACCGAGCCGCGGAGATCGCGCGCACCCAGACGCTCGAGAACGGCCGGCCGCTGCGCGAGTCCGTGGGCGGCGTGGAGGAGGCGATTGCGAAGATCGAGCAGTACGCCGAGCTGGGGGCGCTCCACCGTGGGTACACGCTCGCCGGCGACTGGGATGCGACCGACATGGCTGTGCGCGAGCCGTACGGGGTGGTTGCCGTGCTCGTGCCTTGGAACGACCCGATCGCGATCGCCGGCGGTCAGATCGCCGCGGCGCTCGTCACCGGCAACACCGTCGTCTTCAAGCCCTCCGAGCGCACGCCGCTGTCGGCGATCGAGTTCGCCAAGGCGTTCGAGCTGCCCGACGGCGTGTTCAATCTCCTGCACGGCGACGGGCGCGCGGGGGCTCCGCTCGTCGCCGACCCGCGGGTGGATCTCGTCATGCACACCGGCTCGGTCATCACGGGCCGCGAGATCGCGCGCGTCTGCGCCGAGCGGGGCGCGCGGTATCTGCTCGAGCTGGGCGGCAAGGACCCCCTGATCGTGGATCGCGACGTCGACCCGGAATGGGCCGCCGACCAGGCGGCGGGCGGCGCCTTCGCCAACGCCGGGCAGATCTGCACCTCGGTCGAGCGCATCTACGTCCATCGCGACGTGGCCGATGAGTTCGCCGCGGCCCTGGCCGCAAAGGCCGAGTCGTTGCGGATCGGCTCCGGGCTCGACGACGCCACCCAGATGGGTCCGCTGATCGACGAGCGTCAGCTTGAGCTCGTCGAGCGGCATGTGCGCGAGGCCCTCGACTCCGGCGCGCAGGCGCGCACCGGCGCCCGGCGCCTCGCCGGCGAGGGCTGCTTCTACGCGCCCACGGTGCTCGTCGGCGCGCGGCCGGAGATGGCGATCATGCGCGAGGAGACGTTCGGGCCGATCGCCGCGATCCAGGCCGTGGGCTCATTCGACGAGGCGATCGCCGCCGCCAACGCGACCGAGTACGGGCTCGCCGCCACGGTGCTCACCGCCTCGCAGGCCAACGCGCAGCGCGCGTGGCGCGAGCTCGAGGTCGGCACGGTGAAGGTGAACTCGGCCTGGGGCGGAGCGCCCGGCGCAGGTGCGCATCCGCGGCGCGCGAGCGGCGTCGGCATCGGGTACGGTCCTGCGCTCCTCGACGAGATGACCCGCGTCAAGGTAGTCCACGTGGAGCCGGCCCGCGAGCGCCCCCGCTCGGACTGAAGCGGCGCGTTCGCCGCCGGGCGGCCGCAATAGGCTGCCGCGCACATGGCCAAGTCCGAGGTGATCGATCTCGTCGCGCTCGCGCTGAGCGTGCTCGCGGTCGCCGCGCAGGCGATCGTGCTGGTCGTGATCGCGACCGCGGTGGCAGGTCTGGTGTGGGCGCCCGCGCGCGGCGTCCTCCGCGAGGTCGCCGAGGGGCTCGGCCCGGGCCTGCTCTGGGGTGCCTGGGGGATCGCGGCGACGGCGACGGCCGGCAGCTTGTTCTTCTCCGAGTACGCAGAGTTCGTCCCCTGCGGCCTGTGCTGGTACCAGCGGATCGCGATGTACCCGCTCGTCGTGATCCTCTTCATCGCCGCGTACAGGCGCGACTACGCGGCGGCGGCCCGCTACGGCCTGCCGCTCGTCGCGCTCGGCGCCGCGGTGTCCATCTGGCACAACTACGTGGAGCGCAACCCGGAGGCCGAGACGGGTCTCTGCTCGATCGGCGGGACGACGTCGTGCGCCGTGAAGTGGATCGAGGAGCTCGGCTACGTGACGATCCCGGTGCTGTCGCTCAGCGCCTTCGCGGCGATCGCGCTGCTGTTGTTCGGCGCGAGGGCGCTGGGAAGGTCGGAGTCGCGATGAGGCAGGTCGGCGCTCGCGCGCGCTGCGTGTCACACTCGTGGCGATGACCATCGCCCGCACCGTGATGATCGGCGAGCGGACGGTGACCCGCATCGGCCTCGGGACGAACCGCCTCACGGACACGGCGGAGAACCGGGAGTTCCTGCGCGCCGCCGTCGACGCCGGCGTCGAGATGATCGACACCGCGCACCTCTACACCGACGGTGAGAGCGAGCGCACGATCGGCGCCCTGCTCGGCGAGTTTCCCGAGAACGTGGTCGTCGCGACGAAGGGCGGCTTCCACAAGGCGAAGCCGGATGTGCTGCGCCGCGAGCTCGAGCAGAGCTTCGAGAGCTTGGGCGTGGAGCAGATCGAGCTCTACTACCTGCACCGCGTCGATCCTGAGGTGGCGCTCGAGGAATCGCTGGGGGTGATCGCCGAGGCCCGTGACCAGGGCCGCATCGCCCACGTCGGCCTCTCGAAGGTCTCCGTGGAGGAGATCGAGCGCGCCCGCGAGGTCGTGCCGATCACGGCCGTACAGAACGAGTACAACCTCGGCGCCCGCGGGGACGATGACGTGATCTCCTACTGCGAGCGCGAGGGCATCGTGTTCGTGCCGTACTACCCGCTGCGCGCCGAGGTCCCAGCGCTCGGCGAGCTCGCCGCGAAGTACGACGCGACGCCCCAGCAGATCCCCCTGGCGTGGATGCTCAAGCGCTCGCCGGCGGTCCTGCCGATTCCCGGCACGCGCTCGATCGAGCACCTGCGCTCGAACCTCGCCGCGCTCGACATCGAGCTCGACGACGCGGACTACGAGCGGCTGACGGGCTGACGATGCCGATCAGCACGAAGGAGGCCCGCACGGAGATCCTCGGCGAGCTCGGGCTCGCCGAGCAGCAGCTGGAGCTGGCCCTCGCCGCCCTGGGCGAGGGGTTCGAGCTGATGGCGGTCGGCGCGGCCGAGCGCTTGGAGGACGAGCTCTTTCGCCCGGTCCAGCGCGCTTACGCTCGCGCCAAGCGAACCCGAGCGCAGTTCGCCGCGCGCGTCGGGATTCCGGCCGGGGACCTGGAGCGGCTCTCGCCCGGCGGCCCGTCCCAGGGCGCGAAGGCCTTCGTCGAGCGCGCCGCGGCGGCGGCGCAGGAGGCCGATCGCCTCCTAAGCGAGCTGCAGGACTCCATGCTGCCCGTCGAGGCGGGCGACGCCGAGCTGCGCGCCGGTTTGAGTGACACGCGCGCCCAGCTGGCGGGCGTGGAGCGCGCCGCGGCGGGCTTTCTGCGCACGCTCGGCCGCTAGACCGCGCGTTTTTCAGCCGTTGCCTTGGGTACGCGGCTGCTAATCGACGCAGAGGAGGGTGATGCACATGGATGCATCCGCGAGCCCGGGCGCGGGCCGCGACGAGACGATGATCACGGCCGGTCGCAACCTGGCGCAGATGTTCTGCATCGTGACCGGGGCCGTGCTGTTGATCGTCGGCGTGCTGGGTTTCATCAGCGACGCAAGCTTCGACGCCGGCTCGAACGTCGAGGGCAGTGAGTTCCTCGGATTCGAGGTCAACGGCTGGCACAACCTCGTCCACATCGCGACCGGTGCGTTCCTGCTCGCCGTCGCGGGCAACGCGGCGACGGCGATCACCGGTGCGCTCGCGTTCGGCGTGCTCTACGTGGTCGTGTTCCTTTGGGGGCTGATCGACGACACCGTCCTGTGGTTGGTGCCGATCAACGCCGCCGACAACGTCCTCCATCTGATCCTCGCGATCGCGGCGATCGTCGCAGCGCTCGCCGCCCGCTCGATGATCAGGACGGGGGAGCATCGATGACCATCGGCGCATCCCTTTTCCTCATCGCCGTCGGCGCGATCCTGCGCTGGGCGGTCAGCGACTCCATCGAGGGCGTCGATCTGACCACCGTCGGCCTGATCCTCCTGATCGTCGGCGTGATCGGGCTCATCCTCGGCCTCTGGCAGACCCAGAGGTTCAGCCGCGGCCGGGGCTACGACGAAACCCCGCCTCCGCCCGCGGACCGGCGCTACTAGCGAGCGAGACCGCCCGCGCGCAGATATCCGCGCGCGGGCGGTTCCCCGCTACGATTCGCAGCGGACCGTGCTAGGTGGGGCGCTAGCGGTGCCTCTGTCACCCGCAATCCGCTCTAGCGGGGCTGAACGCCCGCCCGAGGGTCGCGGCCTTCGGGGTCAGTACGTCGCGGGCGGCGTTGACGGCCAGGTCCCGCGCGATGCGCGCCCGTGAACCAGGTCAGGTCCGGAAGGAAGCAGCCTTAAGCGGTAGCGAGCAAGCGACGCGGATCGCCTGACCCGAGCTAGCCACGGCGGGAACGCCCGGGGACCGCTTTCGACGGCGGGCCCGCACGGTCCATGCTTGTTTGCGAGCGGGCGCGGCGCTCAGCGCAGGGCGTGGCAGACGGCGTCCAGCTGGGCGTGGCGGATCAGGTCGGAGACCTCCTGGTTGCCCATGCCCGGCACGATCTGCGCGTTCACCGTGAAGACGACCGAGCGCCTGCCGGTGCGGTCGGCGGCGGCGAAGAGCCGGTAGCCGGGGAACGAGCCCGTGTGACCGAACATCGTGCCGCAGTGGGTGCGGTAGCGGAACAGCCCGAGGCCGGCGCGGTTGCGCCCGGGGCCCGGCGGGGAGGAGGAGCCGATCACCCACTTGCGCTGCACGCGCTTCGCCTTTGCGTTGAAGAGCTTGCCGCCGACGTAGGCGCGGAAGAAGCGGTTCACGTCCACGAGGTTCGAGACGATCCCGCCCGAGGCCCACGCCAGCGCCGGGTTGATGAACTCGCTCACGTCCTCCGGCGGGTCGTGGGGATCGATCTCGTAGCCGTGCATGTACGGCTTCGGCATCTCCACTGTGTCGGGCAGGCTCGTGCGCTTGAGGCCCGCGGGTCGGTAGACGTGGCGCTCGAGGAGCTCCTCGTAGGGCTTGCCGGTCACCGCTTCGGCCATCAGGCCGACCACGATGTTGTCGGTGTCCGAGTAGGCGTAGCGCTCGCCGGGGCCGAACTCGGGATCGACGCCCTTGACGAAATCGAGTAGCTCGAGCGGCGTCATGTACTGCGTCGGGTTGTTGATCAGCTCGTTGATGAACGCGTCCTGGTGGATGTAGTCGGGGAGTCCGGCGGTGTGCTGGAGCGCTTGAGCGAGGGTGACGTCCTCGGCTTGGGGGAGGAGGTCCGGTCCGAGCACGTCGGCGACCGTGTCGTTCGGGCGCAGCTTGCCGCGGGCGATGAGCTTGAGCGCGACGGCGCCGTTGAACGCCTTCGCCATGCTCGCGATGCGGTAGTGCTGCCGCTTGGTCGGCCGCGCCCCGGTTTCGAGATTCGCCTTCCCGCGGCGCAGGAACGTCGTTCGCTTGCCGCGCTGCACCAGGACGGCGACGCCGGGCGGAGCGTCGTCCGCGGACATCAGTTCCTTGAGCGCGGCGCGCAGCTGGGCGCCCGTCTTCTTCGGTGCCGCGCCGGCCGTGGCGGGGACCGCCACGAGCGCGAGGAGCGCGAAAAGGGCGAGGGTGGCTCGGCGAATCATCGGCTCAGTATGCCGAGCCGTCTCAGCGCGATTGGGGAAGGGTTACCCCACCCGTCTCGGGCTGCGGCGGAGCGAGCCTGCGCCCGAGCGACCGCGGCGTGATTCCGCCCGTCGCGGGCACCGGCGTGGCCTTCACGCCGCCGTGGTTCTTGCGCTGGCGCTTGCCCTTCTTCTTGCTCTTGCCTTGGCCCTTCTTCGTGTTCTTGGGCTTCGCCGGGTCGTTTGCCTTGCCGCCGTCGCCCTTGGGCTTCGCCGGGGTGGGGCAGCGCAGCGAGTAGACGGTGCGCGCGGGCTTGTTGTAGCGGGTCTCGCTGTGGCTCCAGGAGAGGTGCAGGTGGTGGCCGCGGCCGTGGCCCGGGTCGCCGTTGTAGCCGACCCAGCGGAACGGGGCGCGCGGGCGGTTCTGCCTCGGCTCGGCCCACTTCGCGAGCTTCGAGATCAGCTTCCAGGAGCCGCCGCGTCTGATGTCGGGGACGATGTCGAGGGCGAGGCCGATGGGGTGCTCGCCGTTGCGCGAGTGCACGGGGTCGAGCGAGTAGCCGTCGGTGATGAAGATCTTGTACTTGCGCTTGAGCATGCGCACGTCGTTCAGCAGGCGGCGGTCGATGCGCTCGCCGGGCGAGCCCGGGATCCCGACGAAGCGCCCGCCGCCGGTGGTCTCGCAGAGCCGGGGGGCGAGCTTCTCGCTGCGCATGGCGCCGGTGGCGAAGTTGGCGGCGACGAGCGCGAGCGCGGCGAGGGCGATGGTGAGCGCGGCCGTCCTCATCGCTTCGAGACCTTGCTGCGCCAGAAGCTCGTGCGCTTGCGGGCGCCGGGCCAGTTGAGCTCGAGGTGGACGTGGTCGCGGTGGGCCTGGGTGGGATCCAGGTTCTTCTTCTTGCGGCCGTTGTCGCGGTAGCAGTACGAGTACTTGCCCATCCGCGCCTGACCGGACCACCAGGACTTGCAGTTGAAGATGATCCCCTGCACGCCCATGCGCCGGGCCAGGGCGGCGTCGCGGCCCTTGCGGTCGGCGGCGAGCAGGGTCTTGATCAAGCGCTGGGCGGCGCGCTTTTCCTTGGGACGGCGCGCGTCGAGGCGCCAGTCGAGCGCCCGGCCCTCGGCGTGCAGGCTGGCGCTGTTGCGACCCCAGCGCTCGCAGCGCAGGATGCCCCACGACTCGCCGCGGACGTTGCGATCGAGCCAGCGAGCGAGCGCCTTGGTACCGCGCTGGGCGCGGCTCTTGCACTTCTTGGCCGCGTCGTAGCGAAAGCCTTCCATGGGCTTCGCGATCAGCTTGCGGTGGTTCGCGGGGTTCGGCGCGAGTCCGGCCGCCGCGCTGCCGGCCACCACGAGGGCGAGCGCCAACCCGACGAGCGCCCCCTGCGCGCTCGTTCTGAATGCCTTCACGTGTTCTTGCTTCGGAAGGTGGGGCGGAAGGCTTGAGTGATGCATGGGGGCGTGCGGGCGGTGGGGTGGTCCGGGCGTTTGCGGTGGCGGGGCCGGGGCGGTCGCGCGGGGCGGGGCCGGGTAGCGCGGGCGTTCGTGGCGGCGGGGCCGGTTTGGTCCGCGCGGGCTCGGGGCCGGGGCGATGGGCAAGTAAGAGGGAGAGAGGTCTGCGGGGGCGCGGGTTCGCAGCGTCTCTCGTGTGGTTTGGGGCACACGGCGCGCGTCTTGCGTGCGCCGCGCCGCCACGCAACGCCGACGTTCAGCCCACGTAGTCGAAATCCGGCGACCAGGGCTGAACGTCGCACGGGGCGCGGCCGGCGGCACGCACGTTCAGCCCACGTGGTCGAAAACCGACGGCTAGGGCTGAAGCTCGAGCGGGGTGCGGCCGGCGGCACCGAGATTCAGCCCTCGTAGTCGAAAACCGGCGGCCAGGGCTGAACGTTGCGTGGGGCGCG
>CBFGWL010000012.1:0-46668 GCA_965652565.1 uncultured bacterium
AGGGGCGGCCGACACCGCCGCGACGCAGGAGGCGGGGCGATGACCGAGGCGCAACTGGCCAGCCCCGAGCCGGCGGCGGAGGCAGCGGGCGCACAGGCCGAGGAGACGCGCGAGCTCACGTACCTCGAGGCGATCTCGGAGGCGCTGCGCGAGGAGATGCGCCGCGACGAGACCGTGCTCTGCATGGGCGAGGACATCGGCGAGTTCGGCGGTGCCTTCAAGGTCACCGACGGCTTCTACGAGGAGTTCGGCGCGGCCCGCGTGCTCGACACGCCCCTCGCCGAGAACGCGATCATCGGCAGCGCCGTCGGCGCCGCGATCGAGGGGCTGCGCCCCGTCTGCGAGATGCAGTTCGCCGACTTCATCTCCTGTGGATTCGACCAGCTCGTCAACGTGGCGGCCAAGATGCACTACCGCCAGGGCATCGCGGTGCCGATCGTGGTGCGGCTGCCCTCCGGCGGTGGCTTCTCCGGCGGGCCGTTTCACTCGCAGAACCCCGAGGCGTGGTTCCTGCAGGCGCCGGGCCTCAAAGTCGTGGCGCCTGCGACCGCGGCCGACGCCAAGGGCCTGTTGATCAGCGCGATCCGCGACCCGAACCCTGTCTGCTTCCTCGAGCACAAGGGCCTGTATCGCACGGTTCGCGACGAGGTGCCGGCGGGCGAGCACACGGTGCCGCTCGGCAAGGCGCGCGTCGCGCGCGAGGGATCGGAGATGACCGTGATCGCCTACGGCTCGAGCGTGCACCTGGCGCTGCGGGCCGCCGATGAGCTGGGCGAAGACATCGAGGTCATCGACCTGCGCTCGCTGTGCCCGATGGACACCGACGCGATCCTGGCGAGCGTGCGCAAGACGTCGAAGGTGCTCGTCGCGCACGAAGCGACGCGCTCGTGCGGCGTCGGCGCTGAGGTCTCCGCGCTCATCGCCGAGGAGGCGTTCGAGCACCTGGACGCGCCCGTGCGCCGGCTGACGGCGCCCGACGTGCCGATCCCGTTCAGCCCGCCGCTGGAGCAGGCGGTCCTGCCGCAGCTCGACGACATGAAGGAGGCCTGCGATGAGCTTCTCCGGTACTAGCGCGGGCGCGCCGGCTCAGGGACGCGACGCGAACGGCGGCGGTCACGTGGACGTGACGATGCCCCAGATGGGGATCAGCGTGAGCGAGGGCACGATCCTCGAGTGGCGCAAGCAGCCGGGCGACGAGGTGGTCGCCGACGAGACGATCTGCGATGTGACGACCGACAAGATCGACGTGGAGATCCCTTGCCCTGCCTCCGGGGTTCTCGCGGAAATCCTCGTTGGGCCCGGCGAGACGGTTGGGGTTGGGACTCCCATTGCCTCGATTGCGACTGGTGTTGGCGGCGGGACGGCTGAGGGCCGCTCACGCTCGCCCGCGGGTCCCGACGCCGGTGAGGGGGAGCCCTCGAGCTTCCGACCCGACAGTTCGGGTCTCGAGGACTCCCCCTCCCCGTCGCCTCCCGCGGAAGGTGCGTCAGGGGAGCCCGGCGTGGGCTCCGCGTCGCCCTCAGCCCGCGGAACTGGCGACCGGCGACTGGCGACTGGCGACTCGGGCGAGCTCGATCGCTCGCGCTTCTACTCGCCCGTGGTGCAGCGCATGGCCGCCGAGCATGGGATCGACTTGGAGTCGGTCCACGGGACCGGTGTTGGTGGGCGTGTGCGCAAACGGGATATCGAGGCGTTGCTGGAAGGCCGCGCTGCTCCCGCGCACAAGACGCTGCACACGGAGTCGCCGTACCGGCCTGAGCCCGAGCCGGAGTCACCGGCGCCTGCGCCCAGCGCGGGCCCTGCCGCGGAGCCCGCGCTCGCCGGGGAGCGGCGCGAGCCCATGACGCCCATGCGCAAGACGATCGCCGAGCACATGGTGCGCAGCCGGCGCACGGCGGCGCATGTGACCACGGTCGTCGAGGTGGACTTCTCCGCGGTCGCCCGGCGACGCGCGGAGCTGCGCGCCGACATGGAGCGGCGCGGCGTGAAGCTCACCTACCTGGCGTTCGTCGCGCGGGCGACGGTGGAGGCGCTGGGGGAATTCCCCATACTCAATGCGTCGGTGGACGGTGAGGAGCTCGTCTACCACGACTCGGTGAACCTCGGCATCGCGGTGGCGCTCGACGATGGCCTGGTCGTACCCGTCATCCCCCGAGCGGAGCGACTCAGCCTCGAGGGCATGGCCGCCGCGATCGCCGAGGCCGCCGAGAAGGCGCGCACGGGACAGCTCGTCCCGGATGACGTCCAGGGCGGCACCTTCACGATCACCAATCCGGGCCAGTTCGGCGCGGTGATCGCGACGCCGATCATCAACCAGCCGCAGGTGGCGATCCTCGATCTCGAGGCGATTGTCAAACGGCCCGTGGTGGTGGATGATGCGATCGCGATCAGACCGATGGCCTATCTGCCCCTGTCGTTCGACCACCGCGCGCTGGACGGCGCCACGGCCGCTCGTTTCTTGAGCAGGATTAAGGCAATCCTTGAATCAGGAGGCATGCATTGAAGGCGATCGCAGCACCGAGCTCCAGGGCGTCGCGGCCGGCGGCCGCGGCGCGGGCTGAGCTCGTGTACGAAGAGCTGGAGGCCGGGGAGCGTGTGACGCTGCGCGCCGACGAGCTGCCCGGCGACCACGAGCACGAGGAACTCGTGGTTCAGCGCGGGGAGCGCAGCGGCGCGCTGATGGCGGTGGCGATCCACTCGACACGCCTTGGCCCGGCGCTCGGCGGCCTGCGCTTCTGGAACTACGAGGAGCCGGGCCACGCCGTCGCCGACGTCCTGCGGCTCGCCGAGGCCATGACGTACAAGGCGGCCGCGGCCGGGCTCGATTTGGGCGGCGGCAAGGGCGTGATCTGTGCGCCGGACGGGGAGCCCCCCTCCGGCGAGGCGCGGCGCAACGCGTTGCTCGATTTCGGCGACCTCGTCGCGTCGGTCGAAGGGCGCTACATCACGGCCGAGGACGTCGGCACGAGCGCGGAGGACATGCTGGTCATCGCCGAGCGCACCGAGCACGTCACCGGCAGGCCGGTGGAAGCGGGAGGCGCGGGCGATCCCAGCCCGTTCACCGCGCTCGGCGTCGAGGCGGCGATGCGCGCCGCGTGCGCCCACGGGTTGGGCACGCCGATCCTCGCGGACATGCGGGTGGTGATCATCGGCGTGGGGCACGTCGGTGAGCGGCTCGCCCGTTCGCTCGCATCACGCGGCGCGAAGCTCACGCTCTCCGACATCTCCGAGCGCGGGAAGCGCGTGGCGAAGGAGCTCGGCGCGGACTGGATCGAGCCCGACGCGGCGCTCGCGGCACGCTGCGACGTGCTCGCGCCCTGCGCGGTCGGCGGTGTGATCAACGAGGAGACGGTCGGCAAGCTGCGCTGCCGCGTGATCTGCGGGGCGGCGAACAACCAGCTCGCCTCGGACGAGATGTGCGCGCGGCTTGCCCGGCGGCACATCGTCTACGCGCCCGACTTCATCGCGAACGCCGGCGGCCTGATCGCCGTCTACCGCGAGCTCAAGGGCTACGACGCCGACCGCGCTCGCAACCTGGCGCTCGGCATCGAGGACGTCATGGGCGACGTCCTGCGCAACGCGGACCGGCGCGGGGTGACGCCCGTGCAGGCCGCGCGCGAGATCGCCGAGGCGCGCCTGGCGGCCCGCTGAGCGCGGGTGCAACAATCGGTTGCAGTGAGCACGGCAGACGCACCGCCCGCGGTCTGGACGACCTGGCTGGGGACGATCCCCTACGGCGAGGCGCTGGCGCTGCAGAAGCGGCTTGAGCGCGCCCGCCAGCTCGGTGAGATCCCCGACGTCCTGCTGCTGCTCGAGCACCCGCCGGTCTACACGAAGGGCCGGCGCTCGGGCGCGGACGACCTGCCGATGGGCGAGGAGTGGTACCGCGCCCAGGGGATCGAGATCCACGCCGTGGATCGCGGCGGGCAGGTCACCTACCACGGTCCGGGTCAGCTGGTCGCGTATCCGATCGTCGACCTGGGTCCGCTCGGCGGCGACGTGCACGAGTACGTGCGGGGGCTCGAGCGCGTGATGATCGGCGCACTGGGCGACTTCGGCGTGCCGGCGCAGGTCTTCGACGGCCTCACCGGCGTGTGGACGGCGGGGAATCCGCCGCTCGCGCCGGGCGCGACCGGTCCGCAGCGCACGCCCGTCGGCGCGGGCACGCTCGCGGGCGAGGGCGATGCCCGCAAGATCGGCTCGATCGGCATCCACGTGAGCCGCGGCGTCACGACGCACGGGCTCGCGGTGAACGTGTCGAACGACCTGCAGCCGTTCGAGTGGGTCGTGCCGTGCGGGATCAACGCCGTGCGCATGACCTCGGTGTCGCGCGAGCGCGGCGCCGAGCAGGACGTGCGCGCCTTCGCCGAGGCCGTGCGCACCCGATTCGCCGATGAGTTCGGCCGGTCGATCCGCGAGCTCGAACCCAGCGCGCTCGCCGAGATCGAGGCCGACGAGCCCGCCCAGGTACCGTAGGGAGAGATGGAGCCGACCACCAGCACCCCGGCCCCCCGCGTTCACGTCACGCGCTCACGCGCGAAGCCGGGCGGGATGAAGATCGAGGGCGGCGTGCCGTGGCGCGAGCGCAAGCCGCCGTGGCTCAAGGTGCCGGCGCCCGGCGGCCCCACCTACCGCAAGCTCAAGCGCGCGATCGCCGAGGACAACCTGCACACGGTGTGCGAGGAGGCCGCGTGCCCCAACGTCGGCGAGTGCTGGGAGCGCGGCACGGCGACCTTCATGATCCTGGGCGACGTCTGCACCCGCCGCTGCGGGTTCTGCAACGTGCAGACGGGCGTGCCCACCTGGAACGACCCGCTCGAGCCGATGCGCGTCGCCGCGCAGGTCAAGAAGATGGGCCTCGTCCACGCGGTGATCACCTCGGTCGACCGCGACGATCTGCCCGACTACGGCGCGAGCGCGTTCGTCGGCGTGATCCGCTCGATCCGCATGCAGGCGCCGGGCTGCAAGGTCGAGATCCTCACGCCCGACTTCCGCGGCCAGGAGATGCCGCTCGCCAAGGTGATCCACGAGCGCCCCGACGTCTTCAACCACAACGTCGAGACGGTGCCGCGGCTCTACCCGAAGGCCCGCCGCGGGTCCGACTTCATGCGCTCCGCGCGGGTGCTGAAGCTGGCCAAGGAGATGGGCGGCGACGACGTGGTCACCAAGTCCGGCCTGATGGTCGGGCTCGGCGAGAGCTTCGACGAGATGCTCGAGACCTTCGCGATCCTGCGCGAGCACCACGTGCAGATCCTCACCGTGGGCCAGTACCTGCGGCCCACCGAGAACCACCTGCCGATCGAGCGCTACTGGCACCCCGAGGAGTTCGAGGCGCTCGAGAAGGCGGCGTACGAGATGGGCTTCGACGCGGTGGCGGCGGGCCCGCTCGTCCGCAGCTCCTACCACGCGGACGAGGCCGCCGCGAAGGCCGCTCAGGCGCGCGCTGCCGCCTGAGCAGGCTCGCGCCTAGGCCAGCCGCTCGATCACCTCGCCGCCGGGCGCGACGGCGACGACGGTCGGCACGACCGCGACGCCGTACTTGCGAGCGAGGTCGGGGCGCTCGCGCACGTCGATGCGGAACAAGGGCTCGGGGCGCTGGGCGAGGCGGCGCTCCCAGTCCCGGCACTCCGAACACAGGGGGTGCGTGAACTCCACGTGCGCGCGGCCGTCGATCGCGCCGGGCAGGTCAGCGGGATCGATGCGGTCGTGATGGCGCGGTGAGATCCCGCGCAGCCGGGCGCTGAGCTTGTAGATCTCGCACCCGGCGCAGAAGCCCGTGCCGGCGGCGAGGAACGCGAGCGCCGCGACCATCCCGGCGATGACAGTGCCCGCGGTCGGGGCGCCGAGCCACCACAACGCGGCGGCGGATCCCAGGAACGCGATGCCCATCATGTTCGCGAGCCGTGGCGGGCGGGCGTCCTCCACCTCACCCTCACCGATGCGCGGCTGGATGAGCGTGAAGTAGGTGACGCAGGGCAGGCAGTAGCGCCGGCCGAACGTGACGCCGATCGCGAGCTGGGCCGCCATGAGCGCCCAGGCGAGCGGCCAGCCGAAGACCGCGCCCAGCAGGGCGATGAGGCCCGTGAACCCCTGGTTGAAGCGCGCGGCGCGCTTGTCGAGCACGTCGGTGTCGTTCCACGGGTCGGCAGTCCGCGTGGTCGGCATACCGACCATGATGGCAACGTGGGCTCACCGGCAGCGCCGGCTGCCGGGCCGGCCCCGCGCGTGCGGCAAGGCCCGGCGGATAGCCTTCGCCCGCTTGCTGCCGCTGAAGGACAACATCCCGACGCTCAGCTTCCCGGTCGTCACCGTCCTGCTGATCGCGGTCAACGTGCTCGTCTGGCTCTGGCAGCTCTCGCTGGACGACAACCCGAACTCGAGCACCTCGCCGCACGTCCGCGGGCTCTCGCAGTCGGACGAGGTCGTGATGGAGCTCGGCGCGATCCCGTACCGGATCACGCATCCCGGCAAGGACTGCGGCGTGGTGGTCGCGACGCCCGACGCGCAGGACCAGGTGGACGACGTGATCGTCTGCGAGGGGACCCAGGCCGAGCGTCAGGTCGACGCGGTCGAAGGCACGGGGATCGTCCCGCTGGAGGCGCCCGCCTTCTGGGTGACGATCATCACCTCGATGTTCATGCACGGAGGCTGGCTGCACATCATCGGGAACATGCTGTTCCTCTGGGTCTTCGGCAACAACATCGAGGACTCCATGGGCAAGCTGCGCTTCCTGTTGTTCTATCTGCTCGCGGGAACCGTGGCGGTGTACGCGCAAGCGCTTCTCGACACGCAGTCCACCGTGCCGACGATCGGGGCGAGCGGCGCCGTCGCCGGGGTGTTAGGCGCCTACATACTGCTCCACCCGTACGCACGGGTGGTGACCCTTGTCCTCATCGTGTTCGTGATCACGCTGATCGAGGTCCCGGCGGTGATCCTGCTCGGACTGTGGTTCGTGCTGCAGTTCCTGCCCGTCGTCGGGCAGCTGGGAGCGGACGTCGCGGGCGAGGGCGGGGTCGCCTACCTGGCGCACGTCGGCGGTTTCATCTTCGGCCTCGCCACGATCAAGCTGTTCGCGCGCTCGCGCTCGCCGGGCGGGCGGCTGGGGTACGGGTAGATGGGCTCGCCCACCCTCCGCACCATCGCGCTCGCGGTCGGGGTCGTCTTCGTCGTTGGGTTCTTCGGGATGACGCTGGTGGTGATCGCCCGCGACGGGATCACGGTGCTCGTCGTGTTCGCGCTCATCATCGTGGCGCTGCTCGCGATGGCGCTCTGGGGCGCCGCGAACAACCCGCCGGGCGAGGGTTAGCGCGGCAGGCCGCGCAGCAGGCGCTTGGCGACGCCCTTCACGGTCGCCTTGCCGGCGATGCGGGTGGGGTTGCCCTCCGTGAGGATCGCGATTCCGATCCGTCGCTTGCGCTTCTGCAGGAGCGCGATCTGGTGGTCGATGCCACCCAAGCGCTTGCCCCAGCCGGCCTTGAAGTGGAGCTTCCAGCCGGCCGGCAGATCGACGCGGGCGATGCCCCAGCGCTGCTTGGGCACGATGCGGCGCAGCTGCTTGCGCGCGAAGTCCCAGTGGCGAACGGGGACGTGGCGGCGCAGCTCGCGCATGAAGATCGCCTGGTCGCGGGCGGTCGTGCGGCAGAAGCCCCAGACGGGGTCCCAGCGAAAGCCGCGCATGCCGGCGCGCTTGGCGAGGCGCTCGAGCGGCGCGCGGCCGAGCCGGTCGCGGATCACCGATGCGGCGCGGTTGTCGGAGCGGCGGATCATCGGGCGCAGCAGGTCACGCTCGCCGTCGGTGAGCGCGCGCTTGCGCACGTCCGGCTCGCGCAGGTACGCGACCAAGAGCATCACCTTCACCGTGCTGAGCATCCGCACGCGCGCGTAACCGCCGCGCTCGTACAGCTTGCCCCGGGTATCGGTGACCGCGAAGCGCACGGTGCCCGGGCGCTTGCGCGCGTAGCGATTCGCGGCGCGCACCGCGGGTCGCCAAGCGTTCCCGCGCTGGACCTGTTGGGTGTCGCCGGCAACGTGCGCGCCGGAGAGCGGCACACCCGGATCGGGCGCGACGAGCGCCAGGGCCGCCGCGGCCAGCGCCGCTGCCGGTGCGCATCTGCGGGCCACTGGGTGCGGCTACCCGCCGGCATGCGTCAGCTACCGCGCGTGCGTCTCGCCGGATGCGCGGGGTGCACCGGGGACGTGGATCGGGGATGCTTGTCGCGGACCGCCCGGTCGACCGGGCGGCGGTTCGCGAAAAGGAGGAGATGTGGAGTCCTGGGATCTGGCGGGCTTGGACCTCAAGCCCCGGCTACCGGAGATCCTGTCCTCGAGCCCCGAGGCCCGCGCGATCGCGCTCGACCTGCGCGCGGGCGAGGATCTCGGCGAGCACGAGGTCCACGAGCGCGCGTGGGTCGTGGTAATCGACGGCGAGCTCGAGGTGGCGAGCGCCGACGGCTCACGGACCACGGGCGGCCGGGGCCTGCTCGTCGAGTTCGCGCCCGCCGAGCGCCACGAGATCGTGGCCCGCAGCGATTCGCGCATCCTGCTGCTGCTCACGCCCTGGCCCGGCAAGGGCCATCCCGGCGCGATGACCATGCGCGAGAAGCTCTACGTGCGCCGCCGGGCCGCGAAGGAGGCGCGGTAGCGGTTCCACCGAGCCGCGCTGGACCCAAAGGAGACAGCTGGGACGTCGTTTATCCCGTGACACATCCGCTCGCGGTTCGGCACTGAGCCCTATTGATTCGCGTGGGGGCGGGCCATACAACGGGCGGGCATTCGGCTTGCCGAGGACTATCGGGCGTTCCCGCCACCCCCAGCGATGGAAATGGAGCCAGCCGGATTCGAACCGGCGACCTTCGCGATGCAAGCGCGACGCTCTACCAACTGAGCTATGGCCCCGCGTCCGCCGATTGTAGGTAGGCGTCGCGGGGAAGAAGTAACCGATAGGCCCTGATCGCACGGGCAGTCGTGCGACGCCCGGCCCGGGTGAGGCGAGCGGAGGAGGCGTGATGGCCGATACCGAGACGAAGGACGAGCGCGCCGTCGGCGAGCGGGAAGAGCCCGACAAATCGCCGCAGGCCGTCGAGAAGGCGGCCGAGCAGACGGACGGCGCCGAGCCGCACAAGCCGAGCCAGCGCGCCGAGGTCTCCAACCTCGACATCGTCCGCTACTACTTCGACCGCGCCTGCGATCACCTGCGCATTCCCGACGATCTGCGCGTCGTCTTCTGGACGCCGTACCGCGAGGTCACCGTGCAGATCCCGGTCAAGCTGGAGGACGGCAAGACCCACGTCTTCTCCGGATACCGGATCCAGCACAACGGAGCCCGCGGCCCGTACAAGGGCGGCGTGCGCTTCCACCCCGAGGTCGACATCGACGAGGTCCGCGCCCTCGCCTCGCTCATGACCTGGAAGACCGCGGTCGCCGGCGTCCCCTACGGCGGCGCCAAGGGCGGTGTGAACTGCCCCGTCGACCAGCTCACCCACGAGGAGGTCGAGCAGATCGCTCGCTCGTTCATGCTCAAGATCGAGAAGGTCCTCGGGCCGACGCGCGACATCCCCGCGCCCGACGTGAACACCAACGCCCAGGTCATGGCTTGGTTCATGGACGAGTACGGGAAGCTGCACGGCCACACGCCCGCGGTGGTCACCGGCAAGCCGATTGCGCTGGAGGGCTCCTACGGGCGCGAGGCCGCCACCGGGCGCGGGTGCGTGAACGTCTTCCGCGAGGCCTGCGGCGAGTTCGAGATGGACGCCGCGGACGCGACCTTCGTCGTCCAGGGCTTCGGGAACGTGGGCTCCTGGGCCGCGCGCATCCTGCAGGAGCTGGGCGCGCGCATGGTCGCGGTCGCCGACGCCAACGGCGCGATCCGCAACGACGATGGGATCGACGCGCTCGCCTTGCACCGGCACATCAGCGATGGCGGGCACATCACCGAGTTCGCGGACGTCGAGGAGATCGACCCCGACGACCTCGTCGCGGTGCCGTGCGACGTCTTCATCCCGGCCGCCCTCGGCGGGATGATCCACGAGGGCAACGCGGAACGGCTCGCCTGCAAGGTCGTCGTCGAGGGCGCGAACAGCCCCACGACCCCGGCCGCCGACAAGGAGCTCGCCGAGCGCGGCATCCACGTCATCCCCGACGTGCTCGCCAACGCGGGCGGCGTGGTCGTCTCGTACTTCGAGTGGGTCCAGAACCTCCAGCACTTCCGCTGGGACGAACGCGAGGTGAATGACCGGCTCGGCAACATCATGCGCCGCGCCTTCCGCGAGGTCCACGCGCGCTCCGTCGACGACGAGCTCAGCCTGCGCGAGGCCGCATACGTCGTCGGTATCGAGCGCGTCGTCGAAGCGGCGCAGACGCGCGGCTACGTCTAGCGCGCAGAGGCGTCCGGGCCGCCGGCGCTCGGAGCGGAACTAGAAGTCGAAGTCCTTCGGCTCGCCCTGCTCGAACCAGAGCTCGTCGTCCTCGGGCGCGTCGCGCAGGAACTCCGGCGTCTCCTCGAGGACGTCCTCGTTCTCCTCGGCCTCGTCCTCTTCCTCGCCGACGTCCTCGGCCTCGTCGACGAGCTCGTCCTCTTCCGCCTCGTCGAACGCCTCCGCCTCATCGTCCCCCGTCTCCGGCTCGCCGTCGGGCTGATCCTCGGCACCGGCCTCCTCGTCAGGTGAGGGCTCGGTGACGAGCGCCTGCTGCTCACCGCTCTCCGGAGCCTCCTCGGAGCGGTACTCGTCGTCGAGCTCGAGGTCGAGATCGTCGAAACCGAACTCATCCATGTCCTCGCGATCGAAGATCTGCGTCGGCTGATCGGCGATCGCCTCGCGCTCCTCGGTCGTGAAGCTCGCGGCCGCCTCCTCGGCCTCGGCCGGCTGCTCCTCGCTGGGCTGCTCTTCCGCCGGCCGCTCGGCCTCCTCCGGCTGGCGCGGGGCCTCGCGCTGCGGCGCGGGCGCGTCGGCGCTCGGCTCCTCGGCGGGCGCCGGCGGCGCGGGCGTCTCGGCGGCCGGCTGCTCGGGAGCCGGGGTGGGCGGGGCCATCAGATCCTCGGGCGCCTCGTCGTCGGGCTCGGGCGCCTGCTCGACGCGCGTGGGCGCCTCGGGCGCACTCACCGGAGCCTCGCTGACGATTTGCGTTGCGGCTTCGGCCTCCTCGCCGCCCTCGCTGCCGGGGAAATCAGGCTCGCCGGGACGCGCGGGCGGGCCAAATGCCTCGTCCTCAAGTTGCTTCACCTCTTCCTCAGCAGCACCGTGCTTGCGCTTGAGGTCGAGGTGATCGCGAATGGCGTCGTCGAGGATTCCCATAGCCTCTCGAACCTGTAGGTAGAAAGGGTAACGGCGAAGCCGTCTTGCGCCACGCCGCAGCGCCCGGCTGGGCGCTCGCGCCCTATCTTCGCCGCGCGCCCGCCTGTCCCTTCGCCGCGTCGGTTTCGTCGTCGCCGGACTCGCTGGGCCCGGCCTTGGCGACCCGGTTCTTGCCGGCGGCCTTGGCCGCGTAGAGCGCCTCGTCGGCCGCCGCGATGAGCTCCTGCCCGTCCGCCGCGGACGTCGGCATCGTCGCGACGCCGAAGCTGGCGCTCACGTACATCACCTCGTCCGAGCCCAGCATCGGGATCGCCTCGAGCTCGATCCGCGCCCGGATGCGCTCGGCCAGCTCGAGCGCGCCCTCAATGCCGGTCTCAGGCAGGGCGATCACGAACTCCTCGCCGCCGTAGCGCGCCGGCTCATCGATCTCGCGCGGCTCGTCCTTGAGGATCCGCCCGACGGCGCGCAGGACCTCGTCGCCCTGCAGGTGCCCGTGCGTGTCGTTCACCAGCTTGAAGTCGTCGATGTCGAGCAGGATCAGGGAGAGCTCGTGTCCGTAGCGGTCGGCGCGGATCACCTCGCGTTCGAGCACCTCGCTGAACGCGCGCTTGTTGGCGAGGCCGGTGAGCTCGTCCGTGCTGGCCTGCTCGGTGACCCGCTCGTGCGTGGAGATGTTCTCGAGCGAGGCCGACGCCTGCCCGATCAAGTACAGGAAGACGTCGCGCTCGTGCTGTCCGAACGGCTGCGTCCCGCGGGCCACGGTCATCGTGCCGACGACGTCGCCGCCGCCGAGTGGCCGCAGGGGCGCGGCGAGCGCGTGCTGGGCGCCGGACGCGTCCGGCTCGATCTGCACGCCCTCGGCGCGCGCGCGGGACTCCGCGGCGAGGGCGGCCTGCCGCGCCTGCGGATCCGCCACGTCCGGGAGCTCGACGAGCGTGCCGTCCGCGAGCGCGATCCTGCCGTACTGCGCCTCGCATGCCCCGAGCGCAGTCTCGAGGACGATCTCGAGCAACGCATCGCGGTCGAGGCCCTTCGCGAACGCCTCGCCGAGGCGGCGGATCGAGCGGTCGAGCTCAAGGCGCTGGCGGCGCAGCTGATCGACCTGCTCGGCGAGCCGATCGCTCATCTTGTTGAACTCGCTGGCGAGGCCGGCCATCTCATCACGGCCCACCACCGGCACCTTCTGCGTGAAGTCGCCCTCACCGATCCGCCGGGCTGCGTAGAGCATCGTGGCCACCTGGCCCTGCAGGCTGCGCACCAAGAGCCACGCGGCGATGAACGCGAAGACGAGGAAGATCCCGAGCGCGGCCGCGACGCGCGGGCTCGAGCCGAGGAACCCCTCGGATTCCAGCTCGGCGAGCGTCACCACGCGTCCGCCCGGTGGGTTCGCCAGATCCGCCGCCGCGGCCTGGACGTTCTCCTGGGACTCGCTGAGCTCCGTGGACTCCCCGCCAGGCGGCAGCTCACTCGCGTCCCGCAGGGGCAGTGTCGCCGCCAAGAGCTGATCCTCGGCGAGCACCGCCGCGTCCAGGCCGGTCCGCTCGCGCACCGCCTCGACGTACTCGCTCGGGCCCGTGGTCGAAAGCGAGACCCGCGCGGCCGGGCCCGCTCCCTCGACGCCGACGTTTGCCACCGCGATCGGGCGCCGGGCACCGCGCTCGATCACCTCGCCGCCCGGGAGCTCTACGCGGAGGTACTCGACGTCGGGCTCGCGCGCGGCCCGCTGCGCGATGTCGCGCGCCGCCGCGCCGTCGCGATCGAGCAGCGCCTGCCCGAGGCCGCCGCCGCGCAGCAGCCGCGAGGCGCGCACCTTGGCCTCCGCGACGTCGTCCTCGTAGAGCGAGAGCGCCGTCGTGAGCCCGGTCGCGAGCTGCGCGTCGGCCTTGCCGGCGCGGGCACGATCGCTCACCTCCACGAGGAGCACGGCGATCGCCACCATCGGCAGTACGACGATCAAAAAGAAGAAAACGCTCAGGCGCACCCGAAAGCTCACGATTCGCAGCTTAAATCGGCCGTCCCTGGCGCTCGCCCGCACGTTATCCGTGTTGCACCGTTGCGGCCAACCTGCCTCGGGCTAGACTTTCTGGGCCGGCCGTGTCCGGTGCACGGGGCTATAGCTCAGTTGGAAGAGCGCCTGGATCGCACCCAGGAGGTCGCCGGTTCGAGTCCGGCTAGCTCCATCGCTTCCGACCCTCGCTCGTGGAGCGGGGGTCTCGTCGTTTTCGAGGGAGACGGTGGCGCGGGCGCGGTGAGCGCTCAGCCGCGGAAGATGATCTGCGCGAGGATGTCGAGAACCGTCCCGCGGCTCCGCTCACTGGGTGAAGGGCCGCGAGAGGCGCGGCCCACGACACCAGGAGGCCACGATGCCGAAGTACCTGCTCCTCAAGCACTACCGCGGCGGCCCGGAGCCGCACCACCCGTACCCCCCGCTCGACCAGTGGGACCCGAAGGACGTCGAGGCGCACATCGAGTTCCTGCGCCACGTCGCGAAGACGCTCACCGACAGTGGGGAGTACGTCGACGAGGCCGCGCTCACGCCGGGGCGCACCTACGTGCGCTACGGCGGGCCCGACGCGGCGCCCGTCACCACGGACGGCCCACACCCCGAGACGAGCGATCTGGTCGCGGGCTGGATGATGGTCGACGTCGACTCCTACGACCGCGCGCTGGAGATCGCGGCGCAGATCTCCTCCGAGCCCGGGCCCGGCGGCGAGCCGCTCTACGAGTGGATCGAGGTCCGTGAGGCCATGGGGCCGATGCAGCAGGACTGACCCGCGTGACGAACCGCTCCGCACAGCTGGACGAGGGCGCCCTGCGCGCCCTCGTCCCGCGCGTGCTCGCCGGGCTGGTGCGCCGCGGCGAGGACTTCGATGCCGCGGAGGACGCGCTCCAGGAGGCCCTGATCGAGGCGCTGCGTGCCTGGCCGGAGCGACCTCCGGACGACCCGGAGGCGTGGCTTGCGACCGTCGCCCGGCGTCGGCTGATCGACGCCCGGCGCAGCGAGCGCGCGCGCCACGACCGCGAGGAGGTCGTCCACCGCGAGCCGCCGGAGGACCCGGTCGGCGCGGTGGGCGACGACACTCTGTTCCTCCTCTTCTGCTGCTGCCACCCGGAGCTCCCACCGGCCTCGCAAGTCGCGCTGACGCTGCGCGCGGTGGGCGGGCTCACGACCCGTGAGATCGCCGACGCCTTCTACGTGCCCGAGGCGACGATGGCGCAACGGATCAGCCGCGCCAAGCGCGCGCTGCGTCGCCACCGTCTCGACCGGCCGGGGGATCTCGCCGTGGTGCTGCGCGTGCTGTATCTGATCTACACGACCGGCCACGGCGGGCGCGTGGACCTCACGGGCGAGGCGATCCGGCTCACGCGCCAGCTCACGCTGGCCACCGAGGAGCCGGAGGCGCGCGGCCTACTCGCGCTCATGCTCCTCAACCATGCGCGGCTCCCGGCCCGGTTCGACGCAGCGGGCCGCATCGTCCCGCTCGACCAGCAGGACCGCGGCCTCTGGGACAAGCGCGAGATCGCCGAGGGGGTGCGCGTGTTGCAGTCGGCGCTCGCCATGCAGACCGACGAGCGCCCTCCCGGCCGCTACCAGATCGAGGCCGCGATCGCCGCCCTGCACGACGATGCGCCGAGCGCGGCGGAGACCGACTGGCCCCAGATCCTCGCCTGGTACGACGATCTCGTCGCCCTGAGCGCCGACCCGGTTCGCGAGGACCCCGCGGCCGTGCTCGGCCGCGCCATCGCCGTCGGCCACGTGATGGGGCCCGCCGCCGCGCTGCGCGAGACCGAGCGCCTGCGTGAGGCGATCGGCGAGCGGCATCGCTGGCACGCCGCGCGCGGCTACCTGTACGAGCTAGCCGCCGACCCGCAAGCCGCCGCGGAGGCGTACGCGGACGCCGCGCACCGCGCCACCAACGTCCCCGAGCGCGAGCACCTGATCCGCCAGGCCGCTCGCTTGCGTGCCGAGGCCCGCGCGGGCCACGGAGGCTAGGCGGCATCCCCGGCGGGCGCCGCGTCACCGCCCCACCCCGAGTTCGCGATTTAGTGGGATCAACCAACAAGATCGTGCAGTCGCGGGGAGGCCTTCCGCGACTTCGTGATTGTGTGGGATCAACCAACAAAATCGTGATCTCGTGGAATCGCCGGCTCGGCCGCCGGGCACGGACTCGCAGCTCGCCGCTGCGTCGCCGGGGGCTACGCGGGGGTGTCGGCCTGCGCTTCGCGCTCGTGCCGCACCAGGAACCAGTTGATCGCCCAGAGGACGACGCCGACCGCGATCAGGATCGCCGCGCGTGCATAGACCTCGGCCTCGATCTGCGTGAGCAGGGCGATCGAGACGCCGACGCCGATCACTGGGACGACCGACGGCACCTGGAAGTGCTCGTGGTCGACCGGATCGCGCCGCAGGACCAGGACCGTGACGTTGACGATGGCGAACACGACGACGAGCAGCGCGACGGTCGTGTCGGCGAGCTTCTCGAGGTCGCTCGTGATGACCAGCGCCGCCGCGATCGCCGACGTAAACAGGATCGCCACCCACGGCGTGCGGCGCTCCGCGTGCACCGCGGTGAACGGCCGGGGCAGGACGCCCTCGTCGGCCATCCCGTACACGAGCCGGGAGGCCATGATCATGTTGATGAGCGCGCCGTTGGCGAGCGCGAGCAGCCCGATCGCGGAGAACAGCTTCTCCGGCACGTCGAGGGGCCCTTGCTTGACGACCTCGAGCAGCGGCCCGCTCGAGTCCGCCAGATCAGCCGTCGGCACGACGGCCGAGGCGCCGATCGAGACCAGCACGTAGATCAGGCCGGTGATGAAGAGGCCGGCGAACAGGACCTTGGGGTAGACCCGGGTCGGTGAGCGCGCCTCCTCGGCCACGTTGACGGAGTCCTCGAAGCCGATCAACGCGTAGAACGCGAGCGCTGCGCCGGCGAGGGTCGCCGCGAAGATGCTCGAGCCCTCCTTCCACTCGAAGGCGCGGCCCACGTCGGCGTCGCCGTCCCCGATTGCGAGCGCCGCGATCAGGATGATGAGCGCGAGGCCGCCGACCTCGACGATCGTGAACGTGGCGTTCAGCTTCACCGACTCGGAGATCCCGCGGAAGTTGACGAGCGCGATCAGCACGAGCAGGCCGAGCGCGACGCCCACGGTGCCCAGATCGACGAACTCGGCGAAGTAGTCGCCGCCGAACGCTCGCGCGAGCGCGCTGGCCGAGGTGATCCCGGAGACGATCACCGCGAACGAGACGAGAAAGGAGAAGAACGGGCGCCCGTAGGCGCGGTGTACATACAGGCCCGCACCGCCCGCGCGTGGGTACTTCGAGACCAGCTCGGCGTACGACCCCGCGGTGAACGCCGCCATGAAGAGCGCGAGGGCGAACGCCGACCAGATCGCCCCCCCGGTCTCGGCCCCGACCTCCCCGACCAGCGCGTAGATCCCGCCGCCGAGGATGTCGCCGACGATGAAGAGCAGCAGCAGGCCCGGGGTGATCGCCCGGCGAAGCTTCGTGTCCCCCTCGTCTTCCTTCGGGATCCGCGCCCGAGCCGGAATCGGCACCGCTCCTCTACCCAGACCCCGGCGCGCCATGAACTGCGATTACCCCTCGGCCCCGTCGGTATCCACCGCGGGCTCAGCCGAGCAGCGAGGGCCCTCCCGGTGGCAACGCTCGCAGCGTCCGCCACCAGCCAAGCGGTCCGGCTCCCGCGCGGCGCCGCAGCTCGCGCCGCAGGGCGCCGCGCTCGTCGGGACCGGGCCGGCGTGGATGCGCCGCGCGATACCGATGCTCGCGCAGCGCGGCTACGTAGCGGGCCGCGGCGGGACCCGCGTACTCGCGCAGGCGCTGCTCGATCTGCAGCAACGTCCCGCCCGGCGGCACGTCCCAGCCCAGCCGCTCGAGCGCCCTGGAGAGCTCGCGCACCTGGGCGTCCGCGCCGTCGGGGGACAGCAGCCGGCGGCGGCGCAGGAACGCGAGCCCACCGTACGCCGAGAGCGCGGCCGCGACCAGGAGGAAGCCCACCGGGGATGAACCGTCCGAGCCTCCGGTCGTCTCGGCCCCCGGGGCGCCGGGCAGCTCGCCCGAGCGCTCGGCATCCTCGATCGAGGCCGGTGCGGGATCGACGGGGTCGGCCGGCTCGGGCGCGGCCGACCGGCTCGCGAAGACGTTCTCGTCCACTGACGCCGGCGAGATGCTCGGCGTAGGATCGAACGTCACCCAGCCGATCCCGTGGAACCAGACCTCCACCCACGAGTGCGCGTCCAGATCGCGAACCGTGAACCGCGTCTCATCGCTGTCGTCTCGGACCCCGGGGGCAAACCCGGCGGCCACCCGCGCCGGGATCCCGACCATGCGCAACATGAGCGCCATCGCGCCTGAGAACTGCTGGCAGTAACCGGCGCGGTCCTCGAACAGAAACGCGGGGATCGGGTGTTCGTGGTCCGGCACGTCCTGGGAGTACGTGTAGTTCTCCTTCAGGTGCTGCTCGATCGCGTCCACCGCGTCGTAGGGGCTCGGCGCGTCGTCAGTGAGTCGCAGCGCGAGCTCATAGACCTCCTCCAGCGGTGTGCCGTCGAGCTGCTCGCGCATGCGCTGCGCGGCCCTACTTGAGGAGTCGCCGAGGCGCGCGCTGACCGCTTCGCGTTCCGTCGCCAAGCCCTCCTGAGGAAGCAGGAACGACACGTAACGCACCAGGTCGCGCGGGTAGCGCCCCGGGCTCGCGCGCAGCTGCGCCTCCGACGGGTCCGGGACATAGGCGAGGACGTTGTAGGAGTCTCCCCGGCGAACGGGCAGGGCAGTGAAGACCATCGAACCGTTGGGCAGTGGCGTCGTCGCCTCGACGCCGTCGACCTCGAGGGTGGTCCCGCTCGTGACGAGTGTCTCGGAGCTCAGTCCGCGCACGTTCACACGGAAGGGCTCGCGCCAGTTCGGGTTCTGCTCGATCAGCTCGGGCGAGGCGCCCGCGGTCTCCGGGCTCGGCAGGCGCGGGCTCGCCTCGACCGCGAGCGCCGCGTCGTCCTGCCAGTAGGTGCCGTCGAAGGCCTCGATCGTGGTCGTCTTCCAATAGAGCGGCCGGCGCGCGCGCATCTCGAGGACGGCCGTGCCGCGCTGCGGCCAGTCGAGCGGGCCGTAGCTGTGATCCCAGTCGAACTCCACGGCGCGCTGCTTGCCGAAAAGCGACCAGTTCTTGTAGTCGACGATCGGGCCCGCGGCCTCCACGCGGCCGGCGAGCGGCACCGCGACCAGTCCGGCGAGCATGACCGCGGCGGCGGCCGGCAGCGCGCGGCGCACCGGGAGGCCGGGCAACCACAGCCAAGCGGCGATCACGAGCAGCAGTGGGATCCCGCGCACCAGCTCGGCCGACGGGGCATCCCAGGTGACCGCGACCGTGTACAGGATGATGAGCACGGCAAGCCCGCCGGTCCGTAGCCGCGCGCGATTGCGCGCGGGCCAGAACGCGAGGCAAGCCGCGGGAACGAGCGCTGCCGGGATCGCGAGCAGCAAAGCCAGTCGCGTCCAGAGCTCGCCTCCCGCGTAGGGCAGATCGAGCTCACTGGCGCCCTCGAGACCGACCACCAAGCCGTCGCCGAACTCCGCCCAGTTCGCGGGAGCGAGGAACCGGCTCGGCAGGCCCAGGGCGATCATGCCGAGCGCGAGCGCGCCGACCGCAGCGAGGACGCGGAGCGCGGCCAGCGCGGGCCACGGCCAGCGCAACCGCCCGCTCAGCGCGATGCCGGCGCCCAGGAGGGTCGCCAGGCCGATACAGACGGCGATCGTGTCGTTGGGCGGCTCGCCAACGAGCGCGCCCCAGTGGAAACCAGCGAAAGCCGCTGCGGCCGCGAAGATCGCCAGCTCGAGGACGAGCCGGCGGTTCGAGGGTGTCCCCGACTGCGACGTCAAGCCGCAACCTCCGTCGCGACGCGGCCCGTACCGACGAGGCGTCCCGCGCACCCCGCGACCGTGAAGGCGGCGCGCTCCTCGGACTCGCGCGCCGGCGTGACCAGGAAGTGGGGACCCGGCCCGAACGCGCGCGCCACCCGGGCGCCGCGCTCGGACGAGCCACCCGTCACCCAGACCACCGAGGCACGCGGCACGCGCGCCGGGAGCTCGGTGGGCGTGCCGGCGGCGACGAGCGCCAACGCCGTGTGCACGTTCGGCCAGACCCGCATCGAAGTGTCCACCTCGAACGCGACTCGGTGTCCCGGCAGGAGCACCGAGCAGCCACCGGTGCGGGCGAGATGGAAGCAAAGCGACGCCGCCGCCCGCACGGCTTGGTCGAGCGCATCCTCCGACTCCGGGGCGGCGGCGTCCAAGACGAGCAACCTGCTCGACGCCGCGCCCGCGGCGAGCTTGCGCTCATGCAGCTCGCCGACGCGGGCGAGCGTGGGCCAATGGATCCGGCTGGCGGGCGCGCCGTCGCGGTAGGGCCGCAGCCCATCGACCTCGAACTCGACCGCGCGCGCTTCGAAGTGCGCGCCCGCGCCGTCCTCGCCGCCGCGCGTGCTCCTGCCGAGGCCCCCGCCGGCGCCCGGTCGCGCGACGACCGGCTCGATGCGGGGCAAGACGATCAGATCGTGACCCGGCGGCGCCTCGACCCGCCGCTCGCAGAGGGAGAGCGGGTCGCGCAGTGTCCACGCCGAGCCGCTGAGCCTGTGGCGGCCACGCCGCGGGAACCGCAGACGCGCCTCGAGCGGCTGGGGGCGCAGCGCGCGCACGTGAACCGGCTCGGCCAGCAATGGGTCTCGCAACTCGCCGCCGGGAGGCGGGACGAGGCCGCGGTGCGGCCGCAGGCGCAGCTCGTACTCCTCACCCTCGGTGATCCGGGTTGGGCCCGGGGCGCGCTCAAGCGACGCGCCGAGCGCGGCCGCGGACACCCACCCCCAGCTCACACCCGCGAGGGCGAGCAACGCCAGCCCCGGGACGTACAGGGACGGGGTCGAGAAGGCCGCGGCGGTGACCACGAGCGCGGCGCCGAGAACCCCCGTGCCCAGCGCTCTGCTCATCAGAGGGCCGGGACGCTCGCGAGCGCGTCGGCGACCACCGCGTCAGCGCCCCCGCCGCCCAGCGCGTCGGGCGCGATCACCAGCCGGTGGCACAGCACCGAGCGCGCGAGCGCCTGCACGTCGTCGGGAAGCACGTGGTCACGCCCGGCGAGCGCCGCGTGCGCCTTCGCCGCGCGGAAGAGCATCAGGCCCGCGCGCGGGCTCGCGCCCTGCTCGACGCGCGGATCCTCGCGGGTCGCCGCGCAGACCGCGACCACGTAGCGGCGCACCTCCTCGCTGGCGTGCAGCTCGGCGGCCCCATGTTGGGCCGCGCGCACCATCGCCACGTCCGTGATCGGCTCGAGATCGAGAACCCGGTCGCTCGCCGCGTGGTCGGCGAGCATGTCGGCCTCGTCGGCCGGATCCGGGTAGCCGAGCGACACGCGCACCATGAAGCGGTCGAGCTGCGCCTCCGGCAGCGGATAGGTGCCCTCGTACTCGGCGGGGTTCTGGGTGGCCAGGACGATGAACGGCCGCGCGAGCTCGTGCGTGTGGCCGTCGATCGTGACCCGGTGCTCCTGCATGCACTCGAGCAACCCGGACTGGGTCTTGGGCGACGTGCGGTTGATCTCGTCGACGAGGACGACGTTTGCGAACACCGGGCCCGGGTGGAACTCGAAGCGCCCGTCGCGCTGGTTGAAGACGTTGGTGCCGATCACATCGGACGGCAGCAGATCCGCCGTGCACTGCACGCGGGCGTACTCCGCCTCGAGTGAGCGCGCGAGGGCACGGGCGAGCGCTGTCTTGCCGACGCCCGGCCGGTCCTCGATCAGGACGTGTCCCTCGGCGATGAGCGCGACCATCAAGTCGCGCAGCACCTCGTCGGAGACCTTCACGGCGCGCTTGATGTTGGCGCGCACGGCGGCGCCGATCTCGGCCACCCCGGCGGGGTCGAGATGAGGCAGCGTGGCCACGGACACCATGGTACGCCCGTGCGCTAATCGCTCGTAAATCTTGCTCTGAGATCAGGGGCAAGCGGGCTAGCCACACCGCGTTCCGGGGCTCGGTGCGGCGCCTGCTCCCTGGATGCGAAGCGCCCCGGTCGCTCGGCGGCCGGGCGGCAGGCTGGGCCCGGGGCCGACGGCGCTCGACGCGCCGTTGAGCGAGAGGCTACGAAGCTCGGCGGACGCGAACGGGCACAAAAAAGCGGCCCGGTGGCGCCTGTGCTCTGCCTGCCCCGCGCGTAGCCTGCGCGCGTTTGGAAGCTTTGCCAGTCGCCTTCGAGAGCCTCGTCGCCTGGCTTCGGCGTCTCATCTCTCTCCCGGACCGCTGTGTCAGGCAACCTAGGACGACCCGCGCGGAAAAGCAAGGGGACGGATCCCACCGATCCCGCAAAATGGGCGTTTCTCCCGCTCCGCGACGGGGCGTCGCGCGCACGCTCTCCGCGAGCTCCCGCAGGTTGCGCGCGGCCCGTCCGACCAGGCCGCGATCACGCCCGCCGCGATCGCACTGGACCGGCGCGGGGGCCCAGCGCACGTCCTATAGTCGCGCGCGGTTATGGGGTTTGGGCTACGACGGGCGCTCGTGCCGGCGCTGGCGGCGCTGGCCGTGAGCTTTGCGGCGGGCACGGCGCCGGCGAATGCCGCGAGCGGGCCGACCGAGGTCGCCGCCAAGGCGGGCGGCAAGCGGCTGGTCGCCAAGATCACGCGGACGCGCTACGGCGTGCCACACATCCGCGCCCGCGACTGGACCTCGGCCGCCTTCGGCTACGGCTACGCGTTCGCCGAGGACAACATCTGCACGATGGCCGACACGTACGTGACGGTCAATGCGCGGCGCTCGCGCTACTTCGGGCCCGAGGGGTCGTGGGTGTTCGCCGGCAACGGCACGCGCAACAACAACCTCGCGTCCGACTTCTACTTCCAGTCGATCAAGGAGCAGCGGATCGTCGAGAAGCTCCTGAAGCGCAAGCCGCCGCACGGCCCGAACAAGATCGTCCGCCAGGGCGTGCGCGGGTACGTCGCCGGCTACAACGCGTACCTGCGCCGCACGGGCGTGGACAACATCCCGGACCGGCGCTGCCGCGGCAAGGACTGGGTGCGGCCGATCCGCGAGATCGACGCCTATCGCCGCTTCTTCCAGCTCGGCATCCTCGCCAGCTCGGGGGCGGCGATCGAGGGGATCGCGAACGCGGAGCCACTCCTCGACCTGGGCCTCGCCGAGCGCCGCCAGCAGCAGGCGCTCGAGCGCCTGCGCTCCGGCGAGGCGAGCGGCTTCTTCCCGATCGAGTCGGGCTCGAACGCCTACGGGATCGGCTCGGACGCGACCCGCGGCAAATGGAACGGGCTCGTGCTCGGCAACCCGCACTTCCCGTGGGACGGGGCCGAGCGCTTCTACCAGGTGCACTTCACGATCCCCGGCAAGGCCGACGTGGCGGGCGGCGCGCTCTACGGGGCGCCCCTGGTGCTCATCGGTCATACGCGCGGGCTCGCCTGGTCGCACACGGTCGCGAGCGCTTGGCGCTTCACGCCGTTCGAACTCACGATCAACCCGCTCAACCCCCACCAGTACCTGCGCGACGGGAAGTTCGTCGACATGCAGGCGATCGACGTGTCGATCCCCGTGCGGACCGCCGGCGGCAAGGTCGAGCGGCGCAGCCGGACGCTCTACCGCACGCACCACGGCCCCCTCTTCACGTCTCTGCTCGGCCTCAACCTCTTCCCGTGGACGCCGGTGAAGGCGTTCGCGCTGGGCGACGTCAACGAGCGGAACTTCCGTTACCTCAACCACTTCGTCCAGGTGAACAAGGCCCAGAGCGTGCCCGAGTTCGACCGGATCAACCGGCGCATCCAAGGCATCCCGTGGGTCAACTCGATCGCCGCGGACTCGAAGGGCCGCGCCTACTACTCGATGGACGGCGCGATCCCGAACGTGCCCGACTCGAAGGCGACCGGCTGCGCGGGCGCGCTGGGCCTCGTGCTCTCCCCGCTCACCGGCATCCCGATCCTCGACGGGTCGCGCTCGGCGTGCGAGTGGGACAAGGACGAGCGCGCGGTGGCGCCGGGGCTGATGCCACCGCAGCGGATCCCGCGGCTCATCCGGCGCGACTTCACCCACAACGGCAACGACAGCCACTGGATCACGAATCCCGCCGAGCCGCTCGAGGGCTTCGACCGGATCGTGGGCGACGAGCGCACGGAGCGCTCGCTGCGGACGCGCATCGGCGTGATCATGGCCCAGGAGCGCATCGCGGGGAAGGACGGGCTGCGGGGCAAGGGGTTCAACCTGCGCAACCTGGCGAAGGTGGCGCTCGGCAACCGCCAGTACCTGGGTGAGCTGTGGCGAGACGATCTGGTCGCGCTCTGCTCGACGAGCCCGGCGCTGGTTTCGGCGGGCGCCTGCGAGGCGCTCGCCAACTGGGACATGCGCAACAACCTGAACTCGAAGGGCGCGATCCTCTTCCAGCGCTTCGCCGAACGGCTGCTCTCGACCTTCCCGTCGCTGCCGTCCGGCACCTCCTCGGGCTACGCCCTGCTGGGCAACTCCGTCTACACCAACCAGTTCTCGCCCGGCGATCCGGTGCACACGCCGAGTGGGATGAACAAGCTCAACCCGCTGATCTCGACCGAGCTCGCCGGCGCGGTGGCCGACCTTCAGGCCGCTGGGATCCCACTCGACGGTGCGCCGCGGCGCTGGCAGTATGACGAGCGCGGCGGGGAGCGGATCCCGATCCACGGCGGCTCCGGCGACCTCGGCCTGTTCAACGCGATCCAGTCGGTGTGGGATCCGCAGTCGGGCTACTCCGACATCCCCCACGGCACCAGCTTCATCACCTCCGTCGGCTTCAAGGACCGCGGCTGCCCCGTGAAGGCGCTGACGTTCGTCACGTACGGGCAGAGCGAGAACCCCCGCTCGCCCCACGCCGCCGACTACACGCGCGCCTTCTCGCGAAAGCGCTGGAACGAGGTGCCGTTCTGCCCGCGCGAGATCCGCCGCCAGGCGCTGACCACCAAGCGCGTGACCGGCCCGCGCCCCTAGCGCGCTCGCCTACCATCCATTCATGCGGATCACCGAGGCACTGGCCCAGGACGGACCCGTCTTCTCGTTCGAGTTCTTCCCGCCGAAGACGCCGGAGGGAGTGGCACAGCTTTTCGAGACGATCGAGGCCCTGCGGCCCCTGGAGCCGGATTACGTCTCTGTGACCTACGGGGCCGGCGGCACCACGCGCGACGGCACCGTCGAGATCGCCGAGCGGATCAAGCGCGAGTACGGCATCGAGACGATGGCGCACCTGAGCTGCGTCGGCGAGACGCGCGAGGGCCTGGCCGGCATCCTCGACCGGTACGCGGCCGCGGGAATCGAGAACGTGCTCGCCCTGCGCGGCGACCCGCCCCGTGGCGAGACCAATTTCGTAAAGCCGGAGGGCGGGCTCTCCAGTGCGGCAGAGCTCACCGAGTTCATCACGGCCGACTGGGACTTCACCGTGGGCGGCGCCTGCTTCCCGGAGGTGCACCCCGAGGCGCCCAGCCTCGAGGACGACCTGCGCTACCTCAAGACGAAGGTCGACGCGGGCGCCGAGTTCCTCATCACCCAGCTCTTCTTCGACAACGCCGTCTATTGGGATTTCGTGGAGGCCGCGCGCGCGAGCGGGATCCACGTACCGATCATCCCGGGCGTGATCCCGATCGCGAGCTACGCGCAGGTGGTGCGCATCTGCAAGCTCTGCGACGCGTCGATCCCGCCCGAGCTCGACGAAGCGATGGCGAGTCTGGGCGGCGACGCCGACGCGGAGGCGCTGCTGGGTGTGGCCTACGCGGCGCGGCAGTGCGAGGAGCTGCTCGCGGGTGGGGCGCCGGGCATCCACTTCTACGCGCTCAACCGGGCCCCTGGGACGCGCGCGGTGTTGAGCGCTCTGCGGGCCTCGCGCCCGTGGGAGCGGGCGCAGCCGAGGATCGAGGAGCCCGCGTGAGCTCGGCCGCCCGGCCTACCGAGCGCGCGGGCGAGTTCGAGTTCGAGGGATACAGGCTGGCTTACGGCGAGTGGGGCTCGGGCGAGCGCACGCTCGTGCTCGTGCACGGCCTGCTCATGAACCGGCGCATGTACGACCTGCTGGCGCCCGCCGTCGCGGCGCGTGGTTACCGCGTCGTCACGCTCGACCTGCTCGGCCACGGGCGATCCGAGCGCCCGCCCGAGATGCACCTCTACAACATGCCCGCGTTCGCCAAGCAGCTCGCGGCGCTGGTCGACCATCTCGAGCTGGAGCGACCCGTCGTGGGCGGGACCTCCCTCGGCGCGAACACCGCGCTCGAGTTCGCCGTCGCCAACCCCGGCCGGGCGCGGGCGCTGGTGGTCGAGATGCCGGTGCTCGACAACGCGCTGTTGGGCGCGTCGCTCTTCTTCACGCCGATCCTCGTCGGCCTGCGCTTCGCGCGGCCGGCGCTGCGCGGCGTCGCGGCGGTGACGACCCGGCTGCCGCGCTCACACTTCCTCGTGGACCTCGTGCTGGACTGGACGCGCCAGGACCCCGAGGCGTCCACCGCGGTACTCGAGGGCATCCTCTTCGGCCGCACGGCACCGCCCCCTCCCGAGCGGCGGCGCATCGCCGAGCCGGCGCTGGTGATCGGGCACCCGGGCGAGCCGCTGCACCCGTTCTCCGACGCCGGCAACCTCGCCGAGGAGATGCCGAACGCCCGCGTGGTGGGCGCGCGGTCGATCGTCGAGTGGCGCACGCGCCCCGCGCGCCTCAACGAGATCCTCGTGGAATTCCTCGAAGAGGCGTACGCCGCGGCGCCTGCGGCCGGGCGCGACGCCGCTTAGGCAAGGGGATCCTGGCGAGCCGGGGTCGGCTGTCCGCTACGCTCATCTGCCGATGAGCACGCGTAAGGAGGAACGCGAGCGCCTGCGCCAGCAGCGGCTCGCCGCGCAGAAGGCCGCTTCGAGCTCGGAGCGGCGCCGCCTGATGATCGGCTACGTCGTGGCCGGGATCATCGTGCTCGCGATCGGCGGCGGCGTGGTCGCGGCGGTCGCGGGCGGCGACGATGCCTCCGTCACCTCCGGGGGCCAGCAGATCAGCGAGGACGATCTCCGGGCCGCCGGCATCAAGACGATGAGCGGCGTGATCAACGACTACGCGCTCGACACGCGGGAGGGCACGCCGCCGCCTCCGGTCCAGGAGGCGCGCCTCGAGCAGGCCGCGAAGAAGGCGAACTGCGAGCTGCAGCTGGACCTCAAGGACGAGGGCAACCGGCACTTCGGCGAGAACGCGACGCCGCCCGACTACGGGACCGATCCCGCGAACTCGGGCGACCACATCAACCCCGACCTCGTGCAGGCCGACGGCGCCTACTCGGAGCCCGTCGAGCCCAAGTACTACGTGCACACGCTCGAGCACGGGCGCATCGTCATCCAGTACGCGCCCGACCTCCCCGAGGAGCAGCAGCTCGAGCTCAAGGGCCTCTTCGATGAGTCGCCCGAGGGGATGATGATCTCCCCGAACGACACGATGGAGCCCCAGGTGGCGGCCGCGGCGTGGACGCAGCTGCTGCTCTGCGACTCCTACGAGGGCGCGGCGACCATCGACGCGATCCGGGCGTTCCGCGACACCTTCCGCGGCCGCGGCCCCGAGGACGTCCCGATCGTCCTCCCTGAGTAGCTTCGAGCTGACCGAGCGCTTGCAGGCCGCCCGTTCGCTGTGAACGGGCGGCCGTCCGTTTGTCACCCTTTCCGGGCGAGCACACGCCTTGGCAGCACCAGGTCCGCGCGGGGGGAGAGCGAATCTTTCGGGGTGGTGCCCGTGTTAGGGGATAGGGACCACTTTGCAAACAAACGCTCACAAAACTCCCGCGAGGATCCTCCGGCGGATCGCTGGGGCCCTCGGGCTCGCGCTGGTCGCTGCGCTCGTCTGGGCGCTCGCACCGGCGTTCTCGATCCAGCCCTACGCGCCTGAGGTCGCCAACTTCAAGCAGGCCCTGCCCGAGGTGGAGCGCCTCGCCGCACCGGCGGCCCGCTCCGCGGCGCAGCACGACGGTCACGCGCATGCGGGCAAGGACGGGGTCGTCTTCCGCACGCCCGTGATCGAGGCGCCCGCGCGCTTCGACCTCGCGGGGCTCGCCGGCGAGATGCGCCCCTACGAGATGCGGGCACGCGAGAGCGGCGGCGAGTGGACGCCGTGGACGGAGACCGGCTCCGGCGATCCCGTCTGGTTCGGCGGAGCGGACGAGCTGCAGGTACGCACCCGGGGCTGGCGGCCGTCCGGGCGCCTGCACTACGTCAACGTCTCCGGCGACGCAACGCCGGTCGAGGGACTTCTGAACGACGCGCGCTCCGCGCTCAGCTCCGCGTTCATCTCGGCCGCGTCGCTACTCGGCGCGAAGGCGCAGGCCGCGCCCCCGCGGCCGGGCTTCATCACGCGCCGTGAATGGGGAGCGAACCGCAAGGGTCAACGCGGCTGCCGCCCACGGCGCAACCCCTCCTACGGTGGCGTGCGTGCGGCCGCCGTGCATCACACCGTGAGCGCCACCAAGTACTCGCGCGCCCAGGCGCCGGGGATGGTGCTCGGCATCTGTCACTACCACCGCAACAGCAACGGGTGGGATGACATCGGCTACAACGCGATCGTCGACCGCTTCGGCAACGTCTACCAAGGGCGCGCCGGCGGTATGGGGCGGGCCGTGATCGGCGCGCACGCCCAGGGCTTCAACGCACAGACGACGGGCGTCGCCGTCCTCGGCACGCACACCAGCCAGAAGATCACCAAGAAGGCCATGAAGGGCCTGGTCCAGTTCCTCGCGTGGAAGCTCGTGCGTCACAACAAGACAGCCAAGGGCAAGGCGAAGATGCGCTCTTCCGGAGGCTCCGCGAGCCGCTACCCCAAGGGCAGGAGGATCAAGACGAAGCGAATCATCGGCCACCGCCGCCTCGGCCTCACGGCCTGCCCGGGCGACGCGCTGAACCGCCAGCTTCGCCAGCTCCGCCGCAAGACCCAGCGCCGCATCGAGAAGTTCGCCAACGCGAAGGAGCCGAAGGGTCCGAAGGACCCCGGCGACGGCAGCGGCGGCGTAGGCGGCTGAGCTCGCGGGCTCGCGAGGTGACCCCTCGCGAATTCGCGATTACGACGACCCCATCGTCGAAATCGCGCACTCGTGAACCGCGCTCTCGCGAGTTCGCGCTAACGACGATCCCGTCGTCTTAACTGCGATCTCGCGGGAACGGGCGGCGCCCCACGCCGGCGCTACCCCTTCCCACAAACCACGTAGAGCGTCTGGTCCAGCTCGCCGCGTTCGACGAGCGCTCGCGGGTCAGGATGCAGCACGCCGCGCGCCGCGTCCGGCGCGCACGCGAGGCCCTCCACGCGCAAGCCCGCGGCCTCGAGCTCCGCCGCGGCCTCAGCGGCCCGGTACCAGTACGTGTACGGGCCCGCGTCGCGCAGGGCCGCCGGGTTCACCTTGCCGCGCAGGCGCAGGCGGGGCATGAGCTGCAGCTCGCGTCCCGGGCGCCGCACGGCGCGCAGCGCGCGGAGGTACGCGACGAAGGCGCGCTGCACGGGCGAGTGCTCGCGCCCCTCCAGGCACAGGAACGAAAAGAGCGCCGTGCCGCCCGGACGCAGCACGCGCGCGGCCTCGGCGAGCGCGGCACGCCGGCCCTGCGCGGACTCGATGGTGCAGACGATCTGCTGGAAGTAGATGAGCTGGTCGAACTCGGCGTCGCCGTAGGGCAGCGCGGTCGCGTCGGCGACGCGGAAGTCGATCGCGCCGTCGGCGTCAGCGCTGCGCGCCGCGTCGATCAGCTCGGGGGCGAAGTCGAAGCCCGCGAGCTTGGTGAACCCGAGCGCGCGTATCGCCCGCACGATGCGCCCCCCGCCCGTGCCCGCCTCGAGCGTCGCGCCGTCCCGTACGAGCCGCGTCTCGATCAGCGCCCGCTCCTCGGGCTTGAGGCCCTCCGCACCGGCCCAGTAGTCGCGCTCGACCTCGCGGAAGAAGGAGCGTTGGTCGCGCGACTCGCTCACCCGTCCCCCGGGCTCGGTGGGTGAGCGCGATAGAGCGGGAAATAGCCGTCGGGCTGCGCGCCGTGGCGTGCCGCCCAGGCGGCGACGAGTTCGTCGTATGCCGCGGGCATGTGCACGCGCTTGGCGAGCCGCAGTTCCGCCCGCTCTGGCGAGAAGCTCGCCTTGAACCGGAAGATCCCATCGCCCGGGCGATAGCCGCCGCCGAGCACGAGCCGACGCCTGCCGGACTCGCGCGCCCAGCGGATCGTCTCGTGCACCACGGCGTTCGTCGGGCGCACCTGCTGGTGCGCGTGGTCGGCGCCGCCCAGGTACGAGTACACGTCCGCGTCGTCGTGCAGATACAGGGTCGCGGCGATCACCTGCCCGTCGCGCTCGGCCAGCGCGAACCGCGCGTTGTCCGGGAGCTCGCGGTGGATCGCCAGGAAATACTCGAGCTCGAAGAAGTAGCTCGGCAGCGCCTCGTTGCGCTCCATCGTCGCGATGTAGATGCGGTGGAACTCGGCGATGTCGTCCTCGTCGCGCGCAGCGCGCACGCGCACGCCCTCGCGCTCGGCCCGTTTGACGTTCTTGCGGCAGGCGCGCGAGTAGGACTCGCGCCACAGCCGCTCCTCGTCGAGCGTCGTGTCCACCCAGACGATCTCGCGGTCGAGCTCCGCCCCGCCGATGAGCTCGGCCCGGCCGTCCCACGGGTGCAGGTGCGCGAACTCGGCGACGACGCCCTCCGCCGCAAGCGCCGCCGCGATCTCATCGGCGAGCGGCGCCCCGTCGCCGTCCCGCGGCGCGAGGAGCGGGCCGGTGAACGGCGGCGTAGCCGTGTCCCAGCGCGCCTCGGCCGGGCTCCCCAGCTCGGCTGGAAGCGGCCGCAGAAGCAGCGGATAGGCGAGCCGCACACCGTCCGCCTCACCGACCAACAGGCGCGCCTTTACCCCGCCCAGCGCCTCCTGCACGCGGGCGAACCCGAGGCTGCCGAACACGCTCGCTGCGGCGGGCAGTGCCGCCTCCCACTCCCCCGCATCGCGTGTTGTCAGCAGGCGCACGCTCACGCTTCGTAGAGCCCCTGGCCGGTGACGAGCAGCGAGAACGTCTTGGCGATGATCCGCACGTCGAGCCGGAAGCTGCGGTTCTCGACGTACCAGACGTCGAGCTCGATCCGCTCCTCCCACGGGATCGACGCCCGCCCGTTGATCTGCGCCCAGCCGGTGAGCCCCGGCTTGACGGCGAGGCGGCGGCGCTGGTGCGGCGTGTACTCGGCGACCTGCTCAGGGATGGTCGGGCGCGGGCCGACGATCGCCATCTCACCGCGCAGCACGTTGACGAGGTTTGGGAGCTCGTCCAGCGAGGTCCGCCGCAGCCAGGCGCCCACCCTGGTCACGCGCGGGTCGTCCGCGGTGAGCGGGTCCCACACCCCGCCGAGCGGCGCGCCGTCGGTCATCGTGCGCAGCTTCCACATCTCGAAGAGCTCACCGTCGAGCCCCACCCGCTGCTGGCGGTAGATCACGGGCCCGCGGGAGTCGAGCTTGATCGCGATCGCCGCGACCAGCAGAAACGGCGCGGAGACGAGCAGCCCGGCGCCCGCCAGCAGCACGTCGAGCGCGCGCGGCAGGCCCCGCCGCGGCTTGCCGTCCGGCGCGCTCATCGCGTGCCCTCCACGGGATCCCAAGTGATCGCGGGACCCGAGCGCAGGCGATCCCACAGGCCGATCAAAATCGACCCGGTCACCACCACGTAGTAGCGGGCGATCGCGAACGGGCGCGCCGGGACCACGTCGGCGAGCGCCGCCGCCAACAGCACGGCGACCTGCACCGCGAACGTCGCGATGTAGACCCAGCCCTGGCCGAGCAGCGCGATGTTCGCCGCGAACGCGATCAGGTGCAGGAACGGCGACGCGTAGCGCAGCGCGCGGTGCGAGAGCATCTCGTATGCGTACAGGGCGCCGTAGCCGCGCGGGGCGAGCATGGAGTCCTGCAGGAGGACTCCCCAGGTGCGGTTCATCATGCGCCGCTTGCGCTGGAACTCGCCGCCCACGCTCGGCGCCATGCGCTCCGTCGCGACCGCCGCCGGCTCGTACACCGCGCGCAGCCCGCGGCGCACCATCAGATACGGCAGGCAGAGGTCATGGCCCCGGTCGCCGGGCATGACCACGTAGGCGTCGCGGCGCACCGCGTAGATCGCCCCGTTCCCGGCGGTGATGCTGGCGAGCTGGGACTCGCGCTCGCGCACCCGCATCTCATACCGCCAGTAGGCGCCCTCCTCGTTCGCACCACCCTCGCCAACGAGCCGCAGCTGCCCGCAGACGTAGCCCACCTCAGCCTCGCCGAGCCGCTCGACCAGGCGGCGCAGGGCGTCGGCCTCCCACATCGAGTTGGCGTCCGAGAACGCCAGGATCTCGCCGTGGGCGCGCGCCACCGCGGCGTTCTGGGCCGCGACCTTGCCGCCACGCGGCAGGTCGAGGACGAGGTCGGCGCCCGCCTCCTCGGCGAGCTGCGCGGTGTCGTCGGTCGAGCCGTCGGACGCGACGATGATCTCGAGCCGCTCGCGCGGATAGTCCGACTCCAGCGCGTTGCGAACGCGCTCGGCGATCACGGCCCCCTCGTTGTGGGCGGCGATGATGAGCGAGACCCGCGGCGTCGTGGCGCCGACCGCGCGCCGGCCCCGTCGCGGCGGGCGCAGGCGGGCGAGCAGCTCGAGCGAGAGCGGGTAGGTCACGTGCGTGTGCACCAGCAGCAGCGCGCACAGCCAGAAGATCAGGGCGACGAATCCCATTGAACGCCGGATTATCGGCTGAGCAGCCGTTCGTAGAGGTCAAGGGTCCGCGCGGCGATGGCGTCCCACGAGTAGGGACCGGCTGCAGCGGCGGCTGCAGCGGCCGCGAGCCGCTCGCGTTCGGCCGGGCTTTCGACCAGCTCACGCAGGGCCTCGGCGAGCGCTGCCACGTCGCCAGGCGGCACGAGGCGCAGGGTCCCGCCTTCGCCGGCGCGCGCCACCTCGGGGAAGCCGCCGACGGCGCTCGCCACGATCGGCTTGCCGAACGCGAGCGCCGTGTAGAGCACGCCCGACTGATCGACCTCCCGGTAGGGCAGCGCGACCACGTCAGCGCGGCGGAAGATCGCGGGGATGTCGGCGTCGGGAACGAAGCGCGTGATCAGGCGCACCCGCCCGGGCGCAGCCGCCGCCAGCTCCTCGAGCTCGGCGGGGTCGACGTCCAGCGGCCTGCCCACCACCCACAGTTCGGCGGCGTCCGCGTCGAGCTCGGCGAAGGCGCGCAGGAGCGCATCGACCCCCTTATAGGGGCGGATCAGCCCGAAGCTCAGGATCACCGGGCGCTCGCCCGCCCCGGCCAGCTCGGCGGGCAGGGGACGCTCGGGCAGGCGCGTGAGGTAGTCGAGCGCCCCGTGCGGGATCACGTGGATCCGCTCCGCCGGCACGCCGGCCTCCTCGCGCAGGCGCCGTGCGCCGTACTCGGCGAGCGCGATCACCGCGTCCATGCGCTCCAGCACGCGCCGGAAGCCGGCCGGGCTCCCCGCCCCCGGCCGCAAGAATCCGTGCGTCGTCAGCACGAGCGGCCGCTCCCGCGGCAGCAGGCGGGCGTCCACGGGCGGCAGCGGGATCCACTGGTAGTGGACGACGTCGGCGCGCCGGGCCGAGCGCCGGTGACGCAGCATCCCCGGCACGTGCTCGGCGAGCCCCAGCGCCCTGCGGGCGAGTGAGCCGCTCGGCAGTCGCGAGGAGCGCGGGTAGAAGAATTCGCTCACCGCGTAGCCTTCCGGCGCCGCCACGGGGCCGTGCACGAAGTGCGAGGTGACCAGCTCCACGTCGGCTCCGGCACGCGCGAGCGCGGCCGCCAAGGAGCGGTCGTATGGTGGCGTCTGGGCGGCCGGGTCGACGATTTGAACGCGCATCGGGAACGATTCTCGCGGTGGAGCTCAGCTATTGCGTTGTCAACACGAACGGACGGGAGCTTCTCGTCCGCTGTCTGGATGCCATCCGCGCGACCGCGCCGGCGGATGGGGAGTGGGAGATCATCGTGCTCGACAACGCCTCCGACGACGGTTCGGCGGACGCGGTGCGGGCCTGGGCGCGCGGCGCCGGCGAGGTGGGCAAGCGGCTGCGCCTGTTCGCGCGCGACCGGCGCGCCGGCAAGGCCGAGAACGACAGCCTGCTGCTGCGCGAGGCCGAAGGCGAGTTCTGCCTGCTGCTCAACGAGGACGCGGAGCTGCTCCCCGGGGCGCCCGAGGCGCTGCTCGAGGCGCTGCGCGGCGACCCCGGCGCCGCCGCCGCGGGCGCGCAGCTGCTCGGCCCTGACGGCTCGCCCTCGGCGTGCGCGTGGCGGCTGCCCGGCGTGTCCACCGCGCTCGCGCAGGCGCTGTTCGTGCACAAGCGCTTCGTCACCCAGAGCGGCGGGGGCCCGGACACCCGCGCGGTGGGCTGGGTGCAGTCCTCGGCGATGCTCGTGCGCCGCAGCGCGGCCGTCCAGGTGGAGTTCCTCGATCCCGCGTTCTTCGTCTACTCCGACGAAACGGACTTCTGCAAGCGGCTGAGCGACGCGGGCTGGCGGATCCTGCACGTGCCCGCGGCGCGGGCGATCCATCACGAGCAGCTCACCTATGACCGCACCGCCGGTGAGCGGCGGGTCGTCGAGTTCCACCGCAACCGCGACCTCTACATGCACAAGCACCACGGCGCGCTCGCCGCGTGGGTGGTGCGCCTGCTCACGGCGTGGAGCTACGTCGTGCGGGCCGCCGCCGCGCTCGTCCTGCGCGGCCACGACCCGGCCTGGTACTGGCTGCACGCGCGCAAGGCCGTGCGTCCCGCCGGGCCCGGGATCCGGGAGGCGGCCGAGGAGCACAACCGCCGCCTCGCCGAGGCGGAGGCGGCCGGGGCGCCGGGCCCGACGTGAGCGAGCGCGTCTCCATGGAGGTGCTCGCCGCCTTCGAGCTCGAGCGCCTCCTTCACCGAGCGGCGGCCGAGCGGTTCGAGCGGGTGCGCTGCGGCTGGGTCGCCGCGAACGGCGCGCTGCCGTCGGTGTGGGACGCGAGCCGCCTGCAGGTCGAGCCCGACGCCCCGGCGCCGACACTCGACGAGGCGGTCGAGCTCGCCGAGCTGCCCGCGCGTTGGTACCCCGAGCTGCGCCACCGCCAGATCTACGTCGCGGGCACCGCCGAGGGCCGCGAGCTCGCCTTCTCGCTCGCGCGCCGCGACTGGCACGTGAACGAGCTCTGGCTCATGGTCAGCCGCCAACCGCCCCGGCGGGTGCCGCCCGGGGCCGCGCGCATCGACGGCCCGCAGATGCGCAGGCTCAAGGGCCGGCTCGGGGTCGAGCAGGGGCTCGAGCCCGACAACGTGGCCGAGTTCGATCGCTACGACGCGCTGCGCGCCCGCGTCGGCGCCCGGCTCACCCACGCCGGTGTCGCCAACGGCACGGCGGTGGCGCTCGCGGACCTGTATCTGCGCGGCGACATCGCCGTGATCGAGGACGTCGCGACGCTGCGGCGCTTCCGCGGCCGCGGGCACGGCTCGGCAGCGGTGCTCTCCGCCACCGCCGCGGCGTTTCGCGTGAGCGCCCGCGCGGTCTACCTGTTCGCGGCGCCCGAGGTCGCCCAGGGCTTCTACGAGCCGCTCGGCTTCGAGCGCATCTTCACCGCGTACGACTGCCAACGCGCGCCCGAGGGCGAGCACGGGCAGTGGCGCGAGTAGCCGGGTCGGGACGCCGCCCGGCCGCGGACTCGAGCGCGCGGCGTCACGCGAGCCCGCGATCGACGTGGGGTGCGCCGCCGTCCGCCTCGCGGGTTTCAGCCCTGGGCGTCGGATTTCGACGACGTGGGCTGAACCTAGGCGCCCCCGCGGTCCGCGTCGCGGTCGGCCTGCTCGATCGTCTCGGTGGTGAGCACGGGGCCGTGTGGCGCCCGCCCCTCGTCCTCGGGCGGCCCCTCGCCCGCCCGAGCGGCCCGCATGCGCTCCATGACCGCGGCGGGACGCAGCAGCACGCGCAGGCGCTCGCGCTCAGCGCGGCTGAGAAAACCCGTGGCGAAGAGGAGCAGCGGGTAGGCGGCGCACAGCGCCGCGGTGAGCGCGAGGCCGTCCAAGCCGTCCTGTGGCACGAACAGCTCGCCGACCGCGATCAACGCGGCCGCGCCACCGATCGCGAGGGCGAGCCGCCGCCACTCGTAGGGCACGTGAAAGAGACGCTCGACGATCGCGTACATCACGGCCACGACCACCACGTAGGAGACCATCAGCGCGACGCCGGCGCCGACGATCCCGTACTCCGGCACGAGCAGCAGGTTGAGACCGATGTTCACCGCCACGGCGAGCGCCGTCGCCGGGAAGCTGAACTCGGTGCGCCCGGTGCGCCCGAGCACGATCACGAGCACGAGGTAGAGCGCGTAGAGCGCCGTGCCGGCGGCGAGCGGCCCCACCGCTTCGTGCGCCTCGAAGAACTCCTCCGTCGCCAGCAGGCGCACCAGCCAGGGCGCCAGGAGCCACACGCCGACGACAGCGAACGCGATGAGCGCGACGAACCAGGTGACGATCAGGGCGTAGGCGCTGCGCGCCTCATCGTCGTCCTGAATCGAGTAGGCGAGCGGCGGCCAGGCGAGGTGGAAGCCGCGGACGAGCACCTGCATCCCGTTCGCGAACTTCACGGCCAGCGCGTAGAGGCCCGCCTCCGCCAGACCCACGAGCCGCACGATCAGGATGCGGTCGATGAAGTTGAGTGAGTAAAGCGTGAGCTCGGCCGGCATCGTCGGCAGCCCGAACCGGACCATGCGCCGCAACAGTCCCCAGTCCACCGTGAACCCCAGCCGGTGGCGCTCCACCCACAGGCGCCCGACGAGGAAGGGGACGCCCGTCCCGAAGTTCCCCAGGAGGATCGCCGACGCGCCCAGGTCGGTAGCGACGACGAGCGCGACGGTGACCGGGATGGTGCCCAGCACGGCCGCCACCGTGAACCCGAAGTAGGCCTTGGCCCGCTCGTCCAGGCGCAGGAGCGTGAGCGCGTACTCCCACAGCGTGAGCTGCCAGAGCCCGAGGATCGCGAGGCGGGCGAGGTCGGCGTCCGGCTCGCTCAAGAGCGCCTCGGAGATCGGCTCGGCGAAGGGCAGCGCGATGAGCGCCGCAACCGTCGTCGTCCAGAAGAGCGACGCGAAGCCCGTGCGCACGACGCGGTCGGGGTTCTCGCTCGCGAGGTAGTAGAAGCGCAGGATGGCCTCGATGACGCCGAGCCGCACCACGATCGACGCGGCGACGAGCGAGGCGATCATCACCTCCGCCGCCCCGTAGTCGGCCGGCGTGAGGTACGCGGTGTAGATCGGCAGCAGGAAGACCGCGATCAGCTTCGAGAGGACGCTGGAGGCGGTGTAGGCCGCTCCCGTCGTCGCCAGGCGTCTCAGGTAGTCGAACATCGATCCGGCCTTCCTACCCGCAGACTCTGCGTCCGTCCGCGGACGGCTTCACTCGCGCAGCACCAGGCCAAGCGCCAGGAGCGCCCAGGTCGCGGGGTCGATCGCGAAGCCCGCATAGCCCAGCGAGTGGACCAAGAGCGCCGCGAAGCAACCCGCGACCGCCGCCTTACCGGCCGTGCGCGGCCACGGCGAGACGAGCAGCGCGATCGCGAGGCCGACAACGGCCAAGTACGGGATCAGGCCCAGGACCCCCTGCTCGGCCGCGACGGTGATCGGCTCGTTGTGCGAGACCGGCTTCTTGATGCGCTCGATCTCACGCCGGAACGAGGTCGTAAAAGAGCCCGACCCCCAGCCCGCGATCGGCCGGCGCTCGAACAGCTCGATGCCGCCCGTGATCAGGTTCGCCCGTCCGCTTGAGACCTCGGCCAAGTCGTTGCGCTCCTTGGCCACGTCGCTCTCCGGCATGCCCCCGAGCGCGAGGAAGACGGCCGCGGCCGTCACGCCCATGCCGAGGGCGAGCGCGAAGCCCCGCCAGCGCAGCCGCAGACAGACCAGCGCTCCGAGCCCGCCCGCAAGCGCCATGAAGCTGGTCTGCGAAAACGTCACCGCCAGGCCCGCGAGCAGCAGGGCCGCCACCGCAGTCGCGCCCAGCATCTGCCCGGTGGGCCGTCGCCCCCACGCGATCCACGCGCCGAGCGCCACGATCGCGAACACGAGGTAGCGCCCGAGGATGTTGGGGTCGCGGAACAGCGCGTTCGCGCGGAAGTAGATGTGCAGCTGGTTCGCCGCCTGAAGGTCCTGGTTGAGGATCAGCTCGCGGGTCGCGTACTGCCACAGCGCCAGCACCGCCATCAGCGCGCCCACCGCCACCACCGCGCCGAGGACCTGGCCGAGGAGCTTGCGGTGCCAGCGCAGGTCGCGCAGCAGCGCGAGCAAGCCGGCGAACGGCGCGAGGAAGAAGGCGACGTTGCGGGTCGCGTTCGTCGGGTCGTCGGTCCAGGCGACGCCGATCCCGTAGACGACGAGCGAGGCGGCGAGCGCGACGCAGAGCCAGCGGGCGAGCGGACGCGCGTCCGCCCGCGGGGAGGCAGAGTTCTGGAGCTCTTCGGCGCGGCCGCGCGCGAGCAGCCAGACAGCGCGCAGCCAGCCGCCCGCGATCACCCCGTAGAGCGGCACCAGCAGGAAGTTCGTCTCGCCGCCGACCTGCACCGGGATCCGCAGCGAGATCACCGCGAAGACCGCGATCGCGAACGCCGCCGGCACGCGCACGAACGTCGCCGCGGTCGCGCCCAGCGCGATCCCGCCGAACACGATCGCGGCGCCGACCGCAGCCGGGTCGCTGCGCAGATCCTGAAAGCGCGGCTGGTCCCACACGTCCCCGGCGATGAGCGCGACCGCTCCGAAGAGGGCCAGCCCGACCGCGCCGTAGCGCCAGCGCGGATCCCGGAGCAGGAGCGCCGCCGCCCCGCCGCAACAGGCGAGCAGCGCGCCCGCCACCTCGAACGCCGTGGCGCTCACGGGCGCGGACCCACCGCCTCACACAGGGGCTCGCCGAGCAGGTTCGCCTGCTCGCGCTCGAGTCGCCGAGCGTCCTTCGCGCGCACCCGCAGCCGCCGCGGGAAGATCATGTCGCGATCCGCGTCCGGGAGCACGACGCGCAGCCGGTAGCGGCCCGGCTCGACTACCTGGCCCTCGTCGTCGGTCGCGTCCCAAGTGCAGCGCATGAGCTCGTCCGCGCGCACGGAGACGCCCGCGGCGAGCGTGCGCGCGGTGACCTTGTTGCGCCCGACGATCTCGATCGTCGCGTCGTCGTCGTCGTAGCGCGTGAAGAACTCGATCTCGGCGAGGCCGCTGCGCGGGAGGCTGCGGTTCATCTGCAGGACTTCCAGCGCGAGGTCGGGCGAGCGCTCGCGGAAGACGACGATGGCGACGATCAGCGCTGCCGCGAGCAGGGCACAGAGCAGCGCCGCGCCGAGCCGCTCACCGCTTGGCACGGTCCTCGCCCACGATCACGGTGACGTCCGCGCCGCGCGCCTCGCGCCGTACAGCCTTGCTCATCCGCTCCACGTCCTTGATCTTCAGATCCCGCGCGACCTTGATGCCCAGCGCCCGGCGCTCAGGCGCGAACATCACCACCGACTTCTCGCGCTGCTCCTTGGCGACGCCGGTCTCGATCAGGGTGAAGCCGGCCCGCTGCACGTCGGCGGCGGTATCGCCCGCCAGGCCCGCGTTGGAGGTTCCGTTGAGCACCGCGACCTCGATCGCGGCCGGGTCGAGCCCGCGGATCCCCGGGCCCGCCGGCTGATCATCGGATTGGAGGATCGCCTGCGAGAAAGCGATCACGCCGACAGCCGCCACGATCGCGCCCACCGCGATCGTGGCGAGCCAGCGCGGCTGGCTGGCGCGCGCAGCGAAGCGCCGCCAGCGCGGGTACGGCTGCAGGGCCTCCCGCTCCACCGTGAGCTGCGCGAGCGCGGGCCGGTCCGTGGTGATGCCCGATGCGGTGAGCTCCTCCGGCAGACCCTTCGGATAGACCTCGGTCACGTCCGGCAGCTCCTCGCCGCGCTCGGCGTAGATGCGCGCGAGCTCGCGCTCCGCGCGGTCAAGCCGCGCCTCGCTCGCCGCGAAATCCCTGCGCGGGTGGTCGGGGTCGCGCTCCATCCACTCTCGCAGGCGGCGGAGGTCGCGGCGCTGCGAGAAGTACAGGGGCAAAAGGAGGACGATCCCGATCGCCCCCACCGCCGAGATCACGGCGGCGATGCGATCGAAGTTGAGGAGATCCTCGCCCACGGCGCGCTCCGGCTACGGGGCTGCCGATGCCACGAAGTCGTCGTTGTCGGCGCCGACCAGGAGCGCCAGGTCCGCGCCCGCCGCCAGATCCCTGACCTCCTGGCTCATCGGCTCGATCTCGGCCGCGCCGAGCTGATCCTCGATCGCCGCCGCGAACTCCTGCGCGTCCTCTTCGTGCCCCTCCTCGTACATGACCACGGTCACCTCGCTGCCGGTGACCGCCGTGTCCGTCGTACGGACCCGGAAACCGGCGGGCTCGACGACCGCGTCAGCGACGACGCCGGCGAGCCCAGGCACCGCCTCGACCGTGCCCGTCTCGTTCTGCACCGCCGTGGCGTTCAAGACCGCCACGCGGGGCGGGCGCTCGCGCTGCTGGCGCCCGCCGTCGTCCTGGTTGCGGTTGCCCCCACCCTGCCCGCGACGCTCGCCGCGCTCGCGCACGGGCTCGTCGTCGCCGCCCAGGACCCCGAAGCCGCTGGTCAGCACCCCCGCCGCGATCACCACCGCTGCCAGGCCGGCGAACAGCCAGCGCGGGTCCACCGGCGAGCGGCGGTCGAGCCAGTCCCAGAGCGGCGCGAAGCGGTCCGCGATGCGCTCGCCCAGCCCGGGGCTCGGTTCGTCCGCGGCCAGACCACGCGCTTCGGCTGCGGCCGCGGTCGCCTCATCGGCCTCGCGGGCGCGCTCGGGCGCGCGCCCCGCCCACTCGCGCAGGCGGCGCACCTCACGCGCCTGAATGATCAACAGGAACGCGAGGAGCGAGAAGCCCAGGAAGGCCACGATGCCGAGGATCGGGCCGATTCGCTCGAGAAAGTCCATGGGTCAGCGGCGCAGTTTATGGCGCGGCCGGGTCACGGACGCGCTTAGGAGCGCCAGTCAGGCGTCGAGATCGAACCCCGTGGCGGCGGGTCGCCCGCCCACCGTTTCCATCACGCGGGCGGCCAATCCGGTCTCGTCGCCGCTCTCGACCAGCTCCGTGAGGCGCTTCACGGTCGAGTCGACCCAGTCCGGATCGATGCGCCGCGAGCGCACCGCGCGCACGATGCGATCGGCGCTCGTGGGCTGGGCGCGCTCGTCGGGGTTGAAGAGCTCTTCGTGCAGCTTCTCGCCGGGCCGGCGCCCGGTGTACTCGATCGCGATGTCTACGCCGGGCTCGTAGCCCGCCAGGCGAATCATGTTGTGAGCCAGATCGACGATCCGCACCGGCTCGCCCATCTCGAGCACGAACACCTCGCCGGTCTCAGCGCCGAGGTCGGCTGACTTGATGACGAGCTGCACCGCCTCCGGGATCGTCATGAAGTAGCGGGTCATCTCGGGGTCGGTGACCGTCACGGGGCCGCCGCGCTCGATCTGCGAGCGGAAGATCGGCACGACGCTGCCCGAGGAGCCGAGGACGTTGCCGAAGCGCACGGTCACGAACTTCGTCGCCGTGTAGCGCTGGCCCGCAGCCGCGACGATCCACTCCGCCATCGCCTTCGAGGCGCCCATCACCGTGCGCGGGTTGACCGCCTTGTCGGTGGAGATCAGCACGAAGCGCGCGGCGCCCGCGAGCGCTGCGGACTCGGCGGTCACGCGCGTCGCCATCGCGTTGTTGCGGATCGCCTCGAGCGGGTTCGCCTCCATCAGCGGAACGTGCTTGTACGCGGCGGCGTGGAAGACGACGTCGGGGCGGTACCGCTCCATGACGTCGAGCATCCGGTCGGCTTCCTTGCAGTCGGCCAGCACCGAGTCGAGTCGGTTGAAATGCCACTGCTCGCGCATCTCGCGGTCGATCTGGAAGAGGTTGTCCTCCGCGTGGTCGAGCAGCACGAGCCGGCGCGGGTTGACGCGCGCGATCTGCCGGCAGAGCTCCGAGCCGATCGAGCCGCCGGCGCCGGTGACGAGCACGACGCGATCGTCGAGGTACGCGCCGACGCGGTCGAGCTCCATCACCACGGGGTCGCGCCCGAGGACGTCCTCCACCTGGACCTCGCGGAGCTGGCGGGTCAACTGCACGCCGCCCTTCAAGATCTCGAACACCGTCGGCGTGGTCCGCACGGCGATCTCGCGCTCGCGGCACGCGGCGACCACCTTCGCGCGCAGCACGCCGGGCGCGGACGGGATCGCGATCACGACCTCGTCGGGCGTGTAGCGGTCGAGGATCTCGCCGATCTGATCGGTGGTGCCGAGCACCTTGAGGCCCTCGGCGCGCATCCCGCGCTTGCCGGGATCGTCGTCGATGAAGCCGATCGCGCGGGCGCCGAGGTTCGGATTGAGCTTGAGCTCGCGCACCACCATCTGCCCGCCCGAGCCGGCGCCCACCACCAGCACGTCGCGCTGTTTGCGCCCGCGGCCGCGCCAGCCCCGCGAGGCGCGCTCGGCGAGGGTCCGCCGCACGAGCCGGGCGCCGCCCAGCAGGGCGACCGAGAGCAGGAGGTCGAAGACCACGACCGAACGCGGCAGGCTGTGATCGAACGGCTTGGCGAGCTCGAACACCAGCACCAGCGCGGCGGTGGCCAGGATCAGCGCGCGCAAGAGCGGCCACAGGTCGGGCAGCCGGAAGTAGCGCCACCACTGCTCGTGCTGGCGCAGCAAGTCGAGGATGAGCGTCTTGCCGAGGGCGACGAAGACGATCGAGCCGGCGAGCATCGTCTCGTAGCGCGCGGGTATGCCGCCGGCGATGTCGAGGAACCGCAGCTGAAAGGCGAGCGCGAAGGCGGCGGCGGCCAGCAGGCCGTCCGCGAGGAATACGAGCACCCGGTGGCGGTGTACCGGGTCGATCAGCCGACGCATCCGAAGCAGTCTACGGCGAGATGACGTCTCTGGCGAGTGCCGCAAGCGGCTCTGCGCGGGACCCTCGGCGGCTACGAATGCTCGCCCGCGAGGGCGCGTTCGACCTGCTCGAGCAGGCCGTCGCGGCGCGCCTCGTACGGAAAGTGGGTGAGCACTCGCTCGCGCGCGGCGCGGCCCGCCTGCGGCCCCAGCTCCAGCGCCTCGCGCACCCCGTCGGCCACCGCCTGAGGCGTCGCCTCGTCGATGTACACGCCGGTGTCGCCGACGACCTCGGGCAAGGCCCCCGCCCTGGTGACGACGGGAACGGCGCCGCCCAGCATCGCCTCGGCGAGCGAGAGCCCGAAGCCCTCGTGCAGTGAGGCCTGCACGTACACCGCCGCCGTGCGGAAGAGCTCGTCGAGGTCCTCGTCGGAGAGGAAATCCGTGAGCCGGGCGTTCGGCGGGGCGGCAGCGGCGAGTCGCTCGCCCGTCTCGTCGAGCCACTTGCCGGCCAGCACGAACTCCACGTCGCTGAGCAGGCGGGCCGCTTCGAGGAACGGGCCGTGGCCCTTGCGCTTCAGGTTGAGCTCGTAGACGACGCCGACGCTCAGCGCCATGCGTGCACGCTCGGCTGACGGTTCGCCGAAGCGATCGGGCACGCCGTGGTGGACGACGGCCACGCGCCCCGGGTCGATGCCCACGTTGCGCTCGATCTCCCCCAGCGTGTAGTTCGAGTTGGTGACGAGCCGGGTGGCGAGGTTCACCGTGGACCGGACGAGATGTTTGCGCACGCCGCCGCGCTGAGAGCCGTAGCCGATCTCGGGGACCGCGGCCGTATCGAAGCCGCCGAAGATCAGCACGGACGGCACGCGCGCGAGGCGGGCCATGCGCAGCGCGAGCGCCGTGTGCCAGGAGGCGAACCAGCCGACGACGACGTCGCAGGAGCGCAGCTTGCGCCAGAGCTCGGCCGGCCGCGGCCGCACGCCGTACTGGAAGTAGTCGACGACCTCGTGCCGCTCGGCGAGCGCCTCCCGGTCGATGCGGGTGAAGGTGTTGTCGCGGCTGATGACGTAGAGGACGCGCGCCATGGGCTTCCTAGCTTGGCGAAGCACCTTATGCGAGGCGCGTCCGGGCGGCCTCGCGACGGATATCCTCCGCCGTTCCTTGCGCGTGTGCGCACGCCGCGCCACGCCCCGATCGCGATGTCATCGATCTACCTCCCGCACGCCAGCGTCACCGACTTCATCGTCGACCCGATCGTCGAGTTCGCGACCGACTTCATCGACTCGGTCGGGCTCTTCGGCGTGTTCTTCCTGATGCTGCTGGAGAGCGCGTGCATCCCGGTCCCCAGCGAGGCGATCATGCTGTTCGCGGGGTTCAACGTCTCCGAGGGCGACATGACCCTCTTCGGGATCGTCGCCGCCGGCGTGATCGGCAACGTGGTGGGCTCCTGGGTCGCGTGGGCGGCGGGCTACTACGGGCGCCTCGAGCTGCTCGAGAAGAACCGGCTCATCCACCTGAACCCCAAGCATTTGGCGTGGGCCGATCGCTGGTTCGAGCGCCACGGCGACGCGACCGTGTTCTTCACGCGCATGCTGCCGATCATCCGGACCTTCATCTCGCTGCCGGCGGGCGTCGCGAAGATGCCGTTCTGGCGCTTCACGGCGCTCACGCTGCTGGGCTGCATCCCGTGGGTCCTGCTGCTCGGCTTCATCGGCAAGGAGGTGGGCGACCGCTGGGAGGAGTGGCGCGACTACCTGCACTACGGCGACTACGTGGTGCTGGCGGCGATCGTGGTCGGGATCGCCTACCTGGTCTACAAGCGCAAGCGGCCCGGGTCGGACGCCGCTACCCCCGACGAGGCGTGAACGAGCGCCGGCCCGCTCGCGGGAGGCGCCCATAGCACGGCGGCCCGCATCGCTGGATCTGGAGGCCGGGCGCGCCGCCGTCCTCGGCGCGGTCCAGGGCCCCGCGGAGCTCCTGCCGATCTCGAGCTCCGCTCATATCTCGCTCGTCCCCTGGCTCGCCGGCTGGCGCTGGCACGAGCTCGATCCCGAGGCGCGCAAGAGCTTCGAGGTCGCGCTGCACGGCGGGACCGCCGCCGCGCTCCTGATCGGGCTGCGCGGGGAGATTGCTTCGGAGCTGCGTGCTTTCGACCGCCGGCGCGCCGCGGTGGTCGGGCTCTCGTTCGTCCCGCCGGCGATCGCCGGGCTGGCCTTCGAGCGCTGGATCGAGGCCCGGCTGGGCACCCCGGCCGCCACCGCGCTCGGGCTCGCGCTGGGCTCGCTGGCGATGGTGCTCGCCGACCGGGCGCCGCAGGAGCGCGGGCCGGGTGACGCCGGGGCGCTCGATGGGCTCGCGCTCGGCGTCGCCCAGGCGGCGGCACTCATGCCGGGCGTCTCCCGCAACGGCGCGACGCTCACGGCCGCCCGCGCGCGGCGCTTCACGCGCGAGCAGGCGAACCTGCTCTCGCGCACCGTGGCACTGCCCGTGATCGTCGGCGCGGTGGCGCTCAAGGGCCATCGCCTGCGCAAACGGGGGATCGCGAAGGGCACCGGGCGCGCGCTCGTGATCGGGGCGGCGGCGTCGTTCGCGTCGACGCTCGCGTCGCAGCGGCTGATCCGCCTGGTGGAGCGTGACCGGGCGCTTTGGCCCTACGCCGCCTACCGACTCGGCCTGGCCGCCGCGATCGTGGTCAAACTAAAGCGGTGAGCCAGGACGCGTACGCAGCTGCCGGCGTGAGCCAGCGCGCCGCCGATTCGGCGGTGAGCGCGCTCGTCGCGCACCTCTCGCGCATCGACACCGGCAAGCCCTCGCGGGTCGTGGACCTACCGGGCCACTACGCGAGCGTGCTGCGCATCGACGAGCGCACCGGCGTCGCCTTCGGCACCGACGGGGTCGGCACGAAGATGCTCATCGCCGAGCGCCTCGGCCGCTTCGACACGATCGGCATTGACTGCATCGCGATGAACGTGAACGACCTGATCTGCGTCGGCGCCGAGCCGATCGCGATGCTCGACTTCATCCTCTGCTCCACCGCCGACGCCGGCGTGATCGGCGAGATCGGCAAGGGCCTGCGCGCGGGCGCCGAGCAGGCGGGGATCGAGATCCCCGGCGGCGAGATCGCGCAGGTGGGCGACGTGGTGAGCGGCTGGGAGCTGACCGGCAGCGCGATCGGGCTGGTCGCGCTGGATGAGATCGTCACGGGCGAGCGCATCAGTCCGGGGGACGCGCTCATCGGCATGCCTTCCACCGGGCTGCACTCCAACGGCTACACGCTGGCGCGCAAGGTGCTCGCCGACGTCCCGCTCGACGACGAGCGCCTGGGGCGCCCGCTCGGCGACGTCCTGCTCGAGCCCACGGCGATCTACGTGCGCGCCGTGCTCGAGCTGCTCGGCTCCGGCGCGGACGTGCGCGGCCTCGCCCACATCACCGGCGACGGGCTCAACAACCTGCTGCGGCTCTCGCGCACCGTCGGCTACGAGCTCACCGACCCGCTGCCCGTGCCGCCCGTGTTCGATCTGATCCAGGAGCTCGGCGAGGTCGCGGAGGAGGAGATGCACGAGGTCTTCAACATGGGGCTCGGATTCGTCTGCGTGGTGCCCGCCGCCGATGCCGATGCCGCTGTCGAGCTGCTCGCACGCCACCACCCCGGCACGCGGGTCGTGGGGCGCGTCACCGACCGCGCCGGTAGCGTGGAGCGCCGCTGATGCTGATCGCGATCCTCATCTACGAGAAGCTCACGGCGCTTGACGCGATCGGGCCCTACGAGGCGCTCGCGCACATTCCGGGCGCCGACGTGATGCTCGTCGCGGCGGGCGAGGACCCCGTGATCGTGGATACCGGCAAGTTCGCGCTGGTCCCCGGCGGCACGACCGCCGACATCGCCGCGGCCGACGCGTTGATCGTCCCCGGCGGCGAGGGGAACCGTCCGCTCATGGAGGACGATCGCCTGCTGGGCTGGATCCGCCGCGTGCACGAGCACACGAGGGTCACCGCATCGGTTTGCACCGGTGCGCTCCTGCTGGGCGCGGCCGGACTGCTGGAGGGCAAGCGCGCGACGACCCACTGGGCCTACCGCGACGACCTCCTCCCCCGCTTCGGAGCGACGCCCGTCGCCGAGCGCGTGGTCCGTGACGGCAAGGTGATCACCGCCGCCGGCGTTTCGGCCGGCATCGAGCTCGGACTGATCGTGGCCGCGGAGCTCTTCGGCGAGGACGCCGCCAAGGCCAGCGAGCTCGGAATCGAGTACGACCCCTCACCCCCGTTCGGCACAGGTTCCCCCGAACGCGCACCCGAGGAGATCGTCAACGTGGTGCGCACGCTCGAACGGGGCGAAGGCGCCGGGCAGTAGCGCTTCGCCGGCGCACCCGCCTGACCCCGGCCGTCACGGCGGCGCTGCCCCCACGAGATCACGATTGTGTTGGTTGATCCCACACAATCACGAACTCGCGGCGGG
>CBFGWL010000013.1:0-44432 GCA_965652565.1 uncultured bacterium
CCGAGGTCTCCCAGGGCGGGCTGCAGGTGATGTTCGAGTTCCAGACGATGATGTCGGAGCTCACCGGCCTGCCCGTCTCGAACGCCTCGATGTACGAGGGGCCGAGCTCGCTGGCCTCCGCGGCCTACCTCGCCCTCGGCGCCGCGCGTTGGAAGCGCCCGCGGCTCGTGATCTCCCGTGGCGTCCATCCGCACGCCCGCACGACCTTGGCCACCTACGCTGCCGGTTGGGACGCCGAGATCGTCGAGGTCGGCCTCGAGGGTGGGCTCACCGACGCCGCGGAGCTCGAGGCGGCGCTGGACGACCGGACCGCCGCCGTGTTCGTGCAGAACCCCAACTTCCTGGGCGCGGTCGAGGACCTCGAGGCGCTGGCCGCCGCGGCGCACGCGCACGGCGCGCTGTGCGTCGCCTCCGTGGACGCGATCATGCTCGGCGTCCTGCGCCCGCCCGGCGAGTGCGGCGTCGATATCGCGCTGGGCGAGGGACAGCCCCTCGGTGGACGACTCGACTACGGCGGCCCCTCGTTCGGTTTCTTCTGCGCCACGGAGGAGCACCTGCGCCGGATGCCGGGCAGGATCGCGGGGGAGACCCGCGACGTTGACGGCCGCCGCGGCTTCGTGCTCGCGCTGCAGACCCGCGAGCAGCACATCCGCCGCGAGAAGGCGACGCACAACATCTGCACCGCGCAGGCTTTGAACGCCCTGGGCGCCGTGATCTACCTCGCTTGGCTGGGCAAGCGCGGGCTGGTGGAGCTCGGCGAGCTCATCGTGCGGCGCACCGCGTACGCGCGCGAGCGCCTGGCCGAGCTGGACGGCGTCGAGCTGCTGCACGACGCGCCGGTGGCCCGCGAGTTCGCCCTGCGCCTGGACGCGCCCGTCCAGGACGTGCTCGACGCCTGCGCCGCGGACGGGATCGCCGCCGGCTACCCGCTGGGACGCGACTACGCCGAGCACCCGGACGGCCTGCTCGTCGCGGTCACCGAGCGCCGCTCGCGCGCCGACATCGACCGGCTGGCCGACTCGCTCGCGAACGCCGTCCGCACGAGCGGCAGGCGCGACCCCGCGGAGGTGGCCGGGTGAGCGCCGCGCGGCCTGAGACCGCCCGGCCGCCCGCGACCGCGGAGGTGCCCACGCCGCAACAGCGGGAGGAGGTCGTGACGATCTTCGAGCGCTCCGTCGAGGGGCGCCGCGCGGCCGTCCTGCCCGAGACCGACGTCCCGGAGCGCCCTCTCGACGAGCTGATCCCGGCGAAGCACCTGCGGCGCGATCCCGCCGAGCTGCCCGAGGTCTCCGAGCCCGAGATCGTCCGGCACTACAACCGGCTCTCACGGCGGAACTTCGACCTCGACACCAACGCCTATCCGCTGGGCTCGTGCACGATGAAGCACAACCCGCGCGTCAACGAGCGGGTCGCGGCGCTTCCGGGGCACGCCCGGCTGCATCCCGCCCAGGACCCCAAGCGCGCGCAGGGCGCGCTCGAGCTGATGTGGAACCTGGAGCGGGCCCTGGCGGAGATCACGGGGATGCCGCGGGTCTCGCTGCAGCCCTCGGCGGGCTCGCACGGCGAGCTGGCGGGTCTGCTGCTGACGCGCGCCTATCACGACGATCGCGGCGAGGAGCGCACGCGCGTGCTGACGCCCGACACCGCCCACGGCACGAACCCGGCGACGGTGACCATGGCGGGCTACGAGGCCGTGAAGGTCGCGACCGATCCCGACGGCGGCGTCGACGTCGACGATCTGCGCACCAAGGCCGACGAGAGCGTCGCCTGCCTCATGCTCACCAACCCCAACACGCTGGGGGTCTTCGACCGCAACATCCGCGAGATCGCCTCGATCGTGCACGAGGTGGGCGGCACCCTCTACTACGACGGGGCCAACCTGAACGCGATCATGGGCTGGTGCCGGCCGGGGGACATGGGCTTCGACATCGTCCACCTGAATCTGCACAAGTCGTTCTCGCAGCCGCACGGCGGCGGCGGCCCCGGAGCCGGGCCGATCGCGGTCTCCGAGCGCATCGCGCCGTATCTACCCGTGCCATGGATCGTGAGGACCGAGGGCTCGAACGGTTCCGAGCCGCGCTTCGACCTGGACTTCGAGGGGTCGGGCAAGTCGATCGGCCGGCTGCGCGGCTTCCAGGGCAACTTCGGGGTCTTCGTGCGCGCCTACGCGTACATCCGCTCACTCGGTCGCGACGGGCTGCGCGAGGCCTCCGAGACCGCGGTGCTCAACGCGAACTACCTGCTCGCCCGGTTGCGCGAGGGGCGCGCGGGCGAGCGCCTGCCGCTCGCGTTCGGGGAGCGCTGTATGCACGAGTTCGTCCTGAGCGGCGCCCCCGCCAAGCGCGAGCTGGGCGTGGCGACGCTGGACATCGCCAAGCGCCTGCTCGACTACGGCTTCCACCCGCCGACGATCTACTTCCCGCTGCTGGTGGAGGAGGCGCTCATGTTCGAGCCCACCGAGACCGAGACGCGCGAGTCGCTGGACGCGCTGGCCGCAGCGATCCAGGCCATCCTCGCCGAGGCCGAGGAGGATGCGGAGGTCTTGAAGGGCGCTCCGTACACGACGCCCGTCCGGCGCCTCGACGAGGCGACCGCCAGCCGTCGCCCGGTGCTGCGCCAGGCCGTGGGCGCCGGGAGTCAGCGGATCTAGCTGGTGGCGAGCTGCTGGCGCTGGCGCCGGCGCAGGCGGCGCGGAGCGCTCGCGGGCGCGCCCTCGCCGGTGAGCTCGGTGGCGTGTGCCTCGAGCATCGCGACCAGGCGGGCGGTGGGGTAGAACGGGTCCGCGACGACTTGGCCGCTGGCTAGCGAGCGCGCGGCGCGGATCTCGCCGTCCACCTCAGCGACCATGAGCGGCTCCTCGGGGATCGGCTTGGAGTCACGCTGGGAGACGCGAATCAGCGCCTCGCGATCGCGGGGGGTCGCCGGGCGCAGCACGATGCTGTTCGGGCGGAAGCGTGTGAGATAGATATCGGTGTATGACATTCGCGGCCTCACTTTGTATGTCAATCAATGGGCAGAGAGCAAGAAGCGATTGACAAAGCGATAGTAGGAGTCATACTATTGCTAGTCAATGTCATACAGAACGGAATTGATTGACCTACGGAGCCGCGCCGAGCGCACGGGTGTCGCCGCGCGCATCGTCGAGATCATCGCCGCGGCGATCGCGTCGGGCGAGCTCGGTCCCGACGCCAAGTTGCCGCCGACTCGCCAGGTCGCCGACCTCGCCGGGGTCAACCACCTGACCGCCGCACGGGCCTACCGCCAGCTCGCCGATCGCGGCCTCGTGGTCTCGCGCGTGGGCAGCGGCACGTTCGTGCGGCCGGCCGCCTCGTTCGGGTCCGCTGAGCCCGAGGCAAGGTTCGTGCCGAGCGCTCGCCGCGGCGAGACCGCTTGGCAGCGCTACGCGCTTCCCGACGACGGCGAGAACCTCACGGACGGGATCCTCCCCGAGATGCTCAGCCAGGCGACCAGGCGCGACGTGATCCCGCTGATGATCGGCCACCCGTCCGCCGCGATCTTTCCCACGGAGGAGCTGAACGCGATCACGGCGGAGGTGGCCGCGGAAGAGGGCGCGCGGGTCTATCAATACGCGGTCGTCGAGGGGATTCCCGAGCTGCGCGAGCAGATCGCGGCCATCGAGGCGCCCGCGCAGGCGACCGGCGACGACGCCGGGAACATCGTCGTCACGACCGGCGCGCAGCAGGCGCTCACGGTCGCTGCGCGGGCGACGCTGCGGCCCGGCGACGTGGTCGCGTGCGAGTCGCCCACGTTCGTCGGGCTGATCGAAGCCCTCGGTGACGTCGGCGCCACGGGGGTGCCGGTGCCGGTCGATGAGGACGGGCTGGACGTCGAGGCGCTCGAGCAGTTGCTCGCGCGGCGTGAGATCAAGATGCTGGCGCTCCAGTCCCGCCTGCAGAACCCGATTGGGTCGGATCTCAGCCCCGAGCGCCGCGCGCGGCTGATCGAGCTCGCCCGCGAGCACGGCTTCTTCATCCTCGACGACGGGGTGTACGCGGACCTGCGCTTCAGCGGCCCCGAGCTGCCACCCCTGCGCGTCGAGGCGCCCGAGCACGTGATCTACGTGTCTTCGCTCTCCAAGACCACCAGCCCCGGTCTGCGCTGCGGCTGGGTGGCCGCCTCGGGGCCGGTGCTCGATCGCATCGCCCGCGAGAAGGCGAAGGCCGACATGCACGGTCCGGTGCTGCCGCAGCTCGTTGCCGCGCGCTTCCTCGCTGACGGCCGTCTGCCGGGGCAGATCGAACGGGCGCGCGCGTTCTACCGGGCGGGCGCCGAGGCCCTGCTCACCGAGCTGAGGGACGCGCTCACGGGTACCGGGGCGCTGATGAGCGAGCCGCGCGGCGGCGGCCACGTCTGGCTCGATCTTGGCCCGGGGGTGCGCGAGCGCGAGCTCTACGCGGCCGCGCTGCAGCGGGGCGTGAGCTTCCTGCCGGGGAGCGCCGCCACCGTCGGCCGTTCGCGCAACACGACGCTGCGAGTCTCGTTCAGCTTCCTCGAGCCGGACGTGCTGCGCGACGGTGCGCGGCGCCTTGGCGAGGCGATCCACGCGGTCGGCGAGCCCTCGCCGCTCACGCGCGCGGCCGTGCCCGTGACCTGAGGCTGAAAGTCAATTGCGGCCGCGCACCATTGCCAGCGCCTGCGTGAAGCGCAGCGGGGCGCCCATCCGCAGGACGGCGCGGTCGTAGATCCGCGCCGCGAGCCAGAGCAGGAGCGCGGACGCAGCGACCATCAACGCGATCGAGAGCGCGAGCTCGCCGGCCGGCAGGGCGTCCTGCGCCGCGCGGGCGGGGACGACCATCGGCGCGAGCGGCGGGATGAGCGAGGCGATCACCGCGAGGCCGGAGTCGGGCGATTCGGTCGCCGAGATCCCGATCAGATAGGCGCCGACCAGCGTGATCATCAGCGGTGCGGTGGTGCTGTTCGAGTCCTCCTGGCGGGAGACCATCGCGCCGGCGACAGCGAACCCGCAGGCGTAGAGCAGGTAGCCGAGCAGGAAGTAGACGAGCACGAGGGCGGCGGTGGTAGCCGTGCTCTCCGGAAGCTCGACGCTGCCAAGGGCAGCGGCGGCTATCAGCCCGGCGCCTACGATCAAGAGCAGCTGGCCGAGTCCGAGCAGGCCGATGCCGAGCACCTTCCCGGCGAGCAGATGCACAGGCCGGATCGCCGCGAGGATCACCTCGACGACCCGCGTCGCCTTCTCCTCGACGACGCCGCCGGAGACCATGTAGCCGAGCCCGAGGATCGCGATGTACAGCAGCAGGCTCGAGAGGAACGCGATCCCGCCGCCGCTTGCCTCACCGAGCTCCTCGACCGCGAGCGGCTCGGGGTTGAGCGCGCGCTGCGCGGCCTCGCCGTCCACGCCGGCCTCCCGCAGGACGCGCTCGCCCGCGCGCTGGCGGTTGGCCTCCTGAAGCAGGGCGAGCAGCTCGGCAGGCGGCTCGCCGCGGCTCAGCACGCGCCCGTCGGCGAGGGCCGCATCCACCTCGTCGTCCTCGACGGCGGCGCGCGCCGCCGCCTCGTCGCCGAGGTCGCTGATCTCGAGCTCGATGTCGAGCGCCGCCTGCGCCTCCTGCGCCAGCTCGAGGGTGGCCGCGGACTCCGCGCCGACGGCGCCGACGGTGTAGCGCTCCTCGCCGGCGCTGTTGAGCGCGGCGATCACGACGATCACGACGACGGCAAGCACCGAGAGCACGGTGCTGATCAGAAATGCGCGCGAGCGCAGGCGTTCGCGGACCTCGCGGCGCGCCGTCAGGTAGACGAGGTGACGCGGGTTCACGCTTCCACCGCCTCGCGGAAGAGATCGGCGAGGGCGGGCACCTCGGGGCCGAAGCGCACGACCTCGCCGGCGCTGCGGCCCGCGTCGAGCAGTGCCTGCGGGCTCGTCCCGTCGGTGAGCTCGTAAACGCCGTCTCCGACCGCTACGACCCCCGGCAGCTCAGGCGCGAAGCCGTTGGCACCCGCGACCTCGAGGCGCCAGCGCCGCCCGGCGCGCTCGCGCTTGAGCTCCTCGACGCCGCCCGAGGTGACCAGGCGCCCGTTGCGGATGATCGCGACGGCGTCGCAGAGCCTGTCGACGAGCTCGAGCTGATGCGAGGAGAAGACAACGGGCACGCCGCGCTCGCGCGCCTCGGAGATCAGGACCTCGCTGAGCACGTCGACGCCGATCGGGTCGAGGCCCGAGAACGGCTCGTCCAGGATGAGCAGCTCCGGCTCGTGCACGAGCGCCGCGCCGAGCTGCGCGCGCTGCTGGTTGCCGAGCGAGAGTTCATCCACGGCGTCGGTGGCGCGCTGGGCGAGCCCGAGGCGCTCGATCCAGGCGTGGGCGTTGCGCTCGGCCCGCTGCGCGTCGAGCCCATGGAGCTCCGCGAAGTAGGTGAGCTGGTCGGCCACGCGCATCTTGGGATAGAGGCCGCGCTCCTCCGGCATGTAGCCGATCCGGCGCCGGCGGTTTGGGTCGATCCGCTCGCCGTTCCAGCGCACGGTCCCCGAATCCGGCTCCAGCACGCCGATGACGATCCGCATCGCGGTCGTCTTGCCGGCCCCGTTGGGGCCGACGAAGCCGAAGATCTGACCGGGCTCGACCTGAAAGCTCAGGCCGTCGAGAGCGACGGTGTCCCCGTAGCGCTTGGTGAGGCCGTCGAGTTCAAGCATGTCGCGGGTTCATAGCGGACATCCACCGACTCGCGTACCCACGTCGGGCCCGCCGGATTCTTCTGGGGCGCGGGTGTGACCGGGGTCACGCGCGCGCCGTGGCGGGCAGCTGTTGTTCGAGCTCGAGCACCGGCTTGAACAGATCGCCGTGCTCCTCGATGCGGGCGAGCACGTCCGCGGCCTCGAAGCGCAGCTCGAGCTCGCCCTTGGCGCACGCCTCGACCTCGTCCCAGAGCAGCGGGGTTGAGATCGTGGGCCGCTCGCGGGCGCGCAGCGAGTAGACGGCGACGGTGGTCTTCGAGCGCGTGTTCTGGCTCCAGTCCACGAGCACCTTGCCGACGCGCAGCTTCTTGGTCATCCGCGAGACGACGAGGTCCGGCTCGGCCTTCTCGAGCGCCTGCGCCACGGCGTGCGCGAACGGCTTGGTCTGCTCATAGGTGACGTCCGTGTTGAGCGGTACGTAGACCTGGACGCCCTTCGAGCCCGAGTTCTTGGGAAACGACTCCAGGCCGATCGAGTCGAACAGCTCGCGTACGCGGAGGGCTACCACGCAGCACTCGCGCGTGCTCGCCGGCGCGCCGGGGTCGAGGTCGAAGACCAGTGCCGTCGGGCGCTCCATGTCGTCCACGAGCGACAGCGAGGGGTGCAGCTCCAAGGCGGCCAGCTGCGCGAGCCAGATCAGCGTCGGCTTGTCGTCGCAGATCACGAAGTCGATGACGCCGGCGCGGTCCATGCCGACCGGCTCCGAGCGCACCCAGTCGGGGGCCCCGCGGGACTTGCGCTTCTCGTAGAAGCGCTGGCCGTCGACGCCGTTCGGAAAGCGCACGACGGTGAGCGGGCGCCCGGCGAGGTGGGGGAGGATCGTGTCCGCGACCTGGGCGTAGTACGAGATCGCCTCGCCCTTGGTGGTCCCCGACTCCGGCCAGAGGACCTTGTCGAGGTTCGAGAGGGAGAGGGTGCGCCCCTCTACTTCGACTTCGCGCCGCTCTTCGCCCGCGATTTCTTGCTACCCGAGCTCTTGCTCCCGTTGGAGGAAGAGGTCGACTTCTTCTTGCGGCCGCTCGCCTTCGAGCCGCTCTTCTTCTTGCCCGACGACCTCTCGCTGCCCGCGCCGAGCGGCTCCGACTGAACGGCGGCGAGGCTCTCCTCGAGCGCGGCCATGAGGTCCGGCGCGCGCGTGGGTTTCGGCGACTCGGCCTCGGGGGCGGTCACGGTCTCGCCCTTGGCCTTGCGCTCGATCAGGGCGAGCAGCTCCTCGCGGTACTCGTCGCGATAACTGGTGGGGTCGAACTTCGAGCTCAGCGAGCCGATCAGCTGGCGGGCCATCTCGACCTCCTGCTTGCGCGGCTTCTCCGCGCCCTCGGTGACCTGCTCGACGATCTCGTCGGGCGAGACGACCTCGTCCGCGAAGCGCATCGTGGCCATGAGCAGGACGCCGCCGGAGGCGCGGATCGCCGCGAGGTTCTCCTTGTTGCGCAGGACGAAGCGCGCGATCGCCACCTTGCCCTCGTCCTCCATCGCCTTGACGAGTAGCGCGTAGGCCTTCTCGGCGCCCTTGTCGGGACCGAGGTAGTAGGGGTGGTCGAAGTAGATCGGGTCGATCTCCTCGAGATCGACGAAGTCCAGGATCTCGATCGCGCGCGTCTTCTTCGGGTCGATCTCCTCGAGCTCTTCCTTCGTGATCACGATGTACTGCTCGGGCGCGATCTCATAGCCCTTGACGATCTGGTCGTAGGAGACCTCCTCGCCGTCGGCCTCCGCAACGCGCTTGTGGCGGATGCGCGAACCGTCGGAGCGGCGGAGCTCGCGGAAGGAGACGTTGCGCCGGGAGACGGCGCTGTAGAGCTTCACGGGGACGTTGAGAAGCCCGAATGAGATTGAGCCTGTCCAGATCGCGCGGGGCATTTGCTCTCTTTCGACCGGGGACGCAGCGAAAACTCATCGCTGCCTGCGCTCACTGATACCCCACGGTAGCGCCGCATCCCTTCCGGCGCACGTGCCCGGCACGCGATCTTGCGGGCCGCTGCCGCCTCTCTCAGGCGTGCTCGCGCACGACCTCGCTGGCGGGCTTGTCGTCGCGCAGGCCCTTGAAAGTGGGCTGGCGCAGCGTGCCCTCGCGCGTCCACTCGGTGAATTCGACCTCGCAGACGAGCTGTGGCTCTACCCAGCGCAGGCCACCGCGCTCGCGAGCACGGGCCTTGTACTTCTCGCGCGGGTCCTCGCCGAGCTCGAACGGCATCTCGGCGCGCGCCAGCGGCTCGAGCAGCTCCCGCAGGCGGGTGAGCATCGCGTCGGTGAACCCGGTGCCGACGCCGCCCGCGTAGACGAGGCGCTGTGGCTGGCCGAGTCGTTCGGCGTCGCGCGGGGTCGCGTCCCAGTAGCCCACGAGCAGCGAGCCCACGCTGGAGCGGCGCGCGCCGTCGCCCGGCATCCACCCACCGATCACGAACTCCTGGCGCAGCCGGGCGCGCACCTTGAGCCAGTCGTCGCTGCGCCGGCCGGGCGCGTAGCGGCTGCCCAGGCGCTTGCAGACGATGCCCTCGAGGCCCTGCGCCTTGACCGCGACGAGGAAGTCGGCGCCGCTGCCGACGTGTTCGCCGGGGACGCGGTAGGCGTCGCCCTCGAGCTCGAGCCCGCGCAAGAGTTCGCGGCGGCGCTCGTACGGCACGTCGAGCAGGGACTCGCCGTCGAGCCAGAGCAGGTCGAAGATCACGTAGGTGACCGGCACCTCGGCCATGCGCCGGCGGATCACCTCCGGCTTGGTTAGCCCCATGCGCGGTTGCAGCGCCTGGAAGCTGGGTCGCCCCTCGGCGTCGAGCGCGACGATCTCACCGTCGAAGACGGCCGATCGATCCGCGAGCGCGCCGGCGAGTTCGGTGAGCTCGGGGTAGCGCCGGGTCGCGTCCGCGCCGCTGCGGCTCGCGATCCGCAGCTCCCCGCGGTCGAGCAACGCGATCGCGCGCACGCCGTCCCATTTGAGCTCGAACGCCCAGCCGGGATCCGCCGGCGGCGCGTCGGCGGGCTTGGCGAGCATCGGCTCGATCTCTCGCGGGGACCTCGGCTGCTGCATGCGGGCGATTATGGGGCTTCCGGAGCGCGCCGACGGCCGAGCGGGAGTCGGCGCCCCCGACTCGCGACTTCGCGATTTCGTGGGATCAACCAACAAGATCCCGAAGTCGCGAGTGCGCTGTTTTCGACTTCGCGATTGTGTGGGATCAACCAACAAGATCACGAAGTCGCGCGGGCGCCGCCCGGGCGCCGATAATCGCCGCTGTGCTCTTCGAGTTGCGGGACGTTCACCTCGATCGCGCGGGCAAGCGCGTGTTGAACGGCGTGAGCGCGCGGCTGCCCGACGGGGCCACCTGTTTGGTGGGCCCCTCGGGCTCGGGGAAGTCGACGATCCTTCGCCTGCTCAACCGGCTCGCCGATCCCGACCGGGGCGTCGTGCTCTACCGGGGCCGCGACGTGCGCGAGCTCGAGCCCCGCGCCCTGCGGCGTGAGGTGGCGCTCGTGCCGCAGCTGCCGGCGCTCTTGCCCGGCACGGTCGCCGACAACGTCGCCTACGCCGCGGGACAGGCCGGGCACGAGCCGGAGGTCGAGCGCATGCTCACCCTCAGCGGGCTCGGCCCCGGCTACGCCGAACGCGATGCGGAGCGGCTGTCGGTCGGTGAGCGCCAGCGAGTGATGCTCGCCCGGGCCCTCGCCCTGCGACCCCGCGTGCTCCTTCTCGATGAGCCGACGTCGGCGCTCGACCCGGACGCGCGCGCGGCGGTCGAGGCCACGCTGCGCGACCTCTCGCGGCGGCTCGGCATCGCGCGCGTCGTCGTCACCCATGACGAGGGGCAGGCGCGACGGCTCGCCGAGTGGATCGTGCGCGTCGAGGCTGGGCGGGCGATCGCCTGCGGGCCGGTGGGGGAGGTGCTTGCGAGCGGATGAACGGGCCGATCGACATCTCGCTGGGGGAGGTAGCGGCCAGCCTCGTGCTGATCGCGGTCGCGCTCGCGGTGTCGCGCTGGCGCGGCGCCGGCCTCGAGAACGACATCGTCGTCGCGGTATTCCGATCGTTCGTACAGCTCACGGCGATCGGCTACGTGATCCAAGCCATCTTCGACGAGGACAACCTCGCGCTCGTCCTCGCCCTGCTCGTCGTGATGGTCGGCTTCGGCGCGTTCACTGCCCGCGCCCGCGCGCGGAAGGTGCCCGACGTGCTCGGGCCGCTGATCGTCGCGCTCGGCCTCGCCGGCGCCCTCACCCTGGGGCTGGTCGTCGCGCTGGGGATCTTCGACCCGGAGCCCCGCTACCTCGTCCCGGTTGGTGGAATGGTGATCGGCAACGCGATGACGGCCGCGGCGGTGGCCCTGAACCGGCTCGGCGACGACATGCGCGACAAGGCCCCGCAAATCGAGGCGACGCTCGCGCTCGGTGCCAGCGCCGGCGAGGCGGCGGCGCCCGTGGTGCGCGCCAGCCTGCGCTCCGGGATGATCTCGCTCGTCGACTCGACGAAGACGACCGGGCTGATCTTCTTCCCGGGGACGATGGTCGGGATGCTCGTCGCCGGCGCGGAGCCCACCGACGCGGTGCGCCTGCAGCTGATCCTGCTGTGGGTGCTCCTGGGCAGCGTCGCGATCTCGGCCGTCGTCGCCACTGGCCTCGCCTACCGCGGGTTCTTCACGCCGGCGCATCAGCTGCGCGAGCCGCCGGAGGCGTAGCGGCGCGGGCCTACTAGATTTCGCCGCCGTGAACGATCAGCTCCGCATCTTCAGCGGCATCCAACCCACCGGTCGCAAGCACCTCGGCAACTACATCGGCGCGATCCGCCAGTACGTCGAGGGCCAGGACCGCGGGGAGGCGATCTACTGCATCGTCGACCTGCACGCGCTCTCCGTGGCCTACGACCCCGCTGAGCTGCGCGAGCGTCTCTACGACACCGCGGCGATCCTGCTCGCCGCAGGCGTCGATCCCGAGCGCTGCATCCTCTTCCGCCAGTCCGACGTGCGCGAGCACACCGAGCTCACGTGGCTGCTCTCGGCGGTCACCTCGCACGGCGATCTCAACCGCATGCACCAGTTCAAGGACAAGTCGGCGAAGCAGCGTGAGCTGGTCTCCGCGGCGCTCTTCACCTACCCCGTGCTGATGGCGGCCGACGTGCTCGCCTACCGGGCCCACGAGGTGCCCGTCGGCGACGACCAGCGCCAGCACGTCGAGCTGATGCGCGAGATCGCGCGGCGCTTCAACGAGCGCTTCGGCGAGACGCTGGTCGTGCCCGAGCACCGCATACCGCCGGTCGGCGCGCGGATCATGGACCTCCAGGACCCGACCTCGAAGATGTCGACCACGGGCGGCACGGAACAGGGCACGGTGCTCGTGCTCGACGAGCCGGACGCGATCGCCAAGAAGTTCCGCTCCGCCGTCACGGACTCGGGCGCCGAGGTGCGCCGCGGGCCCGGCAAGGAGGGCATCTCGAACCTGATCGAGATCCTCGCGGTGGTGCGCGGGGTCGAGCCGGAGGCGATCGAGCGGGAGTTCGAGGGGTCGGGCTACGGGGATTTCAAGAAGGCCGTCGCCGAGGCCGTGATCGACTACCTCTCCCCGGTGCGCGAGCGCTACACGGAGCTGCGCGGCGATGAGGCGGAGCTCGAGCGCCTGCTGGCCGTGGGCGCCGAGAAGGCGCGCGCCATCGCGGCCGGCGTCGTCGCCGACGTGCGCGACCGGATGGGCGTCGGCCCGCCTCGCGGCTGAGTCAGAAGGGCGGTTATCCGCGGCTTTCCGGCGTGTCGACCGCGCGGCGCTCCCGGAACCGACCGCACCCGACTCTAAGCTGCGCAGCGTGTCGGTAGCCGACCTCGACCTGGAGCTCGACGTCTTCGCGGGCCCGTTCGACCTGCTCATGGCGGTCGTGTTGCGCGAGGGGGTCAGTCTCGCCGAGGTCGAGCTGGGGGAGATCGTCGTCGCCTACATCGAGTACCTGGATGAGCAGGGCGAGCTCGACCTGGAGGCGGCCACCGAGTTCCTCGTCCTGATCGCGGCCCTTCTGGAGCTCAAGTCGCGCCTCTTGCTGCCGCAGGAGGAGACCGACGAGGAGCTGCAGGCGCTCGGCCCCGAGGAGGCGGCCGAGGAGCTGCTGGCGCGCATGCTCGAGTACCGCCGCTACCGCGACGCCGCCCGCTGGCTCGCCGGACGCTACGCGGAGGGCTCGCGCTTCACCTACCGCTCGGCGCCGCTGCCGCCCGAGCTGCGGCGCGTCTCCTACGAGAGCGCCCAGCAGGCCTACGACCCCGACCGCCTCGCCGCGGCGATCGGCGACCTGCTGCGCACCCCGCCGGAGCCCGACACCTCGCACATCCGGCCGACCGTCTCGCTTGAGCGCCGGCTCGCGCTCCTGCGCCGCCTGCTCAGCGGCGGGGACGTCCTCGACTTCGACGAGGAGTTCGGGCGGGAGGACCGGCTCACGCAGGCGGTCACGATCTTCGCGCTGCTGGAGATGTACAAGCGCGGGGAGGCGACCTGGGAGCAGCCCGAGCTCTTCGGCCCGATCCGGATCACGCCGCGCCGCGACGGCGAGCCGGCGCGCGTGCGGGAGGTGGCCTAGCGTGGAGGTCCCGCAGCTCGAGCGCATCGTCGAGGCGTTGCTCTTCCTCTCGCCCGAGCCCGTCTCGCTGGCGGAGCTGGTCGAGGCGACGGATGCCACTGAGGCCGAGGTTGAGCGCGCGCTCGACGGGCTCTCCGGCCTGTGGGCGGAGGGCCGGCGCGGGCTCGTTCTGCGCGAGGTCGCCGGCGGCTACACGCTCGCGGCCGACCCGATCGCCGAGGAGGCGGCGCGTCGCCTGCTCGCCAAGCCCAAGACGCCGCCGCTCACGCAGGCGCAGGCCGAGACGCTCGCGATCGTCGCCTACCTGCAGCCGGTCTCGCGCCCCGAGATCGCCCGCATCCGCGGCGTCTCCGGCGAGTCGGCGGTGCAGACGCTTGTCGAGCGCGGGCTGATCGAGGAGTCGGGCCGGTCGCGCTTCGGCGCGGTGATCTACCGCACGACGGCGCTGTTCGAGCGGCTCTTCGGGCTCACCGGGCTCGACGCGCTGCCGGATCCGGCGCAGTTCGACCCGAGCCCCGAGGACGAGCGCGAGCTGCGCGAGCGCCTCCTCAAGGCGGGCGAGCAGCGCACCACCTGAGCGCACTGGACGGCACCGTCGCGGGGCGGGTTCGTTCGCCCATCGCGTGGCCCGGGTTCGCAGCGTCTTTCGCGGTCTCGCGGGCGCGCCCTCGCGAATACGCAGTTACGACGACCCCATCGTCACGATCGCGACCTCGTGAACGCTCCCTGCGCGAATGCGCGCTTACGTTGATCCCATCGTCGCAACTGCGATCTCGCGCAACCGGGCGCCCGCGAGGCCGCGATTACGACGACCCATCGTCGTAACTGCGATCTCGTGAACGACCCCGCCGCGAATACGCACTTACGTCGATCCCGTCGTCGTAACTGCGATCTCGCGCGGCCGGGCGCCCGCGAGTACGCACCCAGGTTCGCGCCATCCTTCCTTCGCCGCTAACCCCGACACAGGCGCCACCACACACGCCGCGGCCACGCCGCCTCCAACACAGCACACCACCACACGCCGTCCACCACCCACACAGCGCGCCGGTCCCGCCGCGCCACCTCACGCCGATCCGGCTCGCGTGGGCAGTAGCTTCGAGCGGATGCGGCTTGCCAAGTACCTAGCCCACTGCGGCGTCGCCTCGCGGCGTGCGTCCGAGCGCCTGATCGCGGCGGGGCGCGTGCGCGTGGGCGGGGAGGTCGTCACCGACCCGGCCCGAGACGTGGACGAGCGCAGCGGGGTGGAGGTGGACGGCGAACCGGTGCGCCCCGAGCCGCGTGAGGTCTGGATGCTCAACAAGCCGCTCGGCGTGGTCTCGACCGCGCGCGACCCGGGCGGCAACCCGACCGTCGTCGAGTTCGTCTCCTCGGCGCGGCGGCTCTACCCGGTCGGGCGCCTCGACGCCGACTCGACCGGGCTCATCCTGCTCACCAACGACGGCGAGCTGGCCAACCGCCTCACGCACCCGCGCTACGGCGTGCCGCGCACCTACAGGATCACCCTCAAGCGGGTCGTGAGCGGCTCGCAGATCCGCCGCCTCGCGCGCGGCGTGGAGCTCGAGGACGGGGTCACCCGGCCCGCGCGCGTGAACCGCACCGGCGCTCGCACGCTGGAGATCACGCTGCGCGAGGGGCGCAACCGGCAGGTGCGCCGCATGGCCGAGGCGGTCGGCAACGAAGTCGTCGCACTGCGCCGCGTTCGGTTCGGTTCGCTGCGCCTCGGGGGCCTGCCCGAGGGGGAGGCGCGCAAGCTCACGCGCGCCGAGATCGACGCGCTTTGGAAGGATTCGCGCCCCGATGGCTGACGAGAGACTGTGGGCAGTGCGCGGCGCCGTGCAGGCCGAGCGCGATGAGGCGGACGCGATCCTGGCGGCGACGCGCGAGCTCGTCGGCGAGCTCATGGCCCGCAACGGGCTGGAGCCCGAGGCCTTCGTGAGCGTGATCTTCACCGCCACCTCGGACCTCAACGCGCAGTTCCCCGCCGTCGCCGCGCGCGAGCTCGGCCTCGATCGCGTGCCGCTCTTGTGCGCGCGGGAGATGGAGGTGCCCGGTTCGATGCCGCGGGTGATCAGGCTGATGGCGCACTATTACGCGCCGGCCGACCACCAGCCCGCCCACACCTACATCGGCGAGACGCAGAAGCTGCGCGCCGACCTGCACGCGGCCCAGTGAGCGCCGCGCGCCGCCTCGCGATAATCAGCGACCGCATGACCGTCAACTTCTCCGCCAAGCTCCAGCAGATCCCCGGCTACGTCGCGGGCGTGCCCGCCGGCAAGGCTCCCGAGGCGATCGCCGCCGAGGACATCGCCCAGCTCGCCTCGAACGAGTCGCCGTACCCGCCGCACGCGGCGGTGACCGAGGCGATCGCTCGCGCCGCGACGGCGATGAACCGCTATCCGGATCCCTCCGGCACGCTCCTGCGCCAGCGCATCGCCGAGCGCCACGACGTGGAGCCGGGCTCGATCGCGCTCGCCAACGGTTCGTGCGAGATCCTTCTCGCCGCCGCGCTCGCCCTGGGTGAGCCGGGCGCGGAGTTCGTCTACGCGTGGCCCTCGTTCTCGATGTACCCGTACCTGGCGCCGCTCTCCGGCGCGCGCGAAATCCGGGTGCCGCTCACCGACTCCTACGAGCACGACCTCGACGCGATGCTCACCGAGATCACGGCCGCCACCCAGCTCGTCCTCGTCTGCAACCCGAACAACCCCACCTCCACCCACATCTCCGCGGCGCGCATCGCGGAGTTCGTGGAGGCGGTGCCCGATCACGTCACGGTCATCCTCGACGAGGCCTACATCGACTTTCAGCTGAACGACGACCCCGACGCCACGGTCGATCTGTGGCGCCGCCACCACAACCTGGTCCTGCTTCGGACTTTCTCGAAGGCGTACGGGCTCGCGGGCCTGCGCGTGGGATACGCCCTGTGCTCGCCGGCGTTCCGCGCGGCGGTGGACGCCGTGCGCCAGCCCTTCAGCGTGAACGCGATCGCGCAGGCTGCCGCGGCGGAGGCTGTCCGCCACCAAGACGACGTGGTGCGGCGTGTCGAGCGCACGATCGTCGAGCGGGTCACCGTGCAGGAGGGCGTGCGCGAGCTCGGCCTGAACACCCCCGACTCGCACGCGAACTTCTCGTGGATCGAGCTCGGCGACGCCGAGCGCGAGCAGGAGATCGTCGCCGCGCTGCGCGAGGAGGGCATTGTCGTGCGCGCCGGCACGCCGCTGGGCGGGCCGGGACACGTCCGGGTGAGCTACGGGACCACGCAGCAGAATCAGCGGTTCTTGGAAGCGTTGAAGGCAGCGCTCTAGCGACCAGTCGCCAGCCGCCAGTCGCCAGTTGGGGCGCGGCGACCTGAATCACCTCCGCTCGGGTGGGCGCCGCGGCTGGCCTTGGTCGTCCACGCTCGCGGCACCTCCTCCTTCGCGGCCACGGCAACCAGCGCCGCCAGCCACCCGCCGGGTGCCGCGGCGCGTCACCCGAGCTCGTAGGCGACCCGTGGGCCCGCTGCGATCGCAAGCAGCACGAGCGGCCAGGTGCGCCCGCGGGCGAGGTTGTAGTCGGCGAGCAGCTCCTCCCAGGAGAGCTTCGCGACGGCGCGTCCGAAGCCGAACTCGAACACGACCGTCGCCGCAAGCCAGGCCGCCCCGACGCGGTTTGCCTCCGCAGCCGACCCGAGCGGCCAGCGACGCTGCAGGGCCCTGAAGTAAGCGGCAAAAGCCCCGATCCCAACGCCGGTCGATATTTGGTGCGCGGCGCCGGAGCTCATCCAGCGCGCGTAGCTTGCCTCACGCAGCACGCCGTTGCCGACCCCGATCGCCGCGCCCCCCAGCCACGCGACGAGCCACTTGCGAGCGTTCGCCCCCATCACCTAATCGCCGCCTGCCACAAGCCGGTCAACCGAAGACACTCGTCCTGCCTGACTGGCGACCGGCGACCGGCGATTCACTTCCCATTGCTCGAGAAGTGCATGTAGTCCTTGGTTCCCGGCCAGCTGCCGCCCCACTTCCAGCCGACGCGCTTGAACGCGCGGTGCGCAACGCCGCCCCGCTTGATCAGCCCCTTCGCGTTGCGCGAGCGATCGACGTAGCGGCGTCCCTGAGGGGGCGAGACGTGGCCGGACGGGGTCACGTAGGGGTTCTCGCGCGGGTTGATGTCGATGGCCTTGCCGTAGGCGTGCATCGACCACCGCGTCGTGCCCGCTACGTAGCGGCAGTTGAACGCGGAGGTGTTGTCGGCCCCCATCGAGCGGCGGTCGTCGGCCCCATAGCGGTCGATGAGGTGCATCCTGCGGATCGGGAAGCGCTTGCGGTACAGGCGCCGCAACACCTTGATGATCCGCCGATCGTGCCCGCGGTGCACGATCAGGCGGCCGCGCTTGACCCGCCCCTTGAAATCCCAATGGGTGACGCGGATATGGCGCAGCTTGCGCAGCGGGACGGGGCAGCCCGGCCGCCAGGAGCTGCCCTTGACCTGGCGGCGCAGCTTGCCCTTCAGCTTGCGCACGCGCGCCTCGAACGGGGGCGCGGCGCGCTCGGCGGCCGCCCGCTCGGCCGCGGGCTGCGCGGTCGCCTCGGCGGGGCCTTCCGGCCGCTCGGCGAGCGCCAGCGCGCCCGCGGCGAGCACCGCCGCCACGCCGATCACCGCCTTGCTCGCTCGCGCTCGCATCGCCCCAGTATCGCGCCGCCTACCCCGCGGGTCCTTTGCGAAATCGGCGCGACCCTGCTACAACACCCTGTCAATGAACCCGCAACGCAAGCAGGCCTTCACCTCCGCCCGCCAGGGCGCGCCTGCGTGCGAGCGTTGGTTTACCTATTGGCGATTTAGCTAGGCGTCCGGCCGGGGTCGCGCGACCCAACGCACCATCTATCTTCAGCCGGGCGCCGTAGCAGCGGCTCTTCCCGCGTTCGGGGAGGCCCACCACAGGATCGTTCGAACCAACGCACAAAGCTTTAAGAAAGAAACAGAGGGGCCAAAGAAAAATGATGATCGTGATGAAAGAGGGGGCGTCGCGCGAGGAGATCGACCACGTCGTCGAGCGCATCGAGGAGGTCGGCTGTTCGGCGCACATCTCCGAAGGCGAGCTGCTGACCGTGATCGGCGCGATCGGCGACCGCGAGCGGGTCGCCGCGCTCGGGCTCGAGGCCGCGCCGGGCGTGGACCACATCGTGCCGATCCTCAAGCCGTACAAGCTCGCCTCGACCCAGTTCCGCAAGGGCCAGCGCACCGTCATCGACGTGGGCGGAGCCAAGGTCGGCGGGGACTACTTCGGCCTGATCGCCGGCCCGTGCACCGTCGAGAGCCGCGACCAGACGCTCACGGTCGCGCGCACGGTCGCCGAGGCGGGCGCCGACATGCTGCGTGGCGGCGCGTACAAGCCGCGCACCTCGCCGTACAGCTTCCAGGGGCTCGGCGCGGAGGGGCTGCGCCTGCTCGCGGAGGCGAAGGACGAGACGGGCCTGCCGATTGTCACCGAGGTCATGGATGCGCGTGACATCGAGGACGTCGTCGAGGTCGCCGACGTGATCCAGGTCGGCGCGCGCAACATGCAGAACTACACGCTCCTCTCCGAGCTGGGGCGCACCGGCCTGCCGATCCTCCTCAAGCGCGGCCTCTCCGCCTCGCTCGAGGAGCTGCTGATGGCGTCGGAGTACATCCTCAAGGAGGGCAACGAGAAGGTCATGCTCTGCGAGCGCGGGATCCGGACGTTCGAGACCGCGTACCGCTTCACGCTCGACCTGCTCGCGGTCCCGACGCTGCGCGAGCTCACCCACCTGCCGATCATCGTCGACCCGAGCCACGCCGCCGGGCGCCGTGACCTCGTCAAGCCGATGTCGCTCGCGGCCGCCGCTGCGGGCGCGGACGGGATCATCGTCGAGGTCCACAACGACCCCGAGAAGGCGATCTGCGACGGCCCTCAGGCGCTGCCCACGGAGACGTTCGGCGAGTACGCCGACCACGTCTTCCAGGTCGCCTCGGTCGCCGGCAAGCGGACCAGCCGCGGCGTCGAGGCGTAAGCGCCGGATAGCCGGGCTTTCGAAGTGCGTATCGCGGTCCTGGGCGTCGGCCTGATCGGCGGCTCGATCGGGCTGGCGTCCCGGGATCGCCTGGGCGCCCGGGTCGTGGGCTTCGATCCCGACCCGGGCATCCGTGAGCGCGCGCTCGAGCTCGGGGCGATCGACGAGGCCGCCGACTCGCCGCACGCCGCGGTGGCCGGCGCCGAGATCGCCTTCTGCGCGGCGCCGGTGCGTGAGCTGCCGGGTCTGGTGGAGGCCGCGCTCGCCGCGGGCGGCGACGCGGTGGTGAGCGACGTGGGCTCGACCAAGCGCGAGCTCGTAGCCCGGACGGCTGAGCTGCCCGAGGCCGAGCGGTTCATCGGCGGGCACCCGATCGCCGGCGCCGAGAGCGCCGGGGTGGAGCACGCGCGCGCCGACCTCTTCGAGGGCGCCCGTTGGTACCTCACGCCGTCCAGCGACGCGAGCGGCGTGCACTACGACCGCCTGCAGCGCGCCGTCGCCGAGCTCGGGGCGCGGCCGCAGGCGATCGACGCGGAATCACACGACCGGCTGCTCGCCACGGTGAGTCACCTGCCGCACGTGCTCGCCAACGCGCTCGTCACCGAGGCGGCCGCCGCAGCGACCGAGGAGTCCGAGCGCCTGCCCGAGGTGGGTCCCAGCTTCCGCGACGCAACGCGGGTGGCGGGCGCCAACCCGCGCATCTGGACGGACATCTTCGCCAGCAACGCCGACATCGTCGCCGCGGAGATCGACGCGGTGATCGAGCGGCTGCGCGCCGCCGCCGAGGTGATCCGTTCCGGCGAGCGCGACCGGATCGCCGCTTGGCAGCAGGAGGCGCGCGCGGCGCGAGCGCGGCTGCTCGAGGGCGCCCGTACCGCGGGGCCCCTGCGCGAGCTCCGCGCGCAGGTCGCGAACCGGCCGGGCACGCTCGCCGAGCTCGCGCTCGCGCTCGGCAAGGCCGGGGTCAACATCGAGGACATGGCGCTTTACCCGGCGCCCGACATGCGCACCGGCGGCGTGACGATGTGGATCGCCGGCGATGAGGAGGCCGAGCGCGCCGCCGATATCGTCCGCGGCCTCGGTCACTCCGTCGACATCACGAGCGAAGGGAAGTAGGCGATGGCGGGCACTCGCTTCGAGCCCTCCGGGGCTCTGCGCGGCGGCGTCGTGCCGCCGCCGGACAAATCGGTCTCTCACCGCGCGGCGATCCTGGCCGCGATGGCGCCGGGCGAGTCCCGCATCACCGGTTATCTGGACTCGGCCGACACGCGCTCCACGCTCGCCGCCGTCGAGGCGCTGGGCGCGGGGGTGGAGATCTCGGCCGGCGAGGCGCCCGGGGCGCTCGAGGTGCGCGTGCGCGGGATCGGCCTGCGCGGCCCGGCCGCCAACGCCGGCGCCGAGCCCCTGAGGATCGACGTCGGCAACGCCGGCACGCTGCTGCGGCTGCTCCCGGGGTGGCTCGCCGGGCAGCCGGCGGGCGCCTGGGAGCTCGACGGCGACGAGTCGATCCGCCGCCGCCCGGTCGACCGGGTCGCGAACCCGCTGCGAGAGATGGGCGCCCACGCCGAGGCCCACGAGGGCCGTCTGCCGCCGTTGCGCATCGAGGGCCGCCAGCTCACCGGGATCAGCTATCGGCTGCCCGTGGCGAGCGCCCAGGTGAAGTCTTGCCTGCTGCTCGCGGGCCTGCTCGCCGAGGGGGACACCGAGGTGATCGAGCCCGCGCCCTCACGCGATCACACCGAGCGCATGCTGCGCGCCGCCGGGGTGCGCGTGCGCAGCGAGGTCCACGGCACGAACCTCACGATCCGCGGCGAGCTGCCGGGGCGCCGGGTGACGGTCTCGGGAGCGGACGAGATCCACGCGGTCGACTTCAGCGTGCCCGCGGATTTCTCCTCGGCGGCCTTCCACATCGTGGGCGCCCTGATCGTCCCGGGTAGCTCGGTCGTGATCGAGGGCACCGGGCTCAACCCGACGCGCGTCGGGTTGCTTGGGATCCTCAACCGCATGGGCGCCGCGATCGAGGTCGAGGAGCTGACGCCGGTGGGCGGGGAGCCGCGCGGCGTGATCCGCGCGCGCTACGGCCCGCTCGAGGGCACGCGGGTGGCGCCCGGCGAGGTCCCCTTGGCGATCGACGAGCTGCCGCTGGTCGGCCTGGTGGGTTGCTTCGCGGAGGGCGAGACGATCGTGCGCGGCGCTGAGGAGCTCCGCCACAAGGAGTCAGACCGGATCGCCGCCGTCGTCGACGGCCTGCGCGGGCTGGGCGCGGACATCGAGGCGCTCGACGACGGTTTCGTCGTGCGCGGCACGGGCGGCCTGCGTGGCGGCACCCTCGACTCGCATGGCGATCACCGCCTCGCCATGATCGGCGCGCTCGCGGGCTTGGCCTCCAACGAGGGCGTGGAGGTGCTCCGCATGGATGCGGCCGCCGTCAGCTACCCGGGGTTCACCCGGGATCTCGAAGCGCTATTGGGCTGAGGCCTCCGCGGGACGCTGGCTCGGGTGGCCGTCCCCGGGCCAGGGCGAGAGGATCAGCACGACGATCGCGTCCTCGGTGGCGCGCACCTCGCGGCGCTCCTTCGGGCTGAACTCCGCGATGAAGCCCGCGCCGCCGCCCACGCTCTCGCCGTCGGCGTCCTCGATCTCGATCGCGCCGCTCACCACGATCAGCCAGGCGCGCTCGTGGACCTGGTGTTCGCCCAGCTTCTCGCCCGCGGGAATCCGCAGCGCGATGATCCTCCCCTCGTCCTCGGAGTCGAGCACGCGCGGGTGGGCGTGCTCGATCGCCATCTCCGTCACGTTCCAGGCTTTCAACCGATCCTCCTCCTGTTTTCAGCCCCGATCTATCCTCATCGCTCGCATGGTGATCGCGATCGACGGGCCGGCTGGGGCCGGAAAATCAACCGTGGCCCGCGCGGTCGCGCGCGAGTTGGGTTTTACATACCTCGATTCGGGGGCTATGTACCGCTGCGTTGCCCTCGCCGTCGCCCGAGCGGGCGCGGATCCCGACGACGGTGACGTGGCGGGCGAGCTCGCCGAGCGGATCCGCATCGACCTGAGCGACTCGCGCGTCGATCTCGACGGCGAGGACGTGACCACGGCGATCCGCACGCCGGAGGTTTCCGCGCTGGCCTCGCGCGTCTCGGTGCACCCTCGCGTGCGCGCGGCGATGGTCGACCAGCAGCGCCGCCTGATCGCCGCCGGGCGCTACGTGGCCGAGGGGCGCGACATCGGCACCGTGGTGAGCCCGGACGCGCCGCTCAAGGTGTACCTCGGCGCGAGCGACGAGGAGCGCGCCCGCCGCCGCGCCGCCGAGACCGGCGAGCCCCTCGAGGACGTGTTGCGCGCCCAGCGGGAGCGCGACCGCCGCGATCGCGAACGTGAGCTCGGCGCCCTGCGCCCGGCGGAGGACGCCGTGGAGCTCGATACGACCGGCCTGTCGATCGACGAGGTGGTCGCGCGGGTGGTCGCGCTCGCCAAGGAGCGCGGGCTGTGAGCGCCGGCGAGGACGCGACGCGAGCCGGCCGCGTACCCCGGATCGCGGTGGTGGGCTTCCCGAACGTGGGCAAGTCCACGTTGGTGAACCGGCTCGCGGGCGGCCGCGAGGCGGTGGTGCATCCGGAAGCGGGGGTCACCCGCGATCGCAAGGAGCTCGACTGCGAGTGGAACGGGGTGCGGTTCAAGCTGATCGACACCGGCGGGGTGGACCTCGAGGCGACCGACGAGCTCTCGCGCTCGGTCCAGGACCAGGCGCGCGCGGCGATCGCCGACGCCGACGTGGTCGCGCTCGTGCTCGACGCCCGCGCGGGGCTGCGCCAAGGCGACGCCGAGGTCGCGGCGATCCTGCGCCGGTCCGAGGTGCCGGTGCTCGTCATCGCGAACAAGGTGGACTCCGAGGCCGATGAGCCCGACGCGGCCGAGCTCGTGCGCCTCGGGCTCGGGGAGCCGATCCCGGTCTCCGCGAGCCAGGGGCGCAACACGGGCGATCTGCTCGATCGGATGGTCGAGGCGCTCGGGCCCGTCGCCGAGGCCGGCGAGGTGGGCGAGGAGCCGCCCCGCATCGCCGTGATCGGCCGCCCCAACGTCGGCAAGTCCTCGCTCGTCAACGCCTTCCTGGGGAATGAGCGGGTGATCGTCTCCGACCTCGCCGGTACGACGCGCGATGCGATCGACACCGAGCTGCGCGTCGGCGATCGCGACGTGGTGCTGGTCGACACCGCCGGCCTGCGCCGCCGCTCGAAGGTGGCGGGCACCGTCGACTACTACGCGCAGCTGCGCTCCGAGCACGCCGCCGAGCGCGCGGACGTGGCGATCGTGGTCTGCGACGCGTCGGAGGGCGTCACCGCCGAGGATTTGCGCGTTGCCGAGCTGGCGATGAAGACGGGCTGCGCGACGCTGGTCGCGCTCAACAAGTGGGACATCTCCGAGGTGGATCTCGAGGACGCGAAGGCGCGGGTCACCAACCGCGTGCGCCAACGTCCCCCCGTGATCACCGCGTCGGCCAAGACGGGCCGCAACGTGGGCAAGCTCCTCGAGACCGCGATCGAGCTCGCCGACCGGCGCGCCGACCGCATCCCCACCTCGCGCCTCAACCGCTTCGTCGCCGACGTCGTCGCGCATCGCCCACCGCCGGCGAAGCGCGGCAAGCGCCTGCGTCTCTATTACGCGGCGCAGGTGGAGCGCCGCCCGCCGCGGATCGCGATCCAGGTCAACGACCGGCGCCTGATCACGCGCGGGTGGGCGTACCACCTCGAGAACCGAATGCGTCAGGAGTACGCGCTGGAGGGCGTGCCGCTGGTCATCGACTTCGTGCCGAAGCGCCGTCGCGAGGCCATCGAGGAGGGGGGCCGGCGAGCCGGGCGAAGCGGCGGCCGCCGAGGCGGCGCGTGATAGGAAGCGCCGCGTGAGGTCATCGCCGGGACGGATCCTGGCCGCGATCGGGCGCGGCCTGCGCAGCGTCGGCTACCTGATCTCGGACGTCTTCTACGTGGTGAGCCGGGCGCCGCGCTCGGCCGCTCAGCGCCTCGGCGCTGCCTGGCGCGGACTCGAGCGCTCGACGCGGGCTCGCATCACGGCGTTCACAGCCGTGCTCGTCGTCGCCGCGGTCGCCGTCTTCATCTTCCTGCCGAACGCGCCGTGCGACTTCCCGGGCGGAGACGAGTGTCCGCCGGCCGACGACGCGCTCCCGCTCGTGCCGGCGGAGGCGCTCGCCTACGCGCACGTGAACCTCGATCCGGAGAACCCGCAGGCGGCGAGCGCCGCGGAGCTGGCCAACCGCACCCCGCTGCTCGCGGCCGAGGCGCTTGGGCGTCTGCTGGGCCTGGCCGTGGGGGCGCGCGGCGAGGCGCCCGAGGTCAGCCAGATCTCCCCGTGGTTCGCGGGCGAGGCGGCGCTCGTCGTCCTGCGCGGGACCGAGCGCAGCACCGCGCAGGCGCAGCTGCTCGAGTACGCCGACGAAGCCGGGGCGCAGTCGTACGTTGAGGCGATCGTCGCGGGCGAGGCGACGAGCACCGAACACGGGGGCGTCGAGGTGCTCGAGGACCGCCGCGGGCTTGCGGCGGCCCTCGTCGACGGCTTCGTCGTCGTCGGCCCGGGCGAGGCCGTCCGCGCGATCATCGATGCGGCGCGGGGCGACGAGTCGGACACGCTGGCGGGCGACGAGGTCGCCGCCGGTGTGCTCGATGAGCTTCCCGACGAGCGCCTCGCCGAGGCCTATCTCTCGCGCGACGGCGTCACCGAGTTCGTCGCTCCCGCGGACGGCCCGTTGTCCGCGCTCGAGCCGCTCGTCGGCGCCGATGCTTCGGAGGGCGTGGCGGCGTCGCTGAGCGCGGCCGCCGACGGATATCGGCTGGCTATCCGCAGCGCGCTCGGCGAGCCGAGCCCCGGCTCGTCGCCCGGGTTCTTCGCTGCTTTCGGGCGCTTCGCCCCGCAGCTGGCGGCGCGGCTGCCCGCCGACACGCTGGCGTACGTGGGCTTCGGCGATGCGAGCGCCACGGTCGGCCGGCTGCTCGACCAGGCGACGGCGAGCGCACCCGACATCGCCGCCGGACTCGCCAGGCTGATCACGAATATGCGCGCGGCGGAGGGAGTCGACATCGAGGAGGACCTGCTCGCGGCGCTGGGCGGTGAGGCCGCGCTCGCGGTGATCCCCCGCCCGGACGAGGAAGAGGAGGAGGCGGAGCCCGAGCCGGCCGGTCCTCTGGTGCCGCCGGGCCTCGAATCGGTCCCGTACGTGAGCTTTCTCGCGGACGAGGTGGATGCCGAGCGCGCCTCGGAGGCCCTCGCGCGCCTGCAGAGGCCCCTGATCAAGCAGCTCGGCGTGCGACTCGGAGCACCCGCGTTCCAGGACGTGCAGATCGGGGACGTAACCGCCCACGTGCTCGATGTGTCGCGCGCGGTGCAGTTCACCTACGCGGTGGTCGGCTCGGTGCTCGTGATCGCGAACGATCCAGCTGGGGTGGAGGTCGTCGAGTCGGGCGAGGGCGGGCTCACCGAGTCGGCGGCTTTTCGGGCTGCGACCGAGCCGCTGCCGGACGAGCCGTCGCTGCTTGCGTATCTGGATCTCGGCGGCTTGATCGGGTACGCGGAGCGCGCCGGGCTCGCCGAGGACCCGGCGTACGCCGCGGTGGCCAGTGATCTGCGCCAGCTCGAGACGCTGGGAATCGCCGTGACCGCGCAGGCGGACGCGCTGATGACGGACGCGACGCTCGCCCTCGCGGGCGCCGGTGGGGACGCGGACGAATAGCGATTGGTGAAGAACCTGCTCGCGCCTTCGCGTTCCTCCGCTATCGTCGCGGGAAATGGGGATCGACAAGCTTTCCGACAACGAGTACCTGTTCACCTCCGAGTCCGTGACGGAGGGGCACCCGGACAAGGTCGCCGATCAGATCTCTGACGGCATCCTCGATGCGGTGCTCACGGACGATCCGGAGGGCCGCGTCGCCTGCGAGACGCTGGTGAACACCGGCCTCGTGGTCGTCTCCGGCGAGATCACGACCACCACGTACGTCGATATCCCAGAGGTCGTGCGCGACACGATCCGGCGCATCGGCTACACCGACGCCGACCTCGGCTTCTCCGCCGACTCCTGCGCCGTCATCAACGCGATCGACAAGCAGTCGCCCGACATCGCGCAGGGCGTCGACCGCGCGCTCGAGGCGCGCGTCGACCCGGCCGACGACGACGAGCTCGACGTCGCCGGGGCGGGCGACCAGGGGATGATGTTCGGCTACGCCACACGCGAGACGCCCGAGCTGATGCCGTTGCCGATCGCGCTTGCGCACAAGCTCGCCCATCGGCTCGCGGAGGTGCGCAAGGGCGACGTGATGCCATACCTGCGGCCCGACGGCAAGACGCAGGTCACCGTCCGGTACGAGAACGGCCGCCCGATCGAGATCGAGAAGGTCCTGATCTCGACACAGCACAAGGACGGCATCGACGCCGAGACGTTGATCCGCCCGGATCTGTGGGAGCACGTGCTGCACCCGATCCTGCCGGCCGAGCTCTACGACGAGCGCAAGCTCAACACCCCAAGGAACTTCCTCGTGAACCCGACGGGCCGCTTCGTGATCGGCGGTCCCGTGGGCGACGCCGGGCTGACCGGCCGCAAGATCATCGTCGACACGTACGGCGGCATGGCGCGCCACGGGGGCGGGGCCTTCTCGGGCAAGGACCCGTCGAAGGTCGACCGCTCGGCCGCCTACGCAGCGCGCTGGGTCGCGAAGAACGTGGTCGCCGCGGGCCTCGCCGAGCGCTGCGAGGTGCAGGTCGCGTACGCGATCGGCGTCGCGCGCCCGGTGTCGGTGATGGTCGAGACCTTCGGCACGGAGAAGGTCTCGCGCGCGAAGATCGCCGAGCTCATCGAGGAGCACTTCGACCTGCGCCCGGGCGCCTTCCGCAAGGAGCTGCGCCTGCACCGCGCGATCTACCAGAAGACCGCGGCGTACGGCCACTTCGGGCGCGAGGACCACGACTTCACCTGGGAGCGCACGGACCGCGCGGACGCGCTGCGCGCCGCGGCCGGCCTGGGCGAGCAGGCCGCCGAGCCGGCGGTGGGTTAGAACCGCACCACCGCAGGCGTCAGGGCTCCGGACGGGCGGGGCGGGCCCGCCCCGCCCCTCGTGGGCGACTTCGCCAGCGGACGGACCTCAGGCGCGCGGCTGGTGGCCGTGCTGCTCGTCGCCGAGGCCGCTGTGGGCGCCGGGGCCGAGGCTGCGCGTCGCTTCGTCGACCCGCTCGACGACCTCCGCCGGGTCGGCGACCCCCACGAAGGTGAAGTTGTAGTCGTCGCCGGCGGCGGTGTCGAAGTCGACGTCGCCGATCTGCAGGATCCGCTGGATCACGGACTGCGAGTAGTTCACGTTCTGCACCCGCTCGAGCCGCGTCTCCTGGATCGTGCGGGAGATGATCCCCTTCTTGATGTTCAGGCGGCGATTGGTGATCGTGTAGCGCGTCGCGATCCGCTTGATGAAGCCGACGAGCACGGTGATCGCGACCCCGACGACCGCGATCAGGAAGACGAGCCCGGTGTCGGTCTCATCGCCGATCACGCCGGTCGCGAGCGCAGCGATCAGGCAGGCCAGCGCGGTGAGCGCCAGGCCCTTCAGGTAGAAGTCGAGAATCGAACGCCAGGAGGGGTGGCCCTCGAAGATGATCCGCTCCCCGGGGCCCAGCTTCGGTGTCACGGGCGCCAGCCTACCTTCTGAGGGAGCGGGAGGGAATCGGACGATCGGCTGCTCCGCGAGGGCGGCGCCTCGCGCCCATCTAGCCTGAGCCGCGTGCCGAGCCTGCCCATCGCCAAGGTCGAGCCGCTGACAACCGCGCGCGCCCTGCGCGGCCCGTTCGACTATCGGCTCACTGAGCGCTTCGCCGAAGTGCGGGTCGGCACGGTGCTGCGCGTGCCCTTCGGGCGCCAGCGGCTGTTCGGCGTGGTAGTCGATCTGGCCGCCGAATCCGAGCTGCCGTCCGAGCGGCTCGCCGAGCCCCTGGAGGCGCTGGACGCGGCCACGACTCCGGAGCTGGTGCGCCTCGGCCTGTGGGTGGCCGACGCCTACGCCTCCACGCCCGCGCGGGGCCTGGAGCTTGTCCTCGCGCCCGGCACCACGGGCCGCGGTGGCCGGGGCCCAGTCGGCGCTCGCAAGCGGCTGCACGCCCGGATCACCGCCGCGGGCGAGCGGCTGCTCGCGGGCCAGGGGGATGACGCCCGCCTCGGCGCTCGCCAGCGCGCTGCGCTCGAGCGACTGGCCGGAGCGGGGGAGGTGCCGGTCGACTCCGCCGAGCGCGACGCGCTGCGGCGCCTCGAGCGCCGCGGGCTGGTCGAGCTGCGCGAGCTGGCGGTCGCAAGGCGTCCGGAGGGGGTCGCCGTTGGCGCCCGCGGCGGCGAACCGCCGCAGCTGAACGCCGATCAGCGGCGTGCGGTGGAGCGCATCGAGCGCGGCATCGACGCGGGCGGCAGTGAGCTGCTTCTGCACGGCGTCACGGGGTCGGGCAAGACCGAGGTCTACCTGACTGCCGCCGCGGCCGCCCTGGCTCGCGGCTTGGGCGTCATCGTTCTGGTGCCCGAAATCGGGCTGACCCCGCAGACCGTCTCGCGGTTCGTGGAGCGCTTCGGCGACGACGTGGCGGTCCTGCACTCGGGCCTCTCCGCAGGCGAGCGCCGCGACGAGTGGATCCGCCTGCGTACCGGCGAAGCGCGCGTGTGCGTCGGGCCGCGTTCGGCCGTCTTCGCACCGCTTCCCGCGCTCGGCCTGCTCATCGTCGACGAGGAGCACGACACGTCCTACAAGCAGGAGAGCGACCCCCGCTACGACGCCCGCGAGGTCGCCCGCAAGCGCGCCGCCGACGCGGGAGCGGTGTTCGTGGCGGGCTCCGCGACCCCGCGACCGGAGAGCTGGCAGGCGCTCGAGCGCCTCTCGCTGCCGTCGAGGGCCGACGGCGCGCCGCTCCCGCCGGTGGAGATCCTCGACATGCGCGGGCGCGACGGGCGCGCGGGCCCACTGCACGAGCGCACGCGCGCCGCGCTCGCCGCGCTGCGGACCGACGGCGGCAAGGCCATCGTGATGGCGCCGCGCCGCGGCTGGTCACCGCATCTGAGCTGCCGGCAGTGCGGGCGCGCCTGGGGTTGTCCCAACTGCGACGTCTCGCTCGTGCTGCATCGCGGCGGCGATGTGCTGCGCTGCCACCACTGCGGACACCGCGAGCGACCCCCGCAGGAGTGTCCCGACTGCGGCTCGCACAGCGTCGCTCGTCACGGCCTGGGCAGCGAGCGCCTGGAGGCGATCGTGAGCGAGCTGATCGCGCCGCTGCCGGTGTTTCGCCTCGACTCGGATACGGCCGCCGCCCGCGGCGCGCACGCGCGGATCCTGACGGCGTTCGAGCAGGCCGAGGGCGGCGTCCTGCTCGGCACCCAGATGGTCGGCAAGGGCCACGACTTCCCGGACGTCGTGCTGGCCGTGATCGTGGACGCCGACGCGAGCCTGCGCTTTCCCGACTTCCGCGCGGAGGAGCGAACCTTCGCGCTCGTCGCGCAACTCGCCGGGCGCAGCGGGCGCGGCGGCGCCCAGGGGCGCGTGCTCGTGCAGACCTACGCGCCGTCAGCGGAGGCGATCGAGCTCGCCGCGCGGCACGACGCGGCCGCGTTTCTCGAGTCGGAGCTCGAGCGGCGCGAGCGACTCTCCTATCCGCCGGCAGCGAGCGTCGTGCGCGTCGAGCTCACCGCGCCCGAGGCGCAGGCCTGCGAGGCCGCGGCAGCGCAGATCGCCGCGCGGCTGCGGCCGCTGCTGCCCGAAGGGGCGACGCTGCTCGGCCCCGCGCCGCGCTTCCGCCTCCGTGGGCGCGAGCGCCGCCAGGTGCTGATCAAGGCCCCGGAACGCGAGCGGGCCGTGGCCGCGGTGCGCACGGCCGTGGAGGCCGCCGCGGGCACGCGGGTGCTGCGCGGCGTGAACCTCGCGGTCGACGTGGACCCGCAATAGCTCGCCCTGCGCGCCGCGAGAGCTCATCTAGACTCGGCTGTGATGAGCGATGGAGTGGAAACCCAGGCCGTCGACGTCGAGGGCGAGTCGGCCGAGGCGGTAACCCAGGAGGAGCTGGAGCGTCGCGACCGCGCGCTCGCGCAGGTCGTCACCTTCGGCGACCCGGTGCTGCGCTCGCGCGCCTCGGACGTGACGGAGTTCGGGCCCGAGCTCGAACGCGAGGCGGAGCGCATGGCCGCGATCATGCGCGACGCGATGGGCGTCGGGCTCGCCGCGCCCCAGCTGGGCGCGTTGCGCCGCCTGCTGGTCTTTCAGGCGAACGCCGACGCGACGCCCCGGGCGATCGTCAATCCCGTCATCGAGTGGCGCTCGGACGAGCTCGCCACCGCCGGCGAGGGCTGCCTGTCGATCCCGGGGATCGTGGTCGAGGTCGAGCGACCCCTGCACGTGCTCGTCAAGGCGCAGGACGTCCACGGCGAGCCGCTCGAGATCGAGGCATCCGGCTTCGAAGCCCGCGTGCTCCAGCACGAGATCGACCACCTCGACGGGGTGCTCATCCTCGAGCGCACGACGCGCGAGCAGCGCAAGGGCGCGCTGCGGGCGCTGCGCGAGGGCCTGACCTACAGCCCCTACGAGGACGACGAAGAGCCCGCTGAAGAGCGCACGCGCGGCTAGCGCGGGCTCCACAATGCGCGTCGCCTACCTCGGCACCTCGGACTTCGCGGCCACCGTGCTGCGCCGCCTGGCCGCATCGACGGCGCGGCCCGCGCTGGTGGTCACGCCTCCCGACCGCCCGAAGGGTCGCGGGCGCAAGCTCAGTCCGCCGCCGGTGGCCGTTGTGGCGCGCGAGCTCGAGTTACCGGTCCATCAGACCAAGAGCGTCAACCAACCGGAGTCGGTGGCGGCGCTCGAGGAGGCGGGTGTCGACGTCGCGATGGTGTGCGCCTTCGGCCAGCTGATCAAGCCGCCGCTGCTCGAGGACCTGGAGTTCCTGAACGTGCACCCCTCGCTGCTGCCGCGCTGGCGCGGCGCCGCGCCGATCGAGCGCGCGCTGATGGCCGGCGACGAGCGCACCGGGGTCGCGATCATGCGGCTGACCGAGGGGCTGGACTCAGGCCCGATCGCCCTGCTCGAGGAGACGCCGATCGCTCCCGACGACGATTACGGCTCGCTCGCCTCCCGGCTCGCGGAGATCGGCGGCGAGCTCGCTGTGCGCGCGCTCGAGGCGCATAAGCACGGGGAGCTCACGTTCACCGAGCAGGACGAGGCCGGAGCGACGTACGCGGAGAAGATCGAGCCGGCGGAGCGCCGTCTCGATCCCGCGCGACCGGCCGCCGAGCTGGCGCGCGTGGTGCGCGCGCTCACTCCGCATATCGGCGCCTACCTGGAGCTGGAGGGCGGCGAGCGGCTCGGCGTGCGCCGGGCGCGCGCGCTGCCCGACGGGCCCGGGCAAGGCGAGTTCGAGGCGCGCGGGGACTCGCTGGTCCTCGGCACAGGCGAGGGCGCGCTGGCGATCGAGGTGGTGCGACCGCCGGGCGGCCGCGACACGAGCGCGGCCGACTATCTGCGCGGCCACCCCGTTCCGGCGCTGGCCGGTTGAGCGCCGTGGCGTCCGCCGCCACACCCGCGCGGCGCGCCGCGTACGAGGTTCTGCGCCGCGTCTTCGAGCACGACGCGTGGGCCGACCGGGCTTTGCCCGCGGCCCTCGAGCGCGCTGGCGTGGACGCGAGCGGGCGCGGCCAAGCCCAATGGCTCGCCTACGGCGCCGTGCAGCGCCGGGGCACGACCGACGCGCTGATCGAGCGGCTGAGCGGGCGCGCGGCCGCTGAGCTCGACGCCCCGGTCGCGGCTGCGCTGCGCCTCGGTCTCTTTGAGGTCTTGTACGGCGACGCGGGCCGGCACGCGGCCGTGGACGCCGCCGTCGAGCTGGCCAAGGGCGGTATGCGCCGCGGCGGGGCGCGGCGCGCGCAGGCGGCCGCCGGCTTCGTGAACGCGGTGTTGCGCCGCGCGGCGCGCGAGCGCGAGGAGCTTCTCGACGGCCTCGGCGACGCGGCCCCGGCCGACGCGGCAGTCACTCACTCCGTGCCACCCTGGCTCGCCGAGCTGTGGTGGCGTGAGCTGGGCTCAGACACCGCGCGATCGCTCCTGCGCGCGTGCAACGAGGCGGGGGAGACCGGCCTGCGCGTGAACCTGCTGCGCGCGGATCCGCGGGCCGTCCGCGCGGAGCTCGAGGCGGCCGGCGTCGAGCTTGTCCCGCGGGCCGACGATGAGCTGTTGTGGCCGCGGGAGGCGCTCGCCGTGCGCGGCGCGCTTTCCGAGGCGATCACGGCGCGGCTGCCCGCGGGCGAGCTATTTCCGCAAAGCCGTGCCGCGCAAGCCGTCGTCGAGCTGCTCGCGCCGCAGCCAGGCGAGCGCGTCCTGGATCTCTGCGCGGGTCCGGGCCTCAAGACGACCGGGATCGCGGCGCGGATGGCGGGCGAGGGCGAGGTTGTGGCGGTTGAGGTCGACGCCGGCCGCGCCCGCCAGATCGAGGAACTTTGCGAGCGTGCCGACATACGCAACGTGACGGTCTTGCGCGCCGACGCCACCCGCGACGACATCGGTTCTGGTTACGATCGCGTGCTCGTGGACCCGCCCTGTTCCGACCTCGGCACCCTCGCCGGGCGCCCCGACGCGCGCTGGCGCAAGGACCCGGCGACGATCGCGCGCCTCGCGGGCCTGCAGCGCGCGATCCTGGCCGCCGGCGCGGTCGCGCTGCGCCCCGGCGGCACGCTCGTCTACTCGACCTGCACGATCTCCCGGGCGGAGAACGACGACGTCGTCGCGGCGCACCTCAGGGCTGACGATGGGCTCACGGCGGACGGGCTGGGCGACATCGCGCCGGAGCTCGCCTCGCCCCACGATCCGCGCTTCCTGCAGACGAGGCCCGACCGCGACGGCACCGACGGCTTCTTCTACGCGCGTTTGCGGAGGGCTGCGTGAGCGACGCGCTGAAGCGCCCCGCCTGTCCCAACTGCGGCGAGCCCTGGCTGCGGCCAACGAACCTGCCCGGCCGCTTTCGCTGCGTCAACTGCCTGAGCCGGTACGAGCTCGTCTCGCAATGCCGCAACTGCGGCGAGCATCAGACGATCGTGCGCCTGACCCGTACCGAGGACCTCATCTGCCAGCATTGCGGCCACTCGATGCTGAGCCCCGTCTGACCCGCCGTCCGCGCCACCGACATGACCGCCAAGGAGATCTTCGCCGGCCGCCGCGTCGCCCCCTCGATCCTCTCGGCCGACTTCTCCCGCCTCGGCGGACACGTCGACGAGGTGCTCGCTGCGGGTGCCCGGGTAATCCACGTCGATGTGATGGACGGGCACTTCGTGCCGCCGATCACGATCGGCCCGCTCGTGGCCGGCGCGATCGCCGACCGCGTGCACGATGCCGGCGGCGTGCTCGACGTGCACCTGATGATCGAGCGCCCAGGCGATCACATCGACGAGTTCGCGAACGCGGGGGCCGACCTGATCACGATCCACCAGGAGGCCGACCCCCACGCGCATCGGACGCTCGCCGCGATCCGCGACGCGGGCTGTCTCGCCGGGCTCGCACTCAACCCCGGGACCCCGGCCGACGCCGCCCGCGAGCTCACGGCTAGTTGTGATTTGTTGCTGACCATGACCGTGAACCCCGGCTGGGGCGGGCAGCGGTTCATCCCGACGTCGCCGGACAAGGTGGCGCGCGTCGCCGCGCTCGCCGCGGAGGGCACCGCGCTCGAGGTGGACGGCGGGATCGACGAACACACCGCTCCGCTCGCCATCGAGGCGGGCGCGAACCTGCTCGTCGCCGGTTCCGCCGTATTCGGCGATCCGGACCCAGGTGCCGCCTACCAGCGGATCGCGGCAGCCGCGGGCGCGGAGTAGGGCGCCTAGCCCGGCGTCGCGTCTTCCGGCGACGAGCTCTCATCCCCGGTGTCTCCGGCCCCAGAGGCTGGCAGGGCACTGAGGGCGCCGGCGCACTCCTGCCACCAAGCACGCTCTTGGTCGGAGAGCCCGAAGCGGGCCGCGCGGCGGGCGACCCAGTCCATCATCTGCCGCCGGCCGCCGACCGCGACCAGCTCGACCCCGATGAGCGCGTAGCGGCCGTCGACGAGGGCGACGAGCGCGGCCGGCACGTCGCGGCGTTCGCGCAATCGCAGGGCCACCGCGACGCCCTCGACGGCATCCGGGCGTGCGGGGTCGCCGTCGTCCGGCCGGCGGCGGCGCACCGTGAACACCTGCGGCGCGCCTCGTGGCGGAAGCGCGGCCGGCGCCGGCTCGCCGATCGGCCCGCTGCGCCAGCGCTCCGTGAGGCGCTCGACCTCGCCGATCGCCTCCCGGCGGGCGACGATGTGGAGCTCGTCGCCTGCCTCGATCTGGGTGGAGCCGCGGGGGAGCAGCGCGGCGTCCTCACGCACGATGACGTTGATGAGCGCCTCCCGGGGGAGACCGAGCTCCTTGACCATGTGACCGACCGCGGCGTCGCGTCCGCGGACTACGTAGGTGAACGTCTCGCCACCGAGCCGGCGGATGATGCCGGTCTCGACGATGGAGGCTGGCAGGGCGGGCTCCGTGGTGGTGAGCCCAAGCCTGCGCGCAAGCGGCTCGAACGTCGCTCCCTGGATCAGGGTGGAGGTGACGACGACGAAGAAGACGGCGTTGAAGATCTCCCCGGCCTCGCCGACGCCCGCGATCACCGGGAAGGTGGCAAGCCAGATCGGGATCGCCCCGCGCAGCCCGGCCCAGCCCAGCAGAAGGCGCTCGCGCGCGTTGAGCGGAGCGAAGGCCGAAGCGACGTACGCGGCCACCGGGCGGGCGACGAACATCAGGGCCGCGGAGAGCGCCAGGCCCTGCGGGGCGATCTCGATCAGGCCCGACGGGAACACCAGGAGCCCGAGCACGACGAAGAGGGTGATCTGCATCGTCCAGCTCACGCCTTGGTGGAAGGCGACGGTGCTGCCGCGCGCCGGGATCGAGCCCGTGCCGAGGACGAGCCCGGCGACGTAGACGGAGGCGAAGCCGGACCCGTGGACGATCTCGGCGAGGCCATAGGCGAGCGCTGCGGTCGCCAGCGAGGCCACCGGATAGAGCCCCGGGCTGGGCAGGTCGAGCTGCCGGAACGCCTCGCGCGCGCCCATGCCGATCGCCAGGCCCACCGGCACGCCGATCACAAATGCGACCAGGACGTTCTCGATCAGATTGACCGCGCCGAAGTCGGGCTCGAGGAGTAGGTCGATGAACCCGACGACCAAGAGCAGGGCGACCGGGTCGTTCAGGCCGGACTCGCCCTCGAGTGTGCGCGCGAGCCGCCGCGAGACCGTGGAGCCACGGAGGACGGCGAAGATCGCGGCGCTGTCCGTCGTGGCGATCGCGGTGCCGAGGATCAGGCCCTCGAGGGGCTCCAACCCGAAGAGCCACATGGCGGCCGCCCCCGCTATCCCGGCCGTGATCAGCGTGCCGACGGTTGCCAGCGAGACCGCCGTGCCGATCACGGGCCGGATCTCGTTCCACCCGGCCGTGAGGCCGCCCTCGAAGAGAATGAGGACGAGCCCGATCGTGCCGATCGTGCGCGTGAGCTCCGCGTCGTTGAAGACGATCCCGCCGATGCCCTCTTCGCCGAGCAGCATCCCGACGCCGAGGAACAGGAGCAGGCCCGGGATGCGCGCGCGATCCGCGAGCTTTGCCGCAGCCAGGCCCACCGCCATCAGGGCGCCGGCGATGAGCATCAGCTGCGCGTCGGTCACTCAGGAGACCTCGTCGTATCCAGCCAAGCGGGCCTCGATCTCGTCGGGGGAGTCGGGAGTGAGCGGGGGGCCGGTGGCCCGGCGGCGGTAGGCGAGCGCCAGCTGCGCGGCGAGCAGCGCCGCGCCCACCGCGAAGCCCACCTCGATGCGCCGATCGATCTGGTCGACGATCGGCAGCAGGCACCAAGCGAGGAAGGCGGCCGCGGTCAGGCCCCAGCAGCGCGCGGCGACGCGCGCTCCGCCACGCGCCAGGATCGCCTGGTTGAGCGTCGTCGCCGTGAGATAGCCGCCCATGCCGAGCGCGACGATCACGAGCCCGAGCCGGTCGTACTCGAAGCGATCGCCGAACGCGATCTCCATCAGGGTCGGGCCCGCGAGCGCGACGACGAGCACGACGAGCGCAGCGAACCCGGCGATCGCGCGGAGCGTGACCACGATCGAGTGATGGAACGCGTCCTCGGCGTCACCGCCACGGGCGCCGAGCCGCGTGAGGTGGGGGAGCAGGCTCTGTGCGACGCCCTGGAAGACCAAGAGCGGCGCGCGCGCCACCATCAGCACGTTGAAGATGAACCCGGCCGCGGCCGCGTCCTCGAAGGCGCGCGCGAGCAGGGGGCCGGCGTTCAGAAACGTCTGCTCGCCGAGCATCACTACGAGCACGCCGGCCGCAAAGCCCCCGCCGCTCGCGACGGTGACCGGATCGGCGCCCGCCGCCGGCCGCGTCGCGGCCTCCGGTGCGCCGCTCCGCATGCCGCGCGTGAGCGCCAGCGGGACGACGGCGAGGCTGAACAGCGGCGCCGCGGCGACGCCGAGCGCGATCACCGTCTGCCCGGAGGCGATCCCGAGGGCGACGACGAGCGCGAAGACGACCCGCGAGGCGGACTCGCAGAAGAGCAGCCCCGCGAGCAGCCCAAACCGCCTGTGGCCGGCGAGATAGCCGCGCGCGTAGAAGCTCGCGCCGAAGGCCACGACGGCTACGACGAGGACCCAATAAAGGGTCTCCGAGCCCGAGAGCAGCTCGTCCTGGAGCGGCTCGCGCAGGGCCAGCGCGATCCCGGCCAGCCCCAGCGCCACGCCGAGCTGGATCAGGCCGGCGACGCGCAACGCGCTCGTGACCTCGCCACCGTGCGCCCGGCGTTCGGCGAGCGTGCGCGAGAGCAGCAGCTCGACCGGCCGGTGGGCGATGGAGATCGTCACGAAGACGACCGACCACAGCACCGTGATCTCGCCGTAGTCGTGGGCGCTCAGGTTGTGTGAGGCGAGCGAGAAGTAGACGTACGTGAGCACGCCCGAAGCCCCGACCCCCGCGGAGAGCAACCCGGCGGAGCGTCCGAACTTCTTGGTCTCCGCCCCTGTGCTCACGCTCATCGTCGCGAGGAAGGTATCGCCCCATAGGCCCGGCGCGCGCGACGAGCTATTCTTGATTGACTAGTCAGTCAGGTGCCGTCCCTTACATTCGAGCGATGCCCGCGGTGATCACCGAAACCGACCGCCTGTACCTCCAGCGGGCGCTCGAGCTGGCTGAGCGCGGGCGTGGCCGGGTGAGCCCCAACCCGCTCGTCGGCGCCGTGCTCGTGCGCGACGACGAGGTGATCGGCGAGGGCTGGCACGCTGAGATCGGCGGCCTGCACGCGGAACGCGCGGCGCTCGCCGACTGCCGGGAGCGCGGCCATGACCCCGCCGGCGCGACCATGTTCGTGACGCTCGAGCCCTGCGCTCACCACGGCCGCCAGCCGCCCTGCACGGAGGCGCTGGTGGAGGCGCGCGTGGCGCGGGTCGTCTACGCGGCCGACGACCCCTCCGACAAGGCGAGCGGTCGCGGTCCCGGCGTGCTTCGCGACGAGGGGATCGAGGCGGTCGCCGCCGACGGGCCGGAGGCGAGCGCCGCGCGCCTGCAGAACCAGGCCTTCCGCAAGCACGCGCGCACGGGCCGCCCGCTCGTCACCTACAAGGCCGCCGTGACGCTCGACGGCCGGACCGCGACGGCGTCCGGCGACTCGCAATGGATCTCGGGTCCGACGAGCCGCGCGCTCGTGCATCGGTGGCGCAGCGAGGCCGACGCCGTCGCCGTCGGAATCGGCACCGCGCTGGCCGACGATCCGCTGCTCACGGCGCGCGACGCCGGGCCCGCGGCGCGTCAGCCGGTGCGCGTCGTGTTCGACTCGCGGGCGCGGCTGCCGCTCGCCGCGAAGCTGGTGCGTTCCCTGGACGTCGCCCCGTTGATCCTCTTCGCCGGCCGCGACGCTGATCCCGAGCGCACCGAGCAGCTGCGCGAGGCGGGCGTCGAGGTGGCGGTGGTCTCCGGCGAGGGGCCCGATCGCGTCGCGGCTGCGCTCAGCGAACTGGGGCGCCGGGGCATCACCTCGCTTTTGCTGGAGGGCGGCGCGGAGCTCGCCGGGGCATTCTTCGAGGCCGGCGAGATCGATGACGTCAAGCTGTTCGTGGCGCCCAAGCTCCTGGGCGGGGCCGACGCGCGCCCGCTGCTCGCCGGAGCCGGTGCGCAGAAGATGGCCGAGGCGCTTCCGGCGCTCTCGCTGGAAAGCGAGCAGTCGGGAGAGGACATACTGATCAAGGCACGCCTGCGGGAGTGGTGATGTTCACCGGAATCGTCAAGGAACTGGGCACCGTCGAGGCGGTCGAGCGCACCGCCGACGGCGCGCGCCTGAGGATCGCCGCCGGGTTCGCCGGCGAGCTGGCCACCGGTGACTCGGTGTCGGTGAACGGGGTCTGCCTGACCGCGGCCGAGCTCGCCGACGGGGCCTTCGCGGCGGACGCGATGAACCAGACGCTCGAGCTCACGACGCTGGGCGGCCTCGCCGCGGGCGCGCGCGTCAACCTGGAACCCGCTCTGCGAGCCGGCGATCCGCTCGGCGGGCACATCGTCCAGGGTCACGTGGACGGCCTCGCCGAGATCGCCGACGTGACGCCGGACGGCTTCGCGAGGCGCGTGCGCGTGCGGCTGCCCGAGGCGCTCCGCCCGTACGTCGTCGAACACGGCTCGATCACACTGAACGGGGTGAGCCTGACCGTGGCGAGGCTGCACGATGACGGCGTCGAGGTCTCCCTGATCCCGGAGACCCTCGAGCGCACGACTTTCGGCGAGGCGGCCGCGGGCGATCCGGTGAACGTCGAGGTGGACGTGATCGCGCGTTACGTCGAGCGCCTCATGCAAGGCTTCAATTCAAGAAGGGAGCTAGTCGAGTAGCGATGGCCGAGCAATCACAAGGGGCGCCCGCCGCAACGGCTCGCGCCGAGGAGTCACCGTTCAGCACGGTCGAGGAGGCGATCGAGGAGATCCGCCGCGGCCGGATGGTCGTCGTCGTTGACGGCGAGGATCGCGAGAACGAGGGCGATCTCGTCCTCGCGGCGCAGTTCGCGACGCCGGAGGCGATCAACTTCATGGCCACGCACGCGCGCGGCCTGATCTGTCTCGCGCTCACCCCGCAGCGCACCGAGGAGCTCGGTCTCAAGCTGATGGCGGCCAAGAACGAGGCGCCGCTGGAGACGGCGTTCACCGTCTCGATCGAGGCGCGCGAGGGCGTCAGCACCGGGATTTCGGCGCACGACCGCGCCCGGACGATCCAGGTCGCGATCGATCCGCACTCCGGCCCCGGCGACATCGTCCAGCCGGGGCACATCTTCCCGCTGAAGGCCAAGCCCGGCGGCGTGCTCGAGCGCACCGGGCACACCGAGGCTGCGGTCGACCTCGCGCGGCTCGCCGGGCTCATCCCGGCCGGTGTGATCTGCGAGATCATGAACGAGGACGGGACCATGGCGCGCGTGCCCGACCTGATCCCGTACTGCCGCAGGCACGGGCTCAAGATGGTCACGACGGCCGACCTGATCGCCTACCGGCGCCGCACCGAGAAGCTCGTCGAGCGCGTCGTCTCCACGCGCCTGCCCACGGAGTTCGGGGAGTTCACGGCGGTCGGCTACCGCGCCCTGCTCGACGGCAAGCACCACGTCGCGATGGTGAAGGGCGAGGTCGCCGGGAGCGAGGACGTGCTCGTCCGCGTGCACTCCGAGTGCCTCACGGGGGACGTCTTCCACTCGCTGCGCTGCGACTGCGGCGAGCAGCTCTCCGCGGCGCTCTCGATGATCGAGCAGGAGGGCAAGGGGGTCCTGCTCTACCTCTCCCAGGAGGGGCGCGGCATCGGCCTGCTCAACAAGCTGCGCGCCTACAAGCTGCAGGAGGAGGGCCTCGACACCGTCGACGCCAACCTCAAGCTGGGCCTGCCCGCCGATCTGCGCGACTACGGGATCGGCGCGCAGATCCTGCGCGACCTCGGCCTGAGCTCGATCCGCATTCTCACCAACAACCCGAAGAAGATCATCGGCCTCGAGGGGTACGGGCTCTCGGTCACCGAGCAGGTGCCGATCCAGGCGGTCCCCAATCCCCACAACGAGGCGTATCTGCGCGCGAAGCGCGAGCGCATGGGCCACGCGCTGCACCACCAGGGGCTCGCCCTCGACGACGAGATGATCCTCTCCGAGCGCCTCGAGGACGCGAAGGAGGACGCGGGTGAGTGAGTTCACCGATTCGGAACGCGAGCTGCTCGGCCGCGGCGAGTGGGCGATCTGCGTGGCGACGTTCTACGAGGATCTCGCCGAGCGTCTGGTGGCGGGCGCGCTCGAGGGCTTCGCCGAAGGTGGGGTGAGCCCGGCGTCGGTGCACACATACGAGGTCCCGGGCGCGTTCGAGCTGCCGTTCGCGGCGAAGGTGTGCGCCGACTCGGAGCGCTTCGCAGGCATCGCCTGCCTCGGCGTCGTCATCCGCGGGGAGACCGATCACTACGACTTCGTCTGCTCGGAGGCGGCGCGCGGAATCCAGGAGGTGCAGCTCACGACCGACGTGCCCTGCGCGTTCGGCGTGATCACCTGCGATTCGCGCGAGCAGGCCGAGGCGCGCGCCGGCGGCGGCAAGCGCGACCAGGGCCGGCACGCCGCCCACGCGATCATGCGCTCGGCGCTGCTCATGGAGCGCGTGCGGGGGAATATCTAGGCAGCCGCCGGCGGCCCGCTACCATCCTGCGTCGCAATGGCGAAGGTTTGTCACAGCTGCGGTAAGGCCCCCGCGTTCGGGAACTCGCGGAGCCACTCCATGGTCGCCACCCGGCGCCGCTTCAACCCGAACCTCCAGAAGGTGCGGATCAACGAGGGCGGCCGGCCGCGCCGCGTGTACGTCTGCACGCGCTGCCTGAAGTCGGGCAAGGTCACCAAGTACGCCTGATCCGCGAGGCGTGCGCCTCGCGCTCATCGCCGATACGCACATGCCGCGCGGCGGGCGGCAGCTCGATCCCGCTTGCGTGGACGCCCTGCGTGCGGCCGACGCGATCGTGCACGTCGGCGACTTCTTCGGGGCGGAGGTGCTCGACTGGTTCGCCGAGCTCGGCCCGCCGTTGCGCGCCGTTCACGGCAACGTCGACGTACCCGCGGTGCGCGAGCGCCTGCCCGAGCGGGCGGAGTTCGACGCCGGTGGGGTGCGGTTCGGGCTGATCCACGACGCCGGTCCCGCGCGTGGGCGCTTGGAGCGCCTGCGCGCGCTCTTCCCGGAGGCCGACGCCGTCGTCTTCGGGCATTCGCACATGCCCCTGCACGAGAGCGCCGACGGCTTTCAGATCTTCAACCCCGGCAGCCCCACGGAGCGCCGCCGGGCGCCGCGCCGCTCGTACGGGATCGCCCGGATCGAGCGGGGGAGGGTGGAGTTCGAGCACGTCTGGCTTTCGGACGGATGAGCCCACCGCCGAATCCGAGGGCAATATCCTGCTCATCCGCCCGTGGCCGATCCGTCCGTAGAGCGCTTTCGCAGCGTCGTCTCCGTCGCCTACGCGCACCTTGAAACGCGCAGGCAGGAGATCAACGACCTGAACGTCTTCCCGGTCGCCGACGGCGACACGGGCGACAACATGGCGCTGACTTTGCGCCACGTGATCGACGAACTCGACCGCCTCCAGCGCGAGAGCACCGACGGCGATCCCTCGCGGCCCGAGATCGTGCGCGCGGTCGCGCGCGCCGCGCTGATGGGCGCTCGAGGCAACTCGGGCGTGATCCTCAGCCAGATCATCCGCGGGGCCGCGGAGAAGCTCGCCACGCCGCCGGGCCGGCTGATCGACCCGGAGCTGATCGAGGCCGCGCTGCTCAACGCAAGCGAGGCTGCGTGGGCGTCCGTGCGCGAGCCCGCCGAGGGCACGATGCTCACGGTGATCCGCGACATGGCAGAGGCCGTCAAGGAGCGCCGTGCCGAGTTCGCGCAGCGCGAGCTCGACCACGAGGCGAGCGAGGAGGAGCAGAACGCCCTGCTGGCGGAGATCCTCGCCGCCGCGCTGTTCGCGGGCGAGAAGGCCGTGCGCCAGTCGACCGAGCAGCTCGACGTGCTCGCGCGCGCCGGTGTCGTGGACGCCGGTGCCCTCGGGCTCGTCGTGATCCTGCGCGGCGCGCTCGCGGCGCTCGCCGGCGAGGAGGCGGATCTGCCGGAGCTGCCACGCTACGCGCCGGCCCGGGTGCGCGACGTCCATCACACCGAGTCGCGCTTTCGCTACTGCACCAACTTCATCGTGATCGGCGAGGGCCTCGACCAGGCGACGGTCGTCCCGCGCCTCGAGGAGCTGGGCGACTCGGTTCTCGTGGTCGGCGACGACGCGACGCTCAAGGTGCACGTCCACACCGATGACCCGGACGCCGCGAAGGCGGTCTTCAACGGGCTCGGCACGATCGAGCGCGAGGACATCGCCGACATGCGCGAGCAGGTCGCCGAACGCGAGGCGCGGCTCACGCGCAGCCGGTCGAAGGCGGTTGCGGTCGCGGGCGGGGAAGGGATCCGCAAGCTCTTCGAGGAGCTCGGGGTCCAGGTCGTGGACGGCGGGCCCACGCTCAACCCGTCGACGAACGATCTCCTGCGGGGCATCGAGGCCGCGCCTGCCGACGAGGTGGTGCTGCTGCCGAACTCCAAGAACGTGTTGCTCGCGGCCGAGGAAGCGGCGCGCCTCAGCGAGAAGCCGGCGGTAGTCGTGCCGTGTCCGACGCAGCAGGGCGCGCTCGTCGCGCTGGTGGAGTTCGATCCCGAGGACACCGCGGAGGCGAACGCCGCGCGGCTTGAGGAGGTGCTGGCGGACACGAAGGTGGGCGGCGTAGCACCCGCCGCCAAGGACGATGTGGAGGGGCGCTTCTCCCGCGGCGAGACGGTCGGCTTCGAAGGCGACGAGGTGGTTGCCTGGGGCGACGTGCGTGAGACGCTCGACGCGACCGTGGCGCGGCTCGCCGCCGACGCCGAGATCCTCACGGTGATCGCGGGCGCCGCGCCGCCTTTCCCGCTCGACGAGCTGGACCTCTCGCTGCCGGACGGCACGGAGATCGAGCTCTACGAGGGTGGCCAGGAGAACTGGTTCTGGCTGCTCGCGGCGCAATGATTCGCCCGTGAGCGACAAGCCGATTCTCTGGCACATCCCGATCTCGCACTTCAGCGAGAAGGCGCGCTGGGCACTCGCTTACAAGGGCATCGAGCACGAGCGCCGCGCGCCGCTCGCCGGCGCGCACATGGCGGTGGCGATGTGGCTCACGCGCGGGCGCTCCCACACGTTCCCGGTGCTGCGGATCGCGGGCCGGACCCTCGGCGACTCGACGGCGATCATCGCGGCCCTGGAGGAGCTTCATCCCGAGCCGCCGCTCTACCCCGGCGAGCCCGCCGACCGCGAACGTGCCCTCGAGCTCGAGGAGTTCTTCGACGAGCGGGTGGGGCCGGCAGTGCGCCTCGGCGGTTGGCATCACATGCGCAACGACGAGGAAGGCCTGGACGCCTTGGTTGAGCGCGAGCTGCCGCCGGCGATCCGCGAGGCCCCGCTGGCGCGACGCGGCGCGCGCGCTTACGTGCGCGCCTACACGGCCGCGCGCTACCGCGTGTCGAACCCCGAGGCGGAAGCCGAGGCGCGCGCGAGCGTGCGCGCCGGCCTGGACCGCCTCGAACACGAGCTCGGCTCGGGTGACTACCTGGTGGGCGACGCGTTCTCGGTCGCCGACCTCACCGCGGCCTCGCTGCTCTATCCGATCGCCCGGCCGCCGGAGGGTCCGCGCCTCCCGGAACCGTCACCGTCCTTCGGCGAGTTCCTCGCGGAGGTCGCGGAGCGCCCCGGGATCGAGTGGGTCCGGGAGATGTTCCGCCGGCATCGGAAGCGGGGGTAGGGCGCGGGCGCGGGGCGTTGGTGGCGAGCGCCCGGGGTGGCGCTGGCGTTGGTGGTGAGCGCCCGGGCGGCGTGGCGCTGCGGCGCGCCGGGGATGGGCGGCGAAGGAGGGGATCGCATCGGAGGAATCGCGAACTCGCGAGCCCCCGGCCACGCGAAATCGCAGTTACAACGACGGCATCGTCGTTAGCGCGAACTCGATGAGGGCTCGTCCACGAGATCGCGATTGAGACGATGGGGTCGTCGTAATCGCGACTTCGCGCG
>CBFGWL010000014.1:0-44229 GCA_965652565.1 uncultured bacterium
TGGTCGTCGCTTTTCGACTACGTGGGCTGAACGTCGGCGTTGCCGGGCGGCGCGGTGCGCACAAGGCGCGCACCGAGTGCCCCACTGCGCCCGCCGTGTGCCACAACGACCGCGAGCGTCGCGACCGCGATGCCGCGCGCCCGGCGCACGGGATCAGCGCGAGAGCGCCGCGCGCACCTCGGCCACAGCCTGCTCGGTGTCGCGGAAATGCACCACGTTCATGCCGAGCTCGCGCGCGGCCGCGATGTTCACCTCCACGTCGTCGACGAACAGGCACTCGCTGAACTCGAGCCGGCCGAGCTCATCCGGATCGTGCTTGCGCAGGCGCTCGATGGTGAGCTCGTAGATGCCGCGCTCGGGCTTGCGCATCCCGACGAACGCGGAGTCGACGACGAGCTCGAAGATCTCATCCACGGGCAGCATCGATCGCCACAGCGGCTCCCACTCGCGCACGTTGTTGGTGAGCAGCGCCATCCGGTGCCCGTCGGCCTTCGCCTCGCGCATGAGCTCGACCATCCGGTCGTTCGGGTCGAGCGCTTCGAAGTAGACCTCGCGAAAGCGATGCAGCGCGGGCTCGTGACCAAGCAGCGCGCGCAGCTCGCCCGCGAGGATGTCGAGGAACTCCGCCTCGCTGATGCGCCCCTTCTCGAGCTCGAACAGGGGGTGTTCGCCGTCGCGCTCGGCGACCGCCTGCAGCGCCCGCCCCATCGTCTCGAAGTCGAGCCCCGTCTCGTTCTGGACAGCCGTAAACGAGCGCAGCAGCGGCGTCGTGAGCACGCCGCCGAAGTCCGAGATGACCGCGCGGATCGCCATCGGCCTACAGGTTGCGCGCGATCTCGTAAGCGCCCGCGCCGTTCGCGCCTTCAAGGCGCAGCCGCAGGGCCGCACCGGCGCGCTCGACGCCCTGGTCGTCGGTCTGCGTGGCGACCGCGGTGGCCTCGCCCGCGCCGCGCAGGGGATAGTCCTCGCCGTCGAGCCACAGCTCGAGCGTGACGCGCCGCGGCGAGCCGTCCTTCGCGTACTCGGTGGAGAGCAGCGGCTCCTCCACCGTCGCCGGGCCGCCCCGGCCGACGACGGACGCCGCGACGACCTCCTCGTTGTGTCCGCGCGCGCCGATCGGCCGCGCGGCCGTGAGCAGCACGACGCGCCCGTCCTCGAACGCCGCCGAGAGGACGCGCAGCAACGTGAAGCCCTGCAGGTCGCCCTCGAGCGTCCACAGCGACTCCGGCTCGCTCGCGCCCGCGGGCGCGAGGCGGCGGACCGCGTCGAGGTCCCAGATCACACGCGCGCCGGGCGCGAGCTCGAGGGCGATCGGGTCAGTCACGTTCACCTCCTGGAGGCAGCTCTTCATCGTCGCGGATCTCTCGCGCCGTGCCCTCGTAGTCGTAGCCGCCGCGGCCGCGGCCGGCCCCCGAATCGGGGCGCGACGCGAACGGCCCCCCGGAGCGAGAGCCGAGTCCGCCGACAGTGAACACGATGCCGCCGCGCCTCACCACGGTCGCCGCGACGAGCCGGCGGATCAGCGCGCGCGTGGGCGGGAAGAGCAGGAAGATCGCAAAGGCGTCGGTCACGAACCCCGGGCTGATCATCAGCGCGCCGCCGAGGATCACCATCGCGCCGTCGAAGGTCTCGCGCGCGGGGATCCGGCCTTCCGCGAGCGCCTGGTTGAAGCGCGCCCATACCGCGCGTCCCTGCGAGCGCGCCAGGCCCGCGCCGATGAAGCTGGAGAGCACCAGCAGCGCGAGCGTCGGCACGATGCCGATCTCCTGGCCGACCTGGATGATCACGTAGAGCTCCAGGATCGGCAGGCCGATGAAGACCAGGATGATGAGCGGGAGCATCCGCGGCAAAGGCTATTGGTGCGCGGTCAGCGGCGGCACCCGCGCAGCTTGGCCGGCAAGGGGCCGTCGCTACGATTGATTCGATGGTTGACGAGGAAACCGTCTACGAAGCTCTCGAGGAGGTCATCGACCCCGAGCTCGGGCTGGACTTTGTCTCGCTCGGGCTGGTCTACGACGTGGAGATCGAGGGCGGCGACGTCTACATCACATTCACGCTCACCACGCCCGCGTGCCCGATCGGGCCGCAGGTGACCGAGCAGATGCGCGAGTTCGTCAGCGAGCTCGAGGGTGTCGAAAACGTCCATCCGAAGATGGTCTTCGACCCGCCGTGGTCCCCGGAGATGATGTCCGAGGACGCCAAGTTCGCGCTGGGTTACTAGCGCGGGTAGACGAGCCGCCCAGCGTCCGCGCGGGACCCCGGGACGCAGCACGGCTCAGCGCAGCTTGATGTTCAAGCGCGCGGCGCCGCTCGCGTTCTGCGCGGAGTCGGTGCAGCGCACGGTGACCCGCAGCGACGCTTTGCCCTTGCCGCGCTTGACGAACCGCTTCACCTTGCGGCCGGGCTTCACCTTGAGCTTGCGCGCCTTGCCCGCCGCGACCTGCATGGTCTGAGCCGGCAGCTTCACCTTCCGCTTGCCCTTGCGGCCCTTCCGCTTGAGCAGGGCGACCGAGCGGACCGCGGCCGTGCAGGGCTCGCTCGCGCGGATGCGCACCGCCACCCGGGCGACGCGCTGCTTGCGCTTGCCCTTCAGCGTCACCTTGGGCGCGGTCGTGTCCGGGGGGACCGTGTCGTTGCGGACCCTGGTCACGTCCGAGTCGTTAGCGGTGACCACATCGATGCGCCCGTCGAGGTTGGTGTCGACTGCGGCGATCCCGGTCGGCCCGTTGCCGCTCGTGCCTCCGCTGAGCAAGGTCGAGAACGACACCCCGGGCGCGAAGCCGCCGGCGCCCCGGCCGAGCAGGATCGAGAAGTCGTCCGAACCGCGGTTGGCCACGACCAGATCGTCGATGCCGTCGCCGTTGAAGTCGGCGGCCGTCAGCGCTCGCGGGTTGTCGCCGACCGGATGGGTGTAGGCGCCGAAGGTGAAGCCGCGCGCGCCGTCGCCCAGCAGCACGAGGATCTGGTCCGAGGCGCTCATCGTCGCTGCGACGTCCACGTTGCCGTCGCCGTCGAAGTCCCCGGTGACCATGTCGGTCGGCGTGCCGGGCAAGCTGACCTGGGCCCGGTTGGAGAGCAGGTTGGTGCCGTCATCGGCCCAGTGGATCTCGACGATGCCGGGGCCGCCGACGATCATCTCGTTCACCGGGCCGCCCCCGAGATCGGTGACCGTCACCGACGAGGGGCTGAAGCCGAGCTCGTATTCCCCGGCGTTGTCGTTGTGCTCGCCGCTGTACCGGATCCGGTCGATGAGCTGCGCGTTGGAGTGGACCGTGAGCAGGTTCATCCCTGCCTGGCCCAGATCGGCGGCCACGATGTCGCGAGGGTCGTCGGCGACGTTCAGCGTCTTCGTCGGCTTGAAGGTCCCGTCGCCGTTGCCGAGCATCAGCGAGACGGTGCCGTCGAAGAAGTTGGCCGTCGCCAAGTCGTCGTGTTCGTCCTCGTCGAGCCTGCCCGCGACGACGGCGACCGGCCCCTGGCCCGTGTCGAGCACGAGGGGCGGGCCCGCGAACGTGACCCCGTCACCGAACAGGACCTGTACCGTCGACCCGTCGCTGTCGGGGACGGCGATGTCCGGCATCCCATCCTCGTTGAAGTCGGCGCTGGCGATGGACTCGTCCCCGCCCCCGGCGTTGATGAAGTTCGGGGTCGCGGCGAAGACCGGCGCGGGCGCGGGCTCGTGGACCTCCACGGTGAAGTCGCGCCGCGCGGGTTCGGGTTCGACGTTGCCGCCTGGGGCGATGCCGCGCACGTCGAATCCGTGCTCACCCTCGCTCAGCTCCCCGGTCGCGAACGGGCTCGAGCAGGGCTCCCACTCGCCGTCGTCGACGCGGCACTCAAAGCTCGTCGCCTGGGGCAGGCCACGCGATTCGAAGCGGAAGCTCGGGGCGGCGTCGTTGGTCCGCCCCGAGGGGCCCCGAGTGATCACGGTGTCCGGCGGCAGCTCTCCCGGGCCGTTCAGAAAGCCGTGGAGACCGTGGCCGCCGACGACGAAATCAAGCCGCCCGGCTCCGTTGATCTGCGCGACCGTGACCTTGCCCACGCGCGCTCCGACGTCGAACATCTCCGGCGGCCCGAACGTCGCGCCCGCGGCCCCGGTCAGAACCGCCACCTGGTTGACACCGACGTCCGCGTGCGTGTCCGGATCCCAGGCGCCCCTCCCGGTGGTGACGATGAGCTCCGGGTCGGTTCCCAGGTCCTGGTTCGCGATCCCGATCTGCGCGTTGTTGATCTCCAGGGGGACGTCGTAGATCACGGGCGCAGCGAAGCCGCCGCCGGGGTTCTGGGCCAAGACGGCGACTCCGGTGTCGCCCCCGGGGGCACCGTCCCCGCCCGCGACGGCGACGTCGCCCCTGCCGTCACCGTTGAAATCGCCGGTGGCGATGTGGTTGCCGCCAGGGAAACCCGACTCGTCCGTCGAGGCGTTGCCGTTCGTGAACGGCTTGCAGCTGATGTCGGTGCAGTCGGGATTGTGCTGGCGGAAGGTCCTCACCTGTCCGTTCGAGCCGAGGGCCACGACGTCGTCACGGCCGTCGTTGTTGGTGTCGAGGACCGCCAGGGCCTTGGGGGCGGCGAAGAAGACCGTGTCGACGTAGTAGTCGGACGTGGGGCGCTCATCGGGCAGCTGGAACGACACTCCGGTGTGGCCGAACGCGGTTACAAGCAGGTTCGAGCCACGCTGAGCCACGACGACGTCGGGGTCGTCGTCCGCGTCGAAGTGGCCGATCGCGACCGCGCTCGTAAAGTCGCCGGGCAGGTCGCGGCCCACGGGCCCGGAGAAGCCGCCGGCGCCGTTGCCCGCGTACGCCTTGAGCTCGGGGTTGCCGCCGGCGACCACGAGGTCACGGTTTCCGTCGCCGTTCAAATCAGCGCTGGCGATGCCCCCGTCGGAGAGCGGGAGATTCGCGTCATCGATCACCGTCGGCGCTCCGAATCCGTGACCGCCCAGGCCGCGGCGGAACTCGAGCTTGCTCTGCGAGCTGAATGCCCCGGGGCTTGTGATCGTCACCAGGTCCGGATCGGAGTCGCCGGTGAAGTCGGCGAGCAGCTGGTGGTGCACGCGGGGCTCAGGGTCGATCGTGAACGGCCCGGAGAGCTCGACTGCCCCCTGCGCCGACGCGGCGCCTGGGCCGAGCGCGAGGAGACCGACTGTGAACAACAACGCCAGCTGACATGCCACGACCCTGCGCGGCACGGCCGCCTTCGCCAGACCCCTCGATTTCACCCCGGAACCCCTTCCGTTAGACCCGAACCCGTCGCGGCATTATGCAGGTCCAGCCGCCGGCGCGCGTTACGCCTGCCGTTGGCGGCTGCGCTCGAGGGTCGCGAGAGCGCTTCGCCCCCAACCGGCGTGACCCCAACCGGCGACTGTTACGTTCGCGCTCATGAGGGAGGGGCGCCGGGTCCGTCATCTGCTCGCTGCGGCGTGCGCCCTCGCCGTGCTGGCGAGCGGTCAGGCCGAAGCGTCCGCGGGGGAGGCCCGGATCGTCGACGAGCGCAGGCTCGGGCCCCGGGTCGTCGAGCTGACCGTCGAGACGCCCGCGTTCGCGCAGCCCACCAAGGTCACGGTCGACCTCCCCGTCCGGTACCGCGCGAAGCCCGGGCGGCGGTGGCCGGTCGCCTACTTCCTGGCGGGCACGATGAACTCCCACCGCACCTTCAACACGATGATCGATGGGCTGGCGCTCACGAAATCGTTCCCCGCGATCGTCGTCTCGCCCCACGGCGACAGCGGCTATTGGAGCGACTGGTACAACGGCGGCGCGTTCGGGCCGCCGATGTACGAGACGTACGTGACCCAGCAGCTCATCCCGCTCATCGACCGGCGCTTTCGGACGCGGCCGAAGCGCTCCCAGCGCGCCGTCTTCGGCACCTCGATGGGCGGCTATGGAGCGTTGATGATCGCCGCCCGCCACCCACACCTCTTCGCCGCGGCGGCGAGCCTTTCGGGAGCGGTGGACAGCAACCTCGCCGTCAACGGCGCGGTGCTCTCGCTCAGCTCCACCTTTCAGGGCGGCGCGATCGATGCGATCTACGGGCCGCGGCTCACCGAGGAGGTCCGCTGGCGCGGCCACAACCCGGTGGATCTCGCCGGGAACTTGCGGGGGATGCACGTGCAGGTGCGCAGCGCGAACGGCACGCTCAGCACCGCGCTCGGTGAGAACCTGCTCTCGGCCGACTCGATCTCGTGCGCGGTGGAGGCGGGGGTCTACCGGGCGAGCGTGAGCCTGCACCAGCGCCTCGCCGGGCTCAAGATTCCGCATCTCTGGCGCGACTACGGGCGCGGGTGCCACAGCGTCCCCAACTTCACGCGCCAGGTCGCCGACACCCTGACGCGGCTCAAGCGGGTCCTCAAGCGGAAGCCGGAGCCGCCGGCCCGGTTCGACTACGCGTCGATCGAGCCGGCCTTCCGGGTTTGGAACTGGCGGGTGCGCGCGGACCGGCGCCGGCCGCTCGAGTTCCTCGAGCTGCGCCGGGCCGGGCGGCGCGGGGTGGAGGTGATCGGCTCCGGGCGCACGACGCTCGTCACGCCGCCCTACTTCCGCGGCGCGCGGCGGGTCCGTCTGGTGGGCACGCGCGAGCGCTCCGCCCGGCCGAACCGGCGCGGGCGGATCAGGTTCACGGTGGATCTGGGCGAGCCGAACGCACGCCAGCAGTACAGGCTCGGCGCCCAGACCTCCCGCGTGCGGGCGACGATCTCCTTCCGGCCGGGCGGCCGAACTGGCGCTGCGCGCCGTTAATCGCGGTCCGCACGGGGAACCCTGGGGTTACCCAATCTCCAAGGCGAGGAAAGGACTCTACGAGTGCTTGGCTTGATCCTGTATCTCATCGTGATCGGCATCATCGCGGGCTATCTGGCGCGCTTTCTGGTGCCCGGCAAAGACCCGATGAGCTTCTTTGGGACGATGGTGCTCGGGATCGTCGGCAGCTTCATCGGCGGTTTCCTCGGGTACCTCATCTTCGGCCACGATCTCGACGAGGGCGCTCTCCAGGCGTCTGGCGTGATCGGCTCGATCATCGGCGCGATCATCGCGCTGCTCATCTGGCGGGCCGTCGGCGGCCGCGACAGCGGTGGGCGCACGGTGACCCGCTAACGCCACATCCTGACCTGGGACCCGAGAGCCGGCGGCTTCGCTCTCCCGCGGCCGCCGGCTTTCGCGTGCGCGGCGCGCTTTAGCGCGCCTCGACCGCCTGCGCCGCGCTGACGGGCGCGGGCGTCATCGCGGCGGCGCAGATCACGAGGGCGAACGCCCCGATCCGCAGGGCCACGCCCAGGGCATCCTCGGGCATCGGCTCGGCGAAGACGATCGGGCCGGCGGCGATCGTGAGCGCGTTCGCGGCAACGCTCGTCACCGCGATCACCGGCACGGCCTTGCCGGTCTGCAGGCCGCGCGCGGAGACCACGAGCCCGGCGAACGATGCGAGCGCGATCACGGCCGCGAGGGGGTGGAAGAGGATCGCGGCCGCCGACGCGTCCCCGAGCTCGTCGCTCAGGGCCTTGATCGCCGTGTCCGACGCGGCCCAGAACATCCCCGCCGAGACGCCGAAGAGCACGCCCTCGCGCGTGCTGCGCACGGCGAGGAACGGCAGCAGGATCGCCCCGCCGGCGACCACGCCCAAGTAGCCGAGCAAGCGCCCGAGCTCGTACTCGGAGTGCGCGTCCTCGCCCACTTCGCCGACCGATGCCGCCAGGAACGCCAAGCCGAGCGCGGCCAGCGCCACGCCGATCCACTCGCGGCGGGTCACCTCGTGGGCGAACAGCCGGTCGGCGGTGACCGTGAGCAGGACGAGCCCGCCCGCGATCGTCGCCTGCACCAGCGAGATCGGCGCCAGCGCCAGGGCGCCAACGTGAAAGCCCCAGCCCACCAGGGCGATCACGATGCCCAGGACGTACCAGGGGTTGCGGAAGAGGGCCAGCGAGGTGCGCACCGGGCGGCGCATCTCGACGCGGGGCGACGCCACGGCGCCCCGGTGTTTGTAGAGGAAGCCGAGCACCGACGCGAACGCCGTCGCGAGCGCGAGCAGCAGGCCGATCTGGACCGACACGGACATCGGCCCGGCAGGTTACGGGGCGGAGGCGGCTCCTAGGCCGCGCTGGGCCCGCTGCCCTGCGGCTCGGGCGGCTCGGGCTCCGAGTCGAGCTCGAGCGCGGCGCCGGACTCGTTGTCGCCGATGCGAATCGCGCGGATCGCGTGCTCGTCGGGCAGCTTGGCGAGTACCTCGCGGATCACCTTGTGGATCTCCGCGTCCTCGTGGCCGAAGTCGTCCAACAGGCTGCGCAGCGCCGTGTGGGTGATCTTGAGCTGCTCCGGGGTCAGCTCAAGGTGGTACCTGAACGGTCCTCCCTCCATGCCGGGATGTTACGCCAGCACGCGCTGGTTAGTTACTCCGCGCGGCCGACTCCGCCTCACGCCGCGCCGCGCGGGCCTTGGCGATCTCTGCGAGCTCGGCGATCGAAGCCTCGATCCCGCGGGCAATCGTGGCGACGTCCTCCATCGAGTCGTAGTCCGCGAGCAGCCCGAAGTTGATGCCGCCGTTGTAGGACATGATCGCGACGAAGAGCGCTTGGTTCGGGGGCAAGAAGCCGACCGGGAAGCAGTCCTGAAGCTCGTGGCCGAGGACGTAGAGCGGGATCTGGGGGCCCGGCACGTTGGTCACCGTGAGGTTGAAGATGCGCGTCGAGAAGTTGATGCGCGCGGCTTGGGCGAGCAGGGTGGGGGGAGCGAAGTCGTTGAAGCGCGTGATCATTTCAGCGCCCAGCGCCTGCTTTGAGGTCTTGATGTCCTCCATCGCCGCGCGCACGACGTCGAGCCGAGCGGCGGGGTCATCGACGTAGACGGGCAGCGGCGCGCGCACGGCGACGATCTTGTTCCCCAGGTGCCCATGCTCGTCCTCGGCGCGGATCGAAACCGGCACCTGCGCGCGCACCTCGAGATGGTCCGTGCTCACCCCGCGCTCGTGGAGCCAGGTGCGCAAGGCCCCGGTCACCACGGCGAGCACCACGTCGTTCACCGTGCCGCCGAGCACGTCCTTGATGCGCTTGAACTGGGCGAGATCGCCGCGCACCCACTCATAACGGCGGTGCGAGCCGATCTCGACGTTGAGGGGCAGCTTGGGGGCGGGGTTGGCGAGCGTCCAGGCCACCTCGCTGAGCGCCTCCGCCGCATCCCCCGCCTGGTCCAGCGCGGAGCGCGGGCTTTCGACCATGCGCAGCGCCCGGCGCGCGAAGCGCAGCGGGAGCTTCGCGACCGCGTCGGCTCCCTTCGTCGCCAGCTGTGCGGCGGAGGGCTCGGGCGCCGGTTCCCACTCGTGCTCGGCGGGCACCGGCTCCGGGTTCGGCTCCAGGTCGAAGAGGACCGTGGCGATGTCGACGCCCGAGACGCCGTCGACGAGAGCGTGGTGGGTCTTCGAGACGAGCGCGAAGCGATCGCGGGTGAGTCCCTGGACGAGCCACAGCTCCCAAAGCGGCTTCGTGCGATCCAGCTGCTGCGAGAAGACGCGGGCCGCCATGTTGCGCAGCTGCTCCTCCGAGCCGGGGCTGGGCAGCGCCGAGTGCCGGACGTGGTAGCGCAGGTTGAACGAACGGTCGTCGATCCAGAACGCGCGGCCGGTCTGCGCCGGCGGGAACGCCAGCTTCTGGCGGAACCGCGGGACGAGGTGCAGCCGCGACTCGATGTGCGTGAGCAGATCGAGGTAGGCGGGGGGCGGGCCCTCGAAGACCAGGATCGCGCCGACGTGCATATGCGCCGAGGAGGACTCGTTCGTGAGGAACGAGTGATCCAGGGCGCTCAGCCGATCCATGTGCCCCTGAGCCACCCACGGAACCTAACCGCAACCTGCTCCGGATACAACGGTCGACGCTCGCGGGTTAGCCTGGTCGCGCATGGCGCTCGCTCGGCACCGCATTCCCACCCGCGGGCTCGCCGTCCTGATCCTGGCCGCGGCGTTGACGCTCGCGGCCTGCGGCGGCGACGAGGAGCCCGCGGAGCGCGCTCAGGATCGCTTCGACGCGCAGCGCGCGTTCGCTGATGTGGAGGCGCAGGTGGCGATCGGCCCCCGGCCCGCCGGCTCGCCCGCCAGCCGCGAGACGGTGGATTTCATCGTCCGCAGCCTGCGCGAGGCGGGCGCCGATGGCGTGCGCGTTCAGCGCCCGCTGCGCAACGTAGTGGCCGAGATCCCCGGCTCGGAGCCTGGGGCGGTCGTCGTCGGCGCGCACCACGACACCAAGGACGGCATCCCCGGTTTCGTGGGCGCCAACGACGGTGCGAGCGGGGTGGCGGTCGTCCTCGAGCTCGCCCGCCGGTTCGCCGCGGAGGCGCCGCTCGAGGGGCCCTCGATCCACCTCGCCCTCTTCGACGCCGAGGAGCCCCGAGGCGACCGTGACTTCAGCTCCGACGGGGCGCGCGGCAGCCGCCAGTACGTGACCTACGCGCAGGAAGGCGGCAAGCAGGGCTCGCCCTCGCTCGGCGACATCCGGGCGATGGTCCTGTTCGACATGGTGGGCGACTGCGACCTGCAAATTCCGCGTGAGCAGAACTCCGACGAGCTTCTCTACGCGGAGTTCGCGAGCGCCGCGCGCGAGCTGCGCGGCTCGCCCGCGCCGTTCGAGGGCGAGGCCGGCGGCGTGCTCGACGACCACACGCCGTTCTTGGAGGCCGGCGTGCCCGCGGTTGATCTGATCGACTTCGCCTACGGGGCCGGCGATACCCCGGGATCCTGGTGGCACACCCCCGAGGACACGCTCGAGCGGGTGTGCGCCGAGGCTCTCGAGGCGGTGGGCGAACCGGCGGCCTTGGCGATACCGCGCCTGAGGTAGGGGCGGAGCCTCTACCCTTGTGGAGGTGAGCGCGACTCAGCTACACGCGCCGCGGCGCGTCAGGCTCGCTGCCCCCCGTGGCTATTGCGCGGGCGTCGACCGAGCCGTCCAGACCGTGGAGAAGGCCCTCGAGATGTACGGGGCGCCCGTTTACGTGCGCAAGGAGATCGTGCACAACAAGCACGTCGTCGAGCAGCTCGCCGAGCGCGGCGCGATCTTCGTCGATCAGGAGACCGAGGTCCCCGAGGGCGAGCTCGTGGTCTTCTCCGCCCACGGCGTCGCGCCCGCGGTCCATCGCAATGCGGAGGCGCGGCAGCTGCGGACCATCGACGCGACGTGCCCGCTCGTCACGAAGGTCCACGTCGAGGCGCGCAAGTTCGCCGAGCAGGGCTACACGATCGTCCTCATCGGCCACGCCGGCCACGAGGAGGTCGAGGGCACGATGGGCGAGGCGCCGGACTCGATCGTGCTGGTCGAGACCGTCGAGGACGTCGACGCGCTCGAGTTCCCCGAGGGCACCAAACTCGCGTTCATCACGCAGACGACGCTCTCCGTGGACGAGACGGCGGGGATCATCGCCCGCCTGCGCGAGCGCTTCCCGGGCATCCACAGCCCGAAGTCGGACGACATCTGTTACGCGACCACCAACCGGCAGATCGCCGTCAAGCAGCTCGCCCGCGAGTGCGACCTCGTGCTGGTGATCGGCTCCACGAACTCTTCCAACTCCAACCGGCTCGTCGAGGTCGCTCGCGAGCACGGCGCGGAGTCCCATCTGATCGACAACGCTTCGCAGGTCCGCGAGGAGTGGCTGGCGGGCGTGGACACCGTCGGCATCACCTCGGGCGCGAGCGCTCCCGAGGAGCTCGTCTCCGAACTCGTGGAGTTCTTCCGCGCCCGGGGCGCGGACGACGTTTCGGAGCTGCGCACCGTCGACGAGGACGTGCGGTTCATGCTCCCGAAGAAGATCCGCACCGAGCTCGCGGCGCGCGCCGAGCGCGCGGCCAGCGCCTGAAGCCCGAGCGGCTTTCGCCGTGAACGGGCCCGCGCGCCGCTACGGCACGCCGGGCGCGAAGCTGATCGCCCAGACGCGCACGTCGCCGCCGGCGGTGAGCCGCAGGTTGTGCGGTTCGTGGCGCGGATGCTCGGCGACCGGTAGCAGAGCGGCCTCCGTGAGCGGCACGTCGCGCGGCTGCTCGCGGTCGAGCTGCGCGCGCAGCCAGCCCTCGCCCTCGGCGACCACGAAGCAGGCGCCGGCCTCGTAGCCGAGCTCGATCGCATCGTCGCTTCCGGTGGGCGTCCAGGGCTCCCCAGGCGAGCCTCCGGGAAAGACTTCCTGCGTGGGCGGGGCGACGAGCGCGCCGGGCTCGTCCGCGGGGCGGATCGGGGCCATGGGGTCGGGGAGCGAGAGGGTGACGTCCTCGCTCAGCAGCGCCTCCTGGATCGCCTCCTCGGTGGCGCGGTACTCGCCCTCGCCGAAGTGCGCCCAAGCGAGCGCGCCGCCGCGCCCCCAGAGGAACAGCGACGGCCAGCCCTCGCAGCCGTAGTCGTGCCAGATCAGGTACTTCGAGTCGTCGGCGACGGGGTGCGTGATCCCCAGCGCGGCGATGCCCGCGTCGAGCGCGCCGCGCTCCGCCGTGAAGCGGAACCGGGGGGAGTGGATCGCGAGCACGCGCAGGCCGTGCGGCTCGTAGCGCCGGCGCCATTCGAGGATGTAGGGCAGCGCCCGCACGCTGTTGAGCTGGGCGAAGTCCAGGAAGTGCACGAGCACGGGGCCGGTGGCGGTGAGCTCCGCCATGACCGGCGGCTCGGGGGAGTTGAGCCAGCGGATGCGACCCGGAAATTCGGGCGCGGCGATGTCGGGACGCTGGGGTCGCACGGCTCGTGAGCCTACCCCGACCCGTGATCGACCTCCCTGGTCGGGGCGACCGGAAAACGACGTCACCGGGCTCGCGCGGACGGGTGCGCGCGCAGGCCGTTTTGGACCCGTTGACGGGACGGCGCGCGGCGGTATGCTGGCGGCCCGCCCAATCCCCACAGGAGGAGCATCAACTTGACCGACAGGATCTGGGAGCGCATCGAGGAGGCGCGCCGTCGCCACGACGTGCTTCAGCATCCCTTCTACCAGCGCTGGTCCGAGGGCAAGCTGACCACCGAGGAGCTCGCCCGCTACTCCGGCCAGTACCGGCACGCCGTCGAGGCGATCGCGACGATGAGCGACACCGCGGCGCACGCCCTGCCCGAGCGCTCCGACCTGCGCACGCACGCCGCCGAGGAGCGGGGTCACGTCCGCCTTTGGGACGGGTTCGTCGAGGCCGTGGGGGGCGAAACCGACGCGGCGCCCACGCCAGAGACCGCCGATTGCGTGGCCACATGGACGGCAGAGGGCGACGTCCTCGAGACGCTCGCGCGGCTCTACGCCGTCGAGGTCGCCCAGCCGGAGATCTCGAAGACCAAGCGCGAGGGCCTGCTCGAGCGCTACGGGTTCACCGACGGCGCCGGCACCGCGTACTTCAAGATCCACCAGGCCCGTGACGTCGAGCACGCGGCGGAGGTGCGCGAGCTGATCAGCGAGCTCGCACAGGACGGCGACGAGGACCGCATCGTGGCCGCCGCCGAGTCCGCTTACGCCGCGAACTGGCGCCTCCTCGACGGCGTCTAGATCGGCAGCTTGTCGCGCGGCGACCGTTTGATCGCGATCGCCCTGGGCATCGCCCTGGGCATCGCGATCGTCGCCGTGTTCGTGTTCGTCTTCAGCGAGGAGACGGTCGACGCGCCGTCGCTCGACCGCGACCAACCCCGCGAGCAGCCCGCCGAGCCCTAGCCGCGGACGGCGGCCAAAGCCCGCTCCTGTCCTAGAGTTGACGGGAGTATGAGAGCCAGCCAGTCAACTGACGCGCGCTTCGTCGCGCTGCTCGCGCTCGGCGCGCTCGCTCTGCATCAGCTGCGTTACGCGCTCGCCCATGGCGCGGACGCGAGCGCTGCGCTGGAGCGCGAGGGCCACGCGTACCTGGAGCTTGCGATCGGGCCGGTCCTCACGCTCGCGCTGGCGGCGATCGTCGTCTCACTGATCCGCCGCGCGTGGACGCCCGCGCGCCTCAGCGCGCCGAGCCCCCTGCGCATGTTCGCAGCGAACACCGTGGCGCTGCTCGCCGTTTTCTCGGTGCAGGAGCTCGCCGAGGGCTTCCTATTCGCGGGCCACGCGAGCGGGCTGGCCGCGATCCTCGGCGGCGGGGGTTGGCTCGCCCTGCCGCTCGCCGCCGCGATCGGCGCGCTGCTGACCGCGGCGAGCCTGCTTCTGAGCCGCGCCGATGGGGTCCTCGCGGAGCTCATCGAGAACGCCCGGTCCCTCGGACGCGCGCCCCGCGCCACGCGTCGCACCGGCACGGCGCTCCCCGCCCACGGTCCCGACTTCGTCCTCTGTTTCGGTTTCGCCCGCCGCCCACCGCCCGTCGCGGCGAGCTGAGCGAGAACCGTAGATCCAGCCGCCCCCAGCGGCGGCGCGCCCCCACCGGGGCGGAAAGGAGAACGACTTGAATTCGAACAAGACAGGAGCGCTGATCGCGCTCGCGGGCCTGGCGGTAGCCGTCGTGCTCTTCTTCGTGTTGAGTGGCGACGACGGTGACGACGGGTCCGACACGACAACCCAAGCGACGACGCCCGCGGCCGAGCAGGCCGTGCCGGAGGCAGACGACGGCGCTCAAGGGGACGCCAAGCCCAAGCAGAAGCCCAAGCCGCAGAAGCCCGAGCTCCCGACGCTGAAGATCCGCAACGGCGAGCCCGTCGGCGGCCCGGCTGAGTTCGAGTTCGACAGCGGCGGGCGCATCGAGTTCCTGATCGACGCCGACGCCGAGGACGAGCTCCATTTCCACGGCTACGACGAGTACATCGACGTCGGGCCTGGGAAGCCGACCAAGGTGAACATCAAGGCGACGATCGAGGGCATCTTCGAGCTGGAGTCGCACTCCACCGGCGCCCTGCTCGCCAAGGTCTCGGTAGTCCCGTGAGCGCGCACGTCTCCCGCGCCGCCCGTCTGATCGCGGCGGGCGTCGCGGCCCTGCTGGCAGCGCTGCTCTACCCGGCCGCGGCGAGCGCGCACGGGATCGTCGCGGTCGAGGACCTGCCGATCCCGCAGTGGCTCTTCGTCTGGGGAGCATCGGTCGTCCTGATCGTGTCCTTCGTGGGGCTCTCGGTGGGCTGGCAGCGCCCGCGCCTCGAGCGCGATGAGTGGCGCCCCGTCGCACCGTGGCTCTCCCGCCTTCTCATCAACCGGCCGATGGAGGTGCTGGCCGGGCTGATCGGCGTCGCGCTGCTCGTCGTCACGGTCTGGGCGGGCCTCTACGGGACGGAGGCGCCGGGGCGGAACTTCGCCGTCACCTTCGTCTTCGTGACGTTCTGGCTGGGCATGGTCGGCCTGAGCCTGCTGTTCGGCGACATCTTCCGCGCCTTCAACCCGTGGCGGGCCATCGCGCGCGTTGCCGCGGGGGGCTTCAAGCTGATCGCGGGGCAGCAGCCGCCCCCGCCGCTGACCTATCCGGAGCGCCTGGGCCGCTGGCCCGCGGCGATCGGGCTGCTCGCCTTCTTCTGGCTCGAGCTGATCTACGCGCCCCCGGGCTTCGACAACGTGCAGCTCGGCCCGTACACGGTCGCGATCGCCACGCTGATCTACAGCACCTACACGTTCATCGGCATGGCCCTGTTCGGGATCGAGAAGTGGCTCGAGCGGGGCGAGACCTTCTCGGTCTTCTACAAGATGTTCGCGAACCTCTCGTGGCTCGAGGTGCGCGACGGCGTGCTCGGCCGGCGCCGCTGGCTGGCGGGCGCCAACGGCTGGGGCGACATCCCCGGGTCGGTCGGCTTCGTGCTGATCACGATCGCCGGCACCACCTTCGACGGGGCGGCCGAGGGGTTCCTCGTCGAGCCCGTCAACACGGTCACCGACTGGATTGCTGACCTCGGGGCGGGGCCGGTAGCGTCGCTGCGGATCGCGTACACGATCTTCATGGCGCTCACCGTGGGCGCCGTGTTCGCGATCTACTGGGGCGGCCTGCGTGGCATGGACTCGGTCGAGGGCTCGCCGCCGCTACGGACGCTGGGGCGCGCGTTCGCGCACAGCTTCATCCCGATCGGGCTCGCCTACTCGGTGGCCCACTACTTCAGCCTGTTCGTCTTCCAGATCCAGGCGCAGTTCACCTACCTGCTCTCGGATCCGCTCGGCAACGGGTCGAACTACTTCGGGACCGCGAACAGCGGCATCGACTACACGGTCCTCGGCGCCGAGATGGTCTGGTACGTGCAGGTCGGCGCGCTCGTCGCCGGCCACGTCGTCGCGCTCGCCATGGGGCACGACAAGGCGCTGGTGACCTACGGCGACGTGCAGCGCGCGACCCGCTCGCAGTACTGGATGCTCGCGCTCATGATCGGGTTCACCAGCCTCGGGTTGTTCCTGCTCTCGCAGGCGAACGCCTGAGCGCACACGTGCGGCGCGGGGCGCTGGGCGGGCGCGTCTAGCGCTCGCCCAGCGTCCTGATGGCCGCGTCGAGCTGCGTCAGCCAGGGCGAGCCGGCCTCGCCCTGGATGGCCAGCACGACGTTGGCCGCGCGGTAGCAGACGAGCGTCGCCGCCGACTCGCACCGGTTGTACTCCGCGAGCGCGGCTTCCCCGTCGTCGGCGACGATCAGTGATCCGGTGGCCTCGTGCTCCTCGTCGCGCGCGGACTGCACGGCGCCGGCGAAGCGCAACTCGTAGACGTCGAGCCCCTCGCGCGTCGACATCAGGGGCTCGCCCAGAGCCAGTCCAGCGCCCGCCGCGTTCGCCTCCTCGACGAACTCGGTGGGCTCAAACACGCGCTCGCCGCCGCACGCGGCGGCGGCGAGCGCAAGCGTTGCGAGAGCGATCGTTCTCGCGCGGAGCCTCATGGCGGCGCGAGCCTATGCGCCGCGTCAGCTCGGCGTATCCAGTAGCTCGGCGAGGCGCCGCTCGAGCGCGCCGGTGAGCGCGTCGCGGATCGGGCCTTCGATCGTGCGCTCGACGAGCTCCTGGAGGAAGCCGTCGATCACCAGCCGCTTCGCCTCGCCCTCGCTGAGCCCGTGCGAGCGCAGGTAGTAGAGCTGCTCGGCGTCAACCTGAGCGACCGCCGCCGCGTGCGTGCAGCGCACGTCGTCGGCCTCGATCTCCAGGCCCGGGATCGCGTCGGCGTGCGCGCGGTCGGACAGGAGCAGGTTGCGGCTCTCCTGGAACGCGTCCGTGTGCTGGGCGCCGGGATCGACCTTGATCATCCCGCGCCACACCGCGGTCGCCTCGTCGGTCAGCACGCCGCGGAACGCGAGGTCGGAGTTCGTGTCCGGCGCGGCGTGCTCCTGCGTCGTGTCGTAGTCCAAGTGCTGGTGGCCCGCGCCGGCGTAGGCGCCGGTGACCTTCGCCGAGGAGCCCTGGCCCGCCAGCTTGGTCTCCATGCGCACCTTGCCGCGCGCCGAGCCGAAGCCGAGCGCCACCCAGTCGAGCGATGCGTCGCGACCGACCGAGGCGCGCTGGGTCGCGAAGACCCAGGCCGATTCGGGCAGGTCCTGCCCGCAGACGAAGCGCAGCGTTGCGCCGTCGCCGACGATCAGCTCGCTGACGCCGTTGAACAGCGCGTCGACCTCCTGGTCGGCGGCGAGGTACTGCTCCCAGATCTCGGCCTCGGCGCCCTCCTCGAGCACGATGAGCGAGCGCCAGCCGAGCAGCGAGCCGGAGCTGTGCTGGATCGCGCTCAGGCCGATCGGCACGTCCAGGCGCTGCCCGGCGGGCACGTACACGAACGCACCGCCCGACCAGTTCGCCTCGTTGTGCGCGACGAACACGTCGTCGGTGGGCACGAGTGAGCCGAGGTAACGCTCGACGAGCGCGGGGTAGGCCTTGACCGCGTCGCTCAGCGGCAGCACGGTCGGCTTCTCGGGCTTATCGGCGCCCGCGGGCTCGGCGAGCTCCGAGCCGAGCGCCTGCGAGTCGACCTGGCGCAGGAACGCGGCGTCCTCCGGGGTGGGGAGGATGGGCTCCGCCTCCACGGCGGCGGCCCCGTTCAGCCCGGCGGGCCGATAGGCGTTCAGATCCAGGCCGGAGAGCTCGGTGAACTCCCAGCCCTTCTCCTTCTGATCCGGAAGGCCGAGCTCCTGCGCGCGAGAGGCGCCTGCGCGGCGCCTCTCCTCCAGCCAGGCCGGTTCCGTGGCCGCGCTAGCCAATCGAACCCTCCATCTGCAGCTCAATCAGGCGGTTCATCTCGACCGCGTACTCCATCGGCAACTCCTTCGTGATCGGCTCGATGAAGCCGTTGACGATCATCTTCGAGGCTTCTTCCTCGTCCAGGCCGTGGGCCTGCAGGTAGAAGAGCTGGTCCTCGCCGACCTTGGACACGGACGCCTCGTGGCCGATGCTCGCGTCGTTCTCGTCGATGCGGATCGTGGGGTAGGTGTCCGAGCGCGACTCCGGGTCGAGCAGGAGCGCGTCGCAGACCACCTTGGAGCGGGCCTCCGTGGCGCCCTTGGCGACCTCGAGTAGCCCGCGGTAGGTCGCCCGGCCGCCGTCCTTCGAGATGGACTTCGAGAACACCGAGGACGTGGTCTTCGGCGCGGCGTGGATGATCTTGCCGCCCGCGTCCTGGTGCTGGTTCGCGCCGGCGAAGGCGATCGAGAGGATCTCGCCGTGGGCCCGCTCGCCGAGCAGGTAGATCGACGGGTACTTCATCGTGAGCTTGGAGCCCAGGTTGCAGTCGACCCACTCCACCGTCGCGTCCTCGTGGGCGACGGCGCGCTTGGTGACGAGGTTGTAGACGTTCTGCGACCAGTTCTGGACGGTCGTGTAGCGGACGCGCGCGCCCGGCTTAGCGATGATCTCCACGACCGCGGAGTGCAGCGAGTCGGTGGAGTAGACCGGCGCGGTGCAGCCCTCGATGTAGTGGACGTCCGAGCCCTCCTCGGCGATGATCAGCGTCCGCTCGAACTGGCCCATGTTCTCCGTGTTGATCCGGAAGTACGCCTGCAGCGGCATCTCGACCTTGACGCCCTTCGGCACGTAGACGAAGGAGCCGCCCGACCACACGGCCGAGTTCAGCGCCGCGAGCTTGTTGTCGTTCGGCGGGATCACGGTCGCCCAGTGCTCGCGCACGATGTCCTCGTGCTCGCGCAGCCCGGAGTCCATGTCGAGGAAAATCACGCCCTCCTTCTCGAGGTCCTCGCGGACCTGGTGGTAGACGACCTCGCTCTCGTACTGGGCGCCGACCCCGGCGAGGAACTTGCGCTCGGCCTCGGGGATGCCCAGGCGGTCGAACGTCTTCTTGATGTCCTCGGGGACCTCGTCCCAGCTGCGGCTGGCGCGCTCGGAGGCGCGGACGAAGTAATGGATGTCGTCCCAGTCGATCCCGCTCAGGTCACCGCCCCAGGTGGGGGTGGGGCGCTCGACGAAGTGCTCGTACGACTTGATGCGGAACTCGCGCATCCAGGCGGGCTCGTCCTTGTACTCGGAGATCGCCTCGACGATCTCACGGTTGAGCCCCTTGGGCGCCTTGTAGAGGTAGTTCTCGGGATCGTGGAAGCCGAACTTCTCGGCGTAGTCGCCGCCGATCTCCTTGAGCGCTGCCTCCTCCTCGGTGAGGACCTTGGTGGATTCGATCGTGGATGTGTCGGGCGTGGTCATGAGAAGAGCTTCAAACCTCCAGCTTCACTTGGCCGTCCTCTTCGCGCGCCGCGAAAGTCTCGACCGGCATGTAGGCCGGTAAGGAGCGCGGGCGGCCCGTTCGCAGGTCGAAGAGCGAGCCGTGGCGAGGGCATTCAACAGTACAGGCGGCGGGGTCGAAGGCGCCCTCCGCCAAGGGCCCGTCGTCGTGCGAACAGCGATCTTCGATCGCCATCAACTCGCCGCCTGCACAGCGAAAAACGCCGATCTTGCGACCGTCCTCGACGGTCACGAGGCGCATCGCGCCTTCGGGAAGATCATCGGTGTTGCAGACGGTGATTTCGGGCATGCAGATATTCCTACTTTCGAAGTCGGATTTTAGCTGGGGTGGGCGCGCGACCGCTGGCCGCGGTCCGAGGCCGGGACGCTAGCGACGTTCGTACACGCCGATGTCCGGGCGGCCCTTGCGCTTTTGTCGCGCCGGTCGCCGTAACGCAAGGGCAGTGGACGATTCGGCCGGGCGGGGGCGGCTGACCGGACTGGGCTCAGAGCCCGGAGCGCGTGGCCTCGGCCGGGTCGCCCTGCAGGCCCTCGTCCTCCCAGTCGGCGGCGTCGCCGAGGCTGGCGGACTTGACGACCTTAAGGCCGAGCAGGGCGCACTTCATGCGCGTCGCCGAGATCTCGATGCCGAGGAGGTCCAGCACGAAGTCCTTGGGGAGGCGGAGGAGCTCCTCGCGCGACATGCCGACGAGCTCGTCCGTGAGCATGGAGGTGGCGGCCGTCGAGATCGCACAGCCCTTGCCCTCGAAGCTCACCTCCGCGACCCGGTCGTTCTCGTCGAGCCGGATGAAGACGTGCTGCTCGTCGCCACAGAACGGGTTGGTGTCCTCGAAGTCGAGGTCGAACTCCTCCAGGCGCCCGAAATTGTGCGGCCGCTTGTAGTGCTCGAGGATCTGCTCGCGGTAGAGATCGTCCACGCACGAACACGGTAGCGCTCGCCGCCCACGGCCTTCGGCAGGTGGGCGGGATTTCCCCCCGTAACCCGAGCCCAGGCCGCGCTAGCGTCGCCGCGGCGGCGCATCAGAGCGCCGCATCGACCGACGAGGGGAGCCCCGATGTCCAAACGCAACGTCCGCGGCGCCTGTGCCGGTGTCGCCCTCGCTCTGGCGTGTGCGTTCGCCGCGGTCGTTCCGGCCGATGCCGGCGACGTGGCGACGTTCGAGACGCGCCTGGGAATGAGCACGAAGGCGCCCGCGTTCCACGGCAAGGTCCGCTCGGATTCGCGGGCCTGCAAGCGCAACCGGCGCGTGAGGCTGTACCGCAAGCTGCGGCCCGGCAAGCCGAAGAAGCTGCTCGGCTACGACCGCAGCTCGCGCAAGGGCAAGTGGGCGGTTACCGAGCCGGAGGAGTTCACGCTGCGCTCGGGCCTGTACTGGGCCGTGGTGTCACGGAAGGTGATCCAGACGCCGGTGACCACGATCTGCACGCGCGACCGCTCGCGGCGGGTGTTCGTGGATTAGCGACCTTGCGGCTAGACGCCGAAGACGCGGCGCGCGTCGTGGAGCGCCTCGACCAGCCGGTCGATCTCCTCGGTCGTCGTGTAGACGCCGAAGCTCGCGCGCGCGGTCGCCGAGACGCCCAGGCGCTCCATGAGCGGCTGCGCGCAGTGGTGCCCGGCGCGGACGGCGACGCCGTGGCGGTCGAGGATCTCGGAGACGTCGTGGGCGTGGACGCCCTCGAGCTCGAAGGAGACCGGGCCGATGCGCTCGGGCGAGGGGGGCGGGCCGAACACGGTGAGCCCCGGCACGTCCTCCAGGGCGGCGAGCGCGTACGCGGTCACGGCCCGCTCGTGCGCGAGGATCGCCTCCATGCCGATGCCGTCCATCCAGCGCAGCGCAGCGGCCATGCCCACCGCCTGCGAGATCGCCGGCGTGCCGGCCTCGAAGCGGGCGGGCACGTCGGCCCAGGTGGTGCCCTCCTTGGTGACCTTGCGGATCATCGAGCCGCCCCCGAGGAAGGGCTCCATGCCGCGCAGCAGCTCAAGCCGGCCCCACAGCGCGCCGATCCCGGTCGGTCCGTAGAGCTTGTGCCCGGTCAGCGCGTAGAAGTCTGCGCCCATCGCGGCGACGTCGATCGGCATCTTGGGGGCCGACTGCGCGCCGTCGACCAGGACCAGCGCGCCGGCCCGGTGCGCGCGCCGCGCGATCTCCTCGACCGGGTTGAGCGTGCCGGTCACGTTGGAGACGTGGGCGACCGCGACGAGCTTCGGCTCGCGCTCCAGCGCCGTGTCGAGCTCGTCCAGGATGAGCTCGCCGTCGTCGTCGATGCCCACCCAGTCGATCTCGGCTCCGACCCGCGCCGCGAGCTGCTGCCAGGGAACGACGTTCGAGTGGTGCTCGAGCTCGGTGAGCACGATGCGATCGCCGGGGCCCACGTTGGCGTCGCCCCAGGCGCGCGCGACGAGGTTGATCGCCTCGGTCGCGTTGCGCACGAAGATCACCTCGCGGCGATCGGGCGCACCGATGTGGTCGGCGACCGTGGCGCGCGCCCCCTCGTAGGCCTGGGTGGCCTCGGCCGAGAGCGTGTGCGCGCCGCGGTGGACGTTGGAATGGTGGCGGCGCTCATAGCGGTCGACCGCCTGGATGGAGGCGAGCACGCGCTGCGCGCTCGCCCCCGAATCGAGATAGGCGACGGGCTGCCCGTTGACCTCCCGCGCGAGCGCCGGGAAGGCCTCGCGGACCTTGGCCAGCGGGAAGGTGGCGGGCGGCGCTGCCATCAGGCCGCGGCCTCGACCTCCTGCGCGATCCAGCCGTAGCCCTTCTCCTCGAGCTCGCTGACGAGCTCGGGGCCACCCTCCTTGACGATCCGGCCCTGGTACATGACGTGGACCTTGTCGGGCTTGATCAGGTGCAGGATGCGCTGGTAGTGGGTGATGATGAGCGCGCCCATCTCCGGGCCGGCGAACTTGTTCACGCCCTCGGCGACGATGCGCAGCGCGTCGATGTCGAGGCCGGAGTCGGTCTCGTCGAGCACCGCGATCTGCGGGCGGAGCATCGCGAGCTGGAGCACCTCCATGCGCTTCTTCTCACCGCCGGAGAACCCGTCGTTCAGGTAGCGGCTGGAGAACTCGCGCGGGATGTTGACGAGCTCCATCGCCTCCTCGGTCTCCTTGCGGAAGTCCTTGAGCTTGATCTCCGGCTCGCCCTTGGCCTCGCGATGGGCGTTGACCGCCATGCGCAGGTACTTGGCGACGGTCACGCCGGGGATCGCGACCGGATACTGGAAGGCCATGAACAGGCCCATCCGCGAGCGGTCTTCGGGGGCGGCGTCGGTGATGTCCTCGCCCTGGAAGATGATCTCGCCGTCGGTCACCTCGTAGGCGGGGTGGCCCATGACCACGTTCGCCAGGGTGGACTTGCCGGACCCGTTCGGGCCCATGAGCGCGTGGATCTCGCCCTTCGAGACCTCGAGGTCGAGGCCCCGCAGGATCTCCTCGTCCTCCACGCTCACGTGCAGGTTGCGAATCTCGAGGTCAGCCATGCGTCTTTCAGTCTCCGTTCAGTTCGTGTTCAGTTCTCGTGTCGGCCGCTCAGGCGGGCTGCGGCGTCAGCTGGATGCCCGGGCCGGCGTCGGCGAACTCGACGAGCTCGGCGAGCGTGGTGCCCGCCAGGGCCCGGGTCACGCCGCCCTGCACGCGCGTCCACAGAAGCTTGGTGGCACAGGCGCGGTCGCTGTCGGCCTCGTGGGAGCAGAGCACCCGGCCCTCGCTGTCGGGGTGGAAGCACTCCATCGGGGCGATCGGCCCCTCGAGCGCCTGGACCACCTCGATCATGGTGATCTCCTCCGGCGCCCGGGCGATGCGGTAACCGCCGTGCGCCCCGCGCACCGATGTGACGAGTCCCGCCATGCGCAGCTTCGCCACGAGGTGCTCGAGGTAGGAGAGCGGCAGCGCCTCGGCCTCGGCCACAGCGGTCAGCGAGACCGGCTGGGAGTTCTCGGGGTCGGCGCCGGTGCGTCGACCGAGCTCGACCATGAGGCGTACGCCGTACTCCGCTTTCGTCGAAAAGAGCATCCGGCACAAAATCCTAGCCGAGCGGTCGGTTATGCGCCGGGCAGCGATCTGGCCCGCTCGCGCGAGCGGCGGGGTGGCGACGCTTTCGCGCCCTACGGTTCGATCAGGCCGCGGCGGATCGCGTAGCGCACGAGCTCGACGCGGTCGCGCATGCCGAGCTTGCGCATCGCGTTCGAGCGGTGGTTCTCCACGGTCTTCTCGGAGAGGTGGAGGATCTCCGCGATCTCCTTGTTCGTATGCGCCTCCGCGACCAGCTTCACGACCTCCTGCTCGCGCGGCGTGAGCTCGTCGGAGCGCGGGGAGCCCTGGCCCAGCACGTCCTTGATCAGCGCCTGCTGCGCGGCAGGGGTGAGGAAGGGCTCGCCGTTCTCGATCGCGCGCACGGCGGCCATCAGATCCTCGTCGGCCTGGGCCTTCAGCACGTAGCCGGAGGCGCCCGCCTTGAGCGCCTCGAACAGGTAGCGCTCGTCGTCGTACATGGACAGGATCAGCACGGCGACCTCGGGGGCGTGCTCGCGGATCTCGCGCGTCGCCTGCAACCCCGTGAGCTTGGGCATCTTCACGTCGAGGATCGCCAGGTCCGGCCGCTCGCGGATCGCGAGGTCGCGGGCCTCGGCGCCGTCGGACGCCTCGCCCACCACCTCGATGTCGGGCTGGCGCTCGAGCAACATCCGCACGCCGGAGCGCACGATGCCGTGGTCGTCGGCGATCACTACGCGCAAGGCGCGCTCACGCCCTTCCGTCTGCGCCGTCGGGGACTGCATTGCTGGTGAAATTTGAGTCGCGCTGGTCATCACCACTCCCTATCGGCACGATCAGCCGAACCCTTGTGCCCACGCCCGGGCGGGACTCGATCCGCAACTCGCCGCCCACGAGCAGCGCGCGCTCGCGCATGCCCCCGATGCCTAGCCCCCGGTTCGCCTCGTCGAAGGTGAAGCCGCGCCCGTCGTCGCTGACCGTCAGCGCGATCGCGCCGTTCTGCCGCTCGAGCTGGACGCGCACGTTCTCGGGCTCCGCGTGGCGCTGCGCGTTCGTGAGCGCCTCCTGCGCCACGCGGTAGACGACGAGCTGCGCGTCGGCTGGGATGTCGCTGAACGAGCCGCTGCCCTCGAAGCTCGCCCGCACGTCGGTGCGGCGCGCGAGCTCGTCCACGGTGCCGGCGACGGCGGCCTTGAGGCCGAGGTCGTCGAGGGCCGTCGGGCGCAGCTGGCGTGCCAGGGTGAGCAGCTCCTCCATCGCCGCGTTGGCGAGGCGCTTGGTCTCCGCGATCTCCTCGGCGAGCTCCGGCGGGGCGTGCTCGCGCACGGCCTCGAGGCGCAGCAGCAGGCCGGTGAGGGACTGGTTGACCTCGTCGTGCAGATCGCGGGCGACGCGGGCGCGCTCCTCCTCCTGCGCGGTGAGCGCGGCGCTCGAGGCGCGCCTCCGCTCGGCCTCGAGCCGCTCGAGCATGCGCCGGAAGGTGGTCTGCAGCCGCTCGACCTCCTCCGGGCCGCCCACGTCCTCCTGTTCGCGCAGGTTCGCGCCCGGCCGGCTCAGGTCGGCGCGCTCCATCTGATCGACGAGGCGCTCCAGCGGGCGGAAGCGGCGCTGCAACAGGAAGACGTTGACGAGCACGGTGAGCGAGACGAAGAGCCCAAGCACCATCCCCTGGGCGGGGTTCTCGCGCAGGTCGATGCCCGGATTGGTCGCCAGGCTCGCCGCGATCACGGCGGCCACGACGAGGAGCAGGTTCACGACGAGAACCTGTGTGAGGAGGTTGCGGCGGCGCCTCATATGTGGATTATCGGCGCCCGCGCGCGTTTCGGGAGTACCCCTCAGGGCGATTAGGGGCCAGCCCCTATAGGCCTGGGGTGGGGGTCTGGGAAGATGAGAACGGGCCGCATGGAGGTGGCTACGTTTTGTTGTGACGTTCCGAACGCACCGACCTTCGGGACACCAAAGGAGACGAAAAAGGCATGACCACCACCCGTCAATCCAACTTCGCCGCGGGGCTGCGCACGACGCTGCTGCTCGCGACGCTGACCGGCCTGTTCGTGGCCATCGGCGCGCTCATCGGCGGCTCGAGCACGGCGCTGCTCTTCCTCTTCATGGCGGCCATCTTCAACATGGGCGCCTACTGGTTCAGCGACAAGATCGCGCTGAAGATGAGCGGCGCCAGGCCCGTCTCCGAGAGCGAGGCGCCCCGGCTCTATCAGATGGTGCGCGAGCTGACCACGCGCGCCGACCTGCCGATGCCGAAGCTCTACGTGATCCCGCAAGAGCAGCCGAACGCTTTCGCGACCGGCCGTAACCCGAAGAACTCGGCCGTCGCCGTGACGGCGGGGATCATGACCCGCCTGAGCGAGGACGAGCTGCGCGGCGTGGTCGCCCACGAGCTCGCCCACATCCGCAACCGCGACGTGCTGATCCAGTCCGTCGCCGCGACGATTGGCGGCGCGATCACCTACCTGGCGTACATGCTGGTGTGGGTCGGCGGCGACGACAACAACTCGCCGCTGGGGATCATCGGCGCGCTCGCGATGGTGCTGCTCGCACCGCTGGCGGCCTCGCTGATCCAGCTCTCGATCTCGCGTCAGCGCGAGTACTCCGCCGACGCGACCGGCGCGCAGATCTGCGGGAACCCCGAGTCGCTCGCGAGCGCGCTGCTGCGTCTCGAGGAGAGCGCCAAGGCGATCCCGATGCAGGTCAACCAGGCCGCGGAGCCGCTTTACATCGTGAAGCCCTTCCGGGGTAAGGGCATGGCGGCGATGTTCTCGACGCACCCGCCCATCGAGGAGCGCGTGCGCCGGCTCCGGCAGATGCGGCCCGCGCTCGGGTAAGCGCAGCCCCAACAGCGTTTTCGATGCACCGGCCGGCCACAGCGCCGGCCGGTGTTCGTTGGCGAGAAGGTCGGCTACACTTTCTGAAGTCCTGTAATCCCGATAGAGATTTGGATGTTTGAGCACTGATGGCGACGGCAGCGGACCCAATCGAGCAGGTGAAGGAACGGATCGAGATGCTCTCGCTCGAGGCCGCCCGCGAGGAGATCGCGGACGGCGCGGAGCTGATCGACGTGCGCGAGCCGCACGAGTGGGACGAGGCGCACCTCGAGGGGGCCAAGCACGTCCCACAGGCTGAGCTCGCGGGCAAGATCGACGAGCTCGTTCCCGAGCGCGACAAGCGCATCGTCCTCTACTGCCGCACGGACAACCGCTCCGCCCGCCAGGCCGACGTGCTCCGCGAGCTGGGTTACGACAACGTCGCCGTGATCAAGGGCGGCATCACCGCTTGGTCCGAGGCCGGCCTCCCGGTCGTCGCGACCCTCACCCGCGAGCAGCGCACGCGCTACTCGCGCCACACGCTGCTGCCGGAGATCGGGGTGGAGGGTCAGCTCAAGCTGCTCAACTCCAAGGTCCTGCTGCTGGGCGCCGGCGGGCTCGGCTCGCCCACCGCGCTCTACCTCGCCGCCGCCGGTGTGGGCACGATCGGGATCGTCGACGACGACGTGGTCGACGCCTCGAACCTGCAGCGCCAGGTGATTCACACGACCGACCGCGTCGGCGTGTCGAAGACCGCTTCGGCGAAGACTGCGATCGAGGCGCTCAACCCTGACGTGAAGGTCGTGGAGCACAACCTGCGCCTCGACGCCGGGAACATCCTCGACATCATCGGCGACTACGACGTGATCGTCGACGGGGCCGACAACTTCCCGACCCGGTATCTGCTCAACGACGCCTCGGTGCGGCTGCGCAAGCCGGTCGTCTCGGCGTCGATCCTGGGCTTCGAGGGCCAGATCTCGACCTTCATCCCGTACGAGGGGCCGTGCTACCGCTGCCTCTACCCGACGCCGCCGCCCCCGGAGCTCGCTCCGAGCTGCGGCGCGAACGGCGTCCTCGGCGTGATGGCCGGCCTCATGGGTCTGCTCCAGGCGAACGAGGTGATCAAGCTGGTCGCCGAGGTCGGCGAGACGCTCAGCGGCCGCCTGCTCCTCTACGACTCGCTCGGCACTCGCTTCACGGAGCTCAAGGTCCGCCGCGATCCGCATTGCCCGATCTGCGGCGAGGATGCTCCCGAGATCGCGCCCGAGGACATGGGCAAGTTCCCCGACTACGAGCTCTTCTGCGGCGCCCCCGCCCGCGAGCCCTCGCCGGTGGCGTAGGGCTCGCGCGCCGACCGATAGGTTTCAGGCAATGGCAACCGTGAAGATCCCCCCGGTCCTCCGTGCGCAAACTGGCGGCCAGTCCGAGGTGACGGCAGCGGGCAGCACCGTCGGTGAGGTGCTGAACGCGCTCGTCGAGGCGCATCCCGATACCCAGCGCCAGCTCTTCGCCGCGGAGGGCGAGCTCAACCGCTACGTGAACGTGTATCTGAACGACGAGGACGTGCGCGTCCTCGACGGGCTCGACACGCCCGCGTCCGACAGCGACACCGTCGTGATCCTGCCGGCGATGGCCGGCGGGCGCTAAGCCCCGGACCCCGCAGCGACGAAGCACGCGCCGCGAGCCTCCGGCGAGCGGGGGTGCGCGAGCGGCCGACCCGCAGCGCGGCCGCTAGTGCTCGAGCACGAGGCCGAGGAACCGCTTGGTGCGCTCGTGGCTGGGCGTGTCCAGCACCTCGCGCGGCGGCCCCTTCTCGACGACGACGCCGCCGTCCATGAAGACGACCTCGTCCGCGACCTCGCGGGCGAAGTTCATCTCGTGGGTGACGACGATCATCGTCATGCCCTCGTTCGCGAGCTCCTTCATGACGTCGAGGACCTCCTTGACGAGCTCGGGGTCGAGCGCGCTCGTGACCTCGTCGAAGAGCATCAGGTGCGGGTCCATCGCGAGCGCGCGGGCGATCGCGACGCGCTGCTGCTGGCCGCCCGAGAGGCGCTCGGGGAACTCGTTGAGCTTGTCGGCGAGGCCGACCCGGGCGAGCAGGGCCTCAGCCTTGGGCCGGGCCTCCGATGCGCGGCGGCCCAGCACCTTCTCCTGCGCGAGGCAGACGTTCTCGACCGCGGACTTGTGCGGGAAGAGGTTGAACTGCTGAAAGACCATGCCCATGCGCCGGCGCACGGCGTTGATCTCCTCCTCCTTCGTGATCGCGGTGATGTCGCGGCCCTCGAAGAACACCTTGCCCGCGTTCGGGCGCTCGAGCATGTTGATGCAGCGCAGCAGCGTCGACTTGCCCGAGCCGCTCGGCCCGATCACGCAGGTGACCGAACCGCGCGGGATGTCGAGGTCCACTCCGCAGAGGACGTCGAGCCTCCCGAAGCTCTTCCTGATGCCCTCGAGCCTGAGGATGGTGCCGTCCTCGCTCACGCCGTCGCCCGGCGAAGCAGCCATCGGACCCTCCTCGCCCGTCATGTCCCGGCCAGCCCGATGTTCGGATTCGGCGGCTCCTCCGAGTCGCCCCCGTCGGCATCGCCGCCCCCCCGCTGGGTGCGGCGCTGCTCACGTGCCAGCAGCACGTCCACGAGACGCGCGAGCGGGATCGTGAGCAGCAGGTAGAAGATCGCGCCCAGCATGAGGCCCGAGCCGTTGAAGTAATCCGACTCGATTGAGAAGCCCGCGTCGAGCAGCTCCGAGCCGCCGATCGCGAAGATCAGCGAGGTGTCCTTCATCAGTGCGATGAGGTCGTTGAGGAGCGGCGGGACCACCTTCCTGACGGCCTGCGGGATGACGACGTAGCGCATCGCCTTGCCGTGGCTCATGCCGAGCGAGCGCGCCGCCTCCACCTGCCCGTGCGGAACCGCCTCGATCCCGGCCCGGTAGACCTCGGCGAGGTAGGCGCCGTAGGTCAGCGTGAGGCCGATCACCCCGTACCAGAACCAGGTGGGCTCCCCGAGCCAGGTCGGCAGGCCGAGCCACTGGGGAATGACGCCGTCGGCCTGTCCCGCGGCCAAGAAGCCGGACACGAGCAGCAGCACGAGCAGGGCCGGGATCCCGCGGAACACGTCGATGTAGCCGATCGTGATCCACCTGACCGGCGCAAATGCCACGCCCGGCAGCTGCCGGAGGACGGACAGCAAGAGCCCCCAGATGAGCGAGAGGACCGACGCGACAAGCCAGAGCTTGATCGTCACCCACAGCCCGTCGACGACGAAGTCGAACTCGTCCCTGATGATCTCGAGGTCGAAGTAGTAGTTGAAGATGAACTCCATGGGCTCTCCTCTGCTGCTCCGCGGGGGCCATAACTTTTCCACACGTGTGAAGGGGCGCCGATCGGCGCCCCTTCACCCAGCGTGTGTGCCGCCGCGGGACTAGTCGTCCGTGAGCAGCTCGTTCGTGCCCTCGAGGACCTCAGGCGGGGCCTCGGTGCCGAAGTACTTCTGGTACAGGTCGTTGATGGTCCCGTTCTCCTTCAGCGTGGCGAGGGCCTCGTTCATCGCCTCGCGCAGGCCGTCGTTGTCGGGCGCCACCGCGAACCCGAAGAACACGTCGGTGGGGATCTCCTCGACCACCTCGATGCCCTCCGTCTCCTCGACCGCGAGCGCGCCCGTGGCCAGGTCGGTCAGGACCGCCTCGACCTGCTCCGTCCTCAGGGCGGCGACAGCGTTGGGGCCCTCCGGGAAGCCGCGGACCTCGGCTGCGTCGGTCTCGTCCTCGGCGTACTCCTGCTGGGAGGTGCCGTCCTGGACGCCGACGATCTTGCCGCTCAGGTCCTCGACGCTCTGGATGTCGGAGCCCTCGGGGACCAGCAGCGCCGTAGCGCTCAGGTAGTACGGATCCGTGAAGTCGACGACCCGCTCACGCCGCTCGTCGATGTCCGATGCGGCGGCCGCGGTGTCGAACTGGCCGTTCGCCGTGTCGCGGAAGATCGTGTTGAAGCCCGTGTCGACCCAGTTGACCTCGAGGCCGAGCTCCTCGGCGATCCCCTCGATCACCTCGACGTCGTAGCCACTGAAGTTGGCGCGGCCGGGGCTGCCGATCTCGAACGGCGGGTACGGCGCGTCGGTGCCGACCGTCAGCACTCCCTCTTCGGCCGTCTCGAAATCAGCCCCGCCGGCGGCAGTCTCCTCGGTGGTCGTCGCGCCGTCGTCGCCACCGTCGTCGTCGTCGCCGCATCCGGTGACGACCAGCGCCATGAGTGCGACCAGGAGCGCGAGCCCCATCCACAGTCGAGTTCCTCTCATCGATTCCCTTCCCTTCTGGCTTTCGGTGGTGCCGCGGCCAACCCACTCCGCCGGGGCACTTGTGGAAAGGCTATACGGGCGCGGAACTACACTTCCTGAAGCGATGGTGGAGCGCACCCTGAATCGCCCCTGCGGGGGCCGCTACGGCAGCACGATCGAGGCCGTCGGCAACACGCCGCTCGTCGAGCTGCCGACCCTCTCGCCCAAGCCTGGGTGCGTGAAGATCTACGCGAAGCTCGAGGGGCGTAACCCGACCGGGTCCGTGAAGGACCGCGTCGCGAAGTCGATGATCGAGCACGCGGAGGCAGAGGGCGCGATCAGCCCCGGCCAGACGATCCTCGAGCCGACGTCGGGCAACACGGGCATCGCGCTCGCGATGATCGGCCGGCTGAAGGGCTACCCGGTGAAGGTCGTGATGCCGGACAACGTCACGGAGGAGCGCACGCAGCTCCTGCGGATGTTCGGCGCGGAGATCGTCTACTCGGAGGGCGCGAAGGGCTCCAACGGGGCGGTGGAGAAGGCGCTCGAGATGGCCGAGTCCAATCCCGAGTACTACATGCCCTACCAGTACGGGAACCAGGCCAACCCGCTCGCGCACTACAACGGGACCGCGGTCGAGATCCTCGAGGAGCTCGATGAGGTGAGCGCCTTCGTCGCGGGCCTGGGCACCGGCGGCACGCTGATGGGGGTGGGGCGGCGGCTCAAGGAGAACGACCCCAACACGAAGATCGTCGCCGCGGAGCCGATGCAGGGCGAGCTCGTGCAGGGCCTGCGCTCGCTCGACGACGGCTTCATCCCGCCGATCATCGATCTGTCGCTGCTCGACCGCAAGATCATGGTCTCCAACCGCGACGCGATCGTCTGGACGCAGCGCCTACTGCGTGAGGAAGGCCTGTTCGCGGGTGTCTCGGCGGGCGCGATCGCGGCGATCTGCGCGCGGATCGCGGGCGAGATGGACGAGGGCAACATCGTCTTCATCGTTCCCGACGACGGCTGGAAGTACCTCTCCTCGGGCGTCTACACGAAGCCCGTCGAGGAGCTCGAAGGGGTCGACTCCACGATCTGGTGGTGAGCGTCGCCGCGATCGAGGGCGAGCTCGACGCGCTCGCGGATCCCGAGCGCGCAGCGCACTCACAGCGATTCTTCCGCACGGAACCGGGCGGCTACGGCGAGGGCGATCGTTTCCTCGGCATCCCGGTGCCGGAGCAGCGCCGCGTAGCCCGCCGCCATCGGGACGCGTCGCTCGCGGACTGCGAGCGCCTGCTCCAAAGCCCGATCCACGAGCATCGCTTCGTCGCGCTCGCGATCCTCGTCGAGCGCTTCCGGCGCGCCGATGCCGCCGAGCGCGAGGCGATCGCCGACCTCTATCTCGCCCGGCGCGACCGCGTGAACAACTGGGATCTGGTCGACGCGTCGGCCGAGCACCTCTTGCCCGAGCGCGCGGCGGCCGAGCCGGAACTCCTCGACGGGCTCGCCGCATCGCCGTCGGTGTGGGATCGCCGCATCGCGATGCTCACCACCTTCGCCTACATCAAGACGGGGGAGGCGGGGCCGACCCTGCGGCTCGCCGAGCGGTTGCTGCACGACGAGCACGACCTCATCCACAAGGCGGTCGGCTGGATGCTGCGCGAGGTGGGCAAGCGCGTCGACGGCGACCTGCTGCGCGGCTTTCTGGACCGCCACGCCGCCGAGATGCCGCGCACCATGCTGCGCTACGCCGTGGAGCGCCTGCCGGACCACGAGCGCAGGCGCTACTTGGGGGCGCGGGCGAACGCGGCGGGGGCCGCGGGGTGACCGACGCAGCCGTCCTCGAGCGGGTGGCCGCGCGCGTGCGCGAGCTGGCGGCGGACTACGAGCCGCCGGACTTCGCGCACGTACCCGACCCGGACGCGGCGATCTTCCTCTGCGCAGTCGACCACAAGACCGGCTATGAGCGGGCGCACCGCCTGGAGGGCGAGGGGCCGTACTCGGGGAGCGAGCTGATGTGGCTCGCGGGTCTGCGCGCTGCGCGCTTGGAGCCCGGTCTGCTCACGGCCCGCCGCCTGCGGGACGTGCGCGCGAGCGAGGTGGCCCGCTGGTTCTACGTGGAGGACGAGACCGTCGCCGATCCGGAGCGGCGCGCTGCCCTATGGCGCGATCTCGCGCGCGGCCTGCTGCGCGACTACGGCGGCTCCGCCGGGGCGGTGCTGCGGGCCTGCGGCGGGCGGCTGCGCGGCGCGGATGGCCTGGTGACCGCGCTCGCGCGCTACGAGGCCTACTCCGACCCGATCGGCAAGAAGGCGTTTCTGTTCGCGAAGATCGCCGAACGCCGCGGCTGGCTGGAGGTGACCGACCCCGAGAATTGGGAGGTGGCGGCTGACAACGTGCTGATGCGCCTCGCGCTGCGCAGCGGCCTGGTCGAGCCCGGGCCGCTCGAGGAGGTGCGGCCCGCGACGCGCGCGGCGCTCAAGGAGCTGGCCGCGGTCGCCGGCCTAAGCCCGCCGATGCTCGACGACATGCTCTGGGAGCTCGGCCGGGAGGACGCTGACCTGCTCGGCACCGACGCGGGCGATCTGCGCGAGCCCCCGCGCGACCCCGCCTCCGCCTGGTACTGAGGGCGCCTTTTCGCGTGCGCATCGAATAGCCTCGTGCGCGTGAGAATCGCCCGCGCACTGGTTGACGAGATCGTCGCCCACGCCCTCGAGGAAGCGCCGAACGAGTGCTGCGGAATGATCGCGGGACGCGACGGCCGCGCCACCGAGGTCTTCCGCGCGCGCAACGAGATGGCGAGCCCGCTCGCCTACTCCGTCCACCCGCAGGATCTCTTCCGGATCACGCAGGAGATCGAGGAGCGCGGGGAGGAGCTCGCCGCGATCTACCACTCACACACCAAGAGCGCGCCGGAGCCGTCGCAGACCGACATCAACCTGGCGGCGAACTGGCCCGATCCGCTCTATCTGATCTGCTCGATCGCCGACCGTGACGCGCCCGAGCTGCGTGCCTGGGCGATTCGCGACGGCTCGGTGACCGAGGTCGACCTCGAGGTCGAATGAGTGGCGCCGCCCGCGCCACCCGGGGGCGGACGCCTCGTCAAGGTCGCGTGGGCAGCCAACCAGGCCGAGGCTGAGCTGATCGAAGGGATCCTGCGCGAGGAGGGGATCCCGTCCGTGGAGCGCCGTACCCGCGGCTTCGACGTTCCCGACTTCCTCGCGGCGGGACCGCGCGACATCCTGGTGCCGGAGGAGGCCGCGGAGGCGGCGCGAGAGCTCCTCCACGGCTCGCCCGTGCGAGGCACGACCCACATCCCCGAGCCGGCCGACGGTGGCGTCGCGCCCGCCGCGTTCGCGCGCGGCTTCGTGATCGCGGTCGCGCTGGCGGTGTTGGTCGTCCTGGCGCTCTACCTACTGGCGACCTGAGCGCCCGCTACCAGTGCAGCTCTTCGAGCTCGTCCGGCGAGCCCGAGCGCGGCACGTCCTCGCGCAGGTACCGGCGCCACTCCTCCTCGACCTCGCGGGCGCGCGCGCCGAAGGCGATCTCAATCGCCCGGTCGGCGCCCTCGCGACGCACGCGCGAGGCGAGCAGGTGGCATGCGTCCGGGCCGCGGTGGCGCTCCAGCAGGGCGAAGATCGTGCCGCCCAAGATCACGCCGTCGCGCGCCGTCGGCGGGAACGAGGGCGCCTTGCCCGTCCGCATGCGCGTCTGGACCGCCGCGCGGAAGAGCGGCACCTGCCCCGCGAAGTACTGGGACGCGCCCTCGACGAGCCACGCCCACCGCAGATAGCGGGCGAAGCGCCGCGGGCCCCACGGCGGCGGCAGGCTCGGGTTGTTCGCCCCGATCACGATCTGCGCGTAGAGGCGCTCGGCGGTTCCGCGCAGCGCGGCCAGCGAATCCTCGCCGGCGGCGCGCCGGTCGAGGTAGTCGTCGTTGAGCACGTGCAGCTCGTTGGCCATCGCCCAGCCGGCCAGATAGCGCCGGCCGGCGGGTGCGGTGGCGAGCCGCGCCGCGGGCAGGAACGGGTGCGCTGCGGCGAGCCACGCGGGCGTGGGGTGGACGACCACCGTGATGTCGCCCGGGGCCTCGTCGAAGCGGTCCTCGAGCCGGAGGCGCAGATCCTCGAGCGCGTCGAGGGTGCGCTGCGCTGACTCCTCGTCGTCCTCCTCATGACGCGCGGTGAAGCTCAGCGATTCCGTCTCGACCCAGGTCACAGACGCAAGCCTAGTGCTGCCCTCGCGGTTGTAGTTCGGCGTCTAGCGGTGGTCCTGGGCCTCGACGACCTGCTGGAAGGTCGGCCGGTTGACCCAGTGGATCGGCGGCTGCCCGATCGCGCCGACCACGGTGTGGCGGATCGCATCGTGGCACCACTGCGCGCTGCCCTCGGAGCACTTGCCGCCGGGGTAGAGGTCCCGCGGCTTCATGTTGCGCAGCGCGCCGGCGAGCGACTTGCGCAGCGCCTTGCGGCACGCGTTGCGCCGGCCGTCGCCGCAGTAGGTGCGCGAGTACGCGCCCTCGACCGAGCGGCCCAGCAGTGTGCGGAGATCCTTCTGGACCTGGCTGTACCAGCCGCTCCCGAAGGCCGAGCCGCTGGCGCCCGGTGCGTCGTGCAGCCCGAGGGCCGCGCGCAGCCGATCCCAAAGCGCTCCGCCGAGCGCGGGGCGGAACTGGGCGCGCACGAGGCGCGGCCACCAGGCGTCGATGATCCGGATCGCCTTCGCACGCGAGTACAGCCCGTCGCGGTTGCCGTCGCGGCGGTGGGCGCCGGCCTTGCGCCACGCCATCAGCTGCTTGACGGCCTTGCGCTGGGCGCGCCCGAGCGGCTTCTTGCCGCCGCGCAGGGCCTTCAGCACGACCCCGAGGACGTGCGAGCCGCGCAGATCGACGGTCGCGGCGTCGTTCATGATCCCGGTCAGCTCGGCGAGCGAGAGTTTCTCGTCGCCCGCGATCCCCGCCTCGATGCGGTCGTCGAGCGGCAGCACGCGGTGGACGGGGCCGTAATAGAAGGTGTCGTCGGGTGCCCGGTACTCGGGCGCCTGCTTGTTGTTCCAGCTCGTCAGGTACGGCTGGTTGATCACCTGCGGGCGGGCCGATGCGGGCTCACGCTCGAACGTGAAGTCGTCCGGGTCGAAGCCTTCCCAGAGGAACTGCGGCTGGCCCAGGATCGGCAGGTTCGCGTCGGTGTTCTCCGCACGCACGGGGTTCGCGCCCGAGTTGAAGTACGCGATGTCCTCGTTGTCGGCGTAGAACCAGTTGAACGTGTAGTCGATCTTGCTGGCGGCCGCCTGGAAGTCCTCGGCGCTCGCCACGCGACCGGGGTCGTTGAAATCGGCGAACCCGATCGCCGAGTCCGCCTCGTGGAAGTAGGTCGCGCGCAGCTCGGTGAACGCCACCGGCTTACCGTCCACGCGGCCGCGGTGGGTCACGATGCCGAGCTTCGTGCGCAGCGCGCGCAGCGTCTCCGAGCCGGCCGGCGTCGAGTCGGCCTGGTTCGGCGTCCAGCTGTTCTCGCGCTCCAGCACCTCGAACGGGAGGCACTCCCCGTCGAAGAGGTAGTGGTCCGAAGCGAGCGTGGGCTCGGAGGCATCTGGTTCGCAGAGCTCGAGCGCGAACGTGTCGATGATGTCCTGTCCGGCCGAGGTGGCGGACCAGGCGTAGTCCTGGCCGCGGCCGAGCTGCACGTATAGGTTGGCGCCCGCGAACGCGGTGCCCTGTGCGTCGATCGCGGGACCCGCGGCCGACGCCGGCGCGTGGATGTCCTGCTCGATGAGCGCGCCGGGCGTGTAGTAGCTCACCTGCGGGCCCATCACGGCGATCGGCTTGCCGCTCTCCGACTCATCGGCGGAGACGAGCAGGGCGTTCGAGGCGAGTCCCTCCGAGCTCAGTAGCTCGCCGATCGCCGAGCGGCGCACGGGCACGCGCGCCGCGTCGCCCTCCGCGACCACGGGCTCGGTACGCAGCGTCCCCGGATCGGGCAGCGCCACGCCCTCGGGGTCGGCCGGGGGCTCGAGGTAGGGGAAGGGGGTGTCGTGCACGGTGGTGGGCGTCTCCGGATCCTCGGCGGAGCGGAAGTCGGCCCACACGGCGCGCCCTTCCTGCTCGCCGAAACGCTCGATCGCGGCCTCCAGGGCCTGTGCGGAGCGCATCTCGCCGCCGCCGCCCTTGCCGAAGATCCCGGCCACCAGCGAGGCGACCGAGATCACGTCGATCTCGCGCCAGGGCTCCGGCCCGTCGGCTTGGCCGATCAGCCCGTACTCACCGGGGATCAGCGAGTCGGCCGCGAACACGGGCGGCCCCTGCCGGGCCTCCGCGATGTACTGGTTGACGCCGTCGGTGTAGTTCTGCACGTCCTCTTGGACCTGCGCGCCGTCGGCGCCGTAGAGGTCGTCCATGCGCTCGAACTGCAGCTCCAGGTCGGCGTCCGTGTAAGGCGCGCTGCGCCAGATCGAGCGGTCGGCGCCGCGGTTGGAGCCGCCGAGGAACGACGACAGCTCCGCGCGGCCGGCGTGGCGCTGCACGTCCATCGTGAACAGGCGGTCCTGCGCGGTTGCGTAGCCGATCCCGAACATCAGCGCGGCGCGGTCGGCGCCGTAGATGCGCGGCACGCCGAACGCGTCGTCGCGCACGATCGTGACGTCGTCGCAGTGCGGCGAGTTGGCCGACGGGGGCGAGACGATGTCGCAATTCGGGTTCTCGGTCTGGCTGCCGACACCGGGGGGCACGCCGAAGCTGGCGTCCTTGAAGAACTCATCGAGCTGGCCCGGGCTCACGTTCGCCCCCTCGTAGACGAGGTCGGCGTAGAGCGGCAGCTGGTCGTTGCTGTGCGGCGGGCGGGTGCCGGTTCCGATGAAGGCGAAGATGTCCTGCGCGGTGGCGAAGCCGTTCTGCCCGGGCGGCATGACGTTGCGGAAGCCGCCGTAGTCATTCTCCTGGTAGTCGCCCGGTGGGGGCGGGGCGGCGCTCGCCGAGGTGGCAAGCCCTACCAGCGCGGCGAAAGCCACGAACACGGCCAAGCATGTACGAGACATCCCTTCCTCCTCTCTCGGGTCCCTGCCTGGGACCTCGCGCCGCCCTCCTTGGCGACCGCAGCGCGAGTATAAGCGCGCGGCGGGTCGCTGTCAGCCTGCGGCGTGCGCGCGCTCGCGCTCGTAGTCGAGCTCGGTGCGGACACCGGCGTCGGCGAGCCTGGTGCGGGCCGCCTCGATATCGGTGGCCCCGCGGACGGCGCGCGCGAGCGGGAGCTCCGTGATTGCGCGCTCGAGGTCGAAGCAGAACGCAAGCGCAGCCAGGGGGCCCAGTTCCACGGTCCGCATCCCGCCCCGGATCTCGGTCGCACCCAGCGCGCCGCGGGCCGCGCGCGCGACCAGGCGGCTCGCTTCGGTGACCGCGACGTCGGCGGCCCGCTCGATCTCAGCGGCGATCGCGCCGCTGACGCCGAGCGTGTCGAGCCAGGCCCCGCGGCCCGCGAGGACGGCGATGCGCTCACTCACCTCGTCCGGCGTGAGCTCGCCGTCGCAGCCCGCGCCGAGGATCGCGAGAAAGCGCTGGCGGCTCGCGGGCAGGGCCTCGCCCGCGGCGATCATCACGGCATCGCACAGTGGGCTGGCGAGTCCCGGCTCGCTCCCTTCGGCGATCGCGTCGCCGCCGATGTCGACCAGGGCGATGAGATCGCAGCCGAGGTGACCGGCGACGGCGTCGATGCCGGCCGCGGCCGCCTCGGGGCCCGCGGTCACGTCGATCAGGACGGTGGGCGCGTCCAGGAACTCCGCCAAGCGCGACTCGCAGAAGTGCACGCCCTCCGGGGTGCGCGCGCCCTCGGCGGGATCGATCAGAAGCGCTGTGTCGCCGACGCGCTTGCCGCCTTGGATCTGGGCGAGCGGCCGCGGGCCGGGGTACGGGTCGACCGCGAAGCGCTCCCACGCGACGCCGCCCAGCACGAACTCCAGCCCGCGCGCCTCGAGCTGGCGCGCGACCGCGAGCGAGCCGACGGCGTCGCCCCCGCCGCCGATGCCGAGCACGAGCGCCCGGCGAGCAGGGGCGATCAGCGGCTCAAGCGATGCGACGGCAGCGCCGGCGCGCTCGGTCAAGCGAGGACCGGCGTGGACTCGGCGACGATCGAGCGGATCGAGTCGGCGGCGCGATCGAACTCTTCGTCGGCCATCACCGGGGTGCCCTCAAAGGGCAGATCGCGGTCGATCTCGACCCACGAGCGGCAGCCGTGGTACTCGTCGCGGACGCGCACCGTCACCGGGCGCGGAATGCGATGAACGCGCAGCAGCAGGACGTGCAGCGGGTGCCGCCGCTTCCAGCGCAGCCGCTTGAGCGCGTAGTCGGGCGTCCAGACGTGGAACGGCGAGAGGCCGTCGACGATCCGCGGGTCCTCCGTGGTCCAGTGGTCGGCAACCTCGGCCCAAGCGCGGATGCGAACGCGGTCGGGCTGGGGGATGCCGCCGTCCTGAAGCAGCGCCCGCGGCGAGGGCTCCTCGTCGGGCCACACGCCCTCCTCGAGCGCGCGGCGCAGCTCCGGATGGTGAGACTCACGGACGAGATCGTTGCGCTGGTGATCGAAAGTCGGGTAGAGGAAGAAGCGCTCGTGCTCGAGCTCAAAATGCTTGTCCTCTTCGCGGATACCGCCCTTGCGCAGTGTGATCAGCTGCTCTCCTTCGGACAGCGCGCGCACTGTGACGGCCCACTCCTTGAAGGCAATCGGCATAGGCAAAAGTTGGGGAAGTAGTCGGGGGCAAAGAACTCCGGCCCAGCGCACCGCAAACGGCGGACGAGGGTGCCGGAGGAACGCGCATGAGAATACGCGACGGAAAGCGATTTGCCAAGTTTGTGAGTGATGTTGCGAAGCCCGATTAGGGCATCGCAAAGCGGCGCTCGCGGGGATCGGCGCCGGTGAACCGCTCCAGGATGTGCAGCAGCTCCGGGACGCTGGGCCGGGCCGCCGGATCATGGGCCAGGCAGCGGTCGACCAGCGTGGTCAGCTCGGCGGGCAGATCGCCGCGGAGGGAGGCCAGCGGCGGCGCCGCGGCCTCGAGCTGCGGGTAGCCGGTCTCCTCGGCGTCTCCGCGGTCGGAGGATGCCCAGGTGGCCGACTCGGATGCCGTCGTCGAGTACCACTCCGAGGAGCCGCCTTCCGCGTCCGGCTCCGAATCGGCGGTGAACTCGGCTTCGGAGTCGTCGTCGAGCTCGCCCCCGGGGTCGTCGAAAGCCGGTTGGAGTGCCGCGAGCTCGAACAGGATCGTGCCGATGCCCCAGACGTCGGCCGGCGGCCCGAGCTGCTCGCCGCGGGCCTGTTCGGGCGCGAGGTAGAAGAAGGTGCCGATCCCCGGTGGCGCCTCGCCGGGAGGGCGCGCGAGGCTGAGGTCGATCACCTTCACCTGACCGGCGAAGGTGACGGCGTTGGCGGGTTTGAGGTCGAGGTGCAGGATGCCCTGTCGGTGCAGGTAGAAGATCGCCGAGCCGAGCTGGATGCCCAGATGGGCGACGTCGCTCGCGCTGAGCCGCGGCTGGGTCTCCTCGACGAGATGGGCGAGGGTCTCGCCCGGCAGCGTTTCCATGACGATCGCGGGCGGCTCGCCGTCGAGCACCTCATACCCGCGCACGATGTGCGGGTGCGTGAAGCGCATGAGCAGCTCGCCCTCGGCGATGAGCTGATCGTGCGCCTTGCGGTCGGCGCGTCGTTCGGGGCGCAGCGCCTTGACGATGACCCGCGTGGCGCGCTCGTGGCTCCACGCGTCGTACACGTCGAGCCGCCGGCCGCGGCTGAGATGTTCGATCACCTCGTAGCCGGGTCCGATTCGCTGACCGGGGGTCAGCGGGGGAGTGGAATGGGGGTGCGCGCCGTCCTCCATCGGGCTTCGGGCCTGCGGCGGGGTCGCGACCATCGTACGGGCGGGCACCGGACGCCGGAGCGCGCGGGGCGTGGCTACCCGGACCCATCCCCCGGGTGCGCCCGGGGCGGCGGCGAGCCACCATCCCGTGCCTTTCCAATGCATGACCATGTTCCGCCCCCGGGATGAGGGGAGGCTGAGGGCCGCATGAGAAAGCTCTCACCTTCATCAAGCGGCGTTTCGGGGGTGCTCAGGGGGTGGGTTCCGGGGCGCCGAGGCCGCCCCCACCGGGCGTCTCGATGCGGAGGCGATCGCCGGGCGCCAAGCTTCCGGAAGCCTTCGCGGGCAGCTCTTCGCCGTTGCGGTAGTTGCGGCCCGGGGCGCCGTCCGCGCCGCCGTCGCGGCCGCGCGGCGCGATGCGCCGGCGCTCGGTGATCAGCGTGAAGTCCATCGGCGCGAGCGCGATCAGCTCGCGCGCGATGCCCTCGCCGCCGCGGTGCCTGCCGGCGCCGCCGCTGCCGCGACGCACGGCCAGCTCGGCGACCCGCACCGGCAGCTCGGTCTCGAGCGCCTCGATGGGCGTGTTGAGCGTGTTCGACATCGCGACGTGCACGGCGGACGGCCCGTCGGCGCGCGCGCACGCTCCCTGGCCGCCCCCGAGGGTCTCGTAGTAGGTGAACTCGTCGTTCGCCAGGGTCACGTTGTTCATCGTGCCCTGGCCCTGGGCGGGGCCGCCCGCGGGCTCGGCGAGGACAGCGAGGACGAGGTCGGCGACGCGGCTCGACGTCTCGACGTTGCCGGCGGCCACGGCGGCCGGAGGGCGGGCGTTCACGACGGTGCCGGCGGGGGCGCGCACGGCGACGGGGCGGTGCGCGCCCGCGGAGGGAGGGGCGTCGGGGTCGATCAGCACACGCACTGCGAAGAACGAGGCCGACTTCGTGACGGGGAGCGGGCAGTTGAGGTTTCCCGCGAGCTGCTCCGCCGTGCCCGAGAAATCGAGCTCGAGCTCATCGCCGGCGATCGTCGCGCGGACACGCAGCTCCACGTCGAGCTCGCCGTGGGCGCCCCCTTCGAGGACGTCGCGGGCCTCCCACGAGCCGTCGGGCAGCTCCGCCAGGCGGGAGCGGGTGCGGCGCTCGGCGTAGTCGAGGATCGCGGCCATCGCGGCCTCGACGCCGGCGCGTCCCTCGCGCTCCACGAGGTCGGTGAGGCGCTCCACGCCCACGGCGTTCGCGGCGAGCTGCGCCCGCAGATCCGCGAGGCGCTGCCCGGGCGCGCGCATGCGCCCGGCGAGCTCGCGCAGGCCCTTATCGTCGACCGGCTGGGGCGGGATCACGACGCCCTCCTCCTCGAGGCGGGTCGAGTGGGAGGGCATGCCGCCCGGGGTGGGTCCGCCGACGTCGGCGTGATGCGCGCGGCTCGCGGTGAAGCCGAGCAGAGCGCCGTCGGCGAAGACCGGGGTGATCACGGTGATATCGGGCAGGTGCGTGCCGCCCGCGAACGGGTCGTTGAGAACCCAGGCCCGGCCCGGGCGATGCTCCTCGCCGAGCACGGCAGCCACGGCGTCAGGCATCGAGCCGAGGTGGACCGGGATGTGCTCGGCCTGCATGACGAGCTCGCCGTGGCGGTCGAAGAGGGCCGTGGAGCAGTCCCGGCGCTCCTTGATGTTGGGCGAGTGCGCGGCGCGGACGAGGACCGCGCCCATCTCGTCGCAGATCGCGCGCAGGGCGCCGGCCATGACCTGCAGGGTGATCGGGTCGATCGCGCTCATCGTTTGCGCTCCGCGAGGATCGTGCCGTGTTCGTCCACGCGCGCGTGCCACGTGGGCGGGAGGACCATCGTCGTCTCCGGGAGCTCGAGGACCGCTGGGCCGGTGACGCTGAGGCCCGCGGGGAGCTCGCCGCGCAGGACCTCGGCCTCGACCCACTCGCCGGCCATGCGGATGCGGCGGGCGCTGCGCCTGGGCTCCTCGGCGGCAGCGCGAGGCTCGGGCTGGGGGCCCCGCTCGACGAGAGCGACGTTCACGTGCACGAGCTCGATCTCCGCGTCGGGGTCCGCGAAGCCGTAGCGGCGCTCGTGCTCGGCGTCGAACGCGGCGCGCAGCTCGCCCGGATCGGGATCCGGGCCCGCTGCGACCGGCAGCTCGAAGGCCTGACCGCGGTAGCGCAGTTCGTAACTGCACTCCACGGCGGCCCCCTCCATCCCCGGTTCGAGCTCCGCCCGCATGGCCTCGACGACCTCGGCGACGCGTTCGCGCCGCAGCTCCGCGCCGGCGAGCATCACCGTGCGCGATGCATCGCGCCTGCGCGGCGCCGCCAGCAGGCCGAGCGCGGAGAGCACACCGCCGGCGCGCGGGCAGAGGATGCGCTCGATCTCGAGCTCCTCGGCGATCGCGGTCGCGTGCGTGGGCCCCGCGCCGCCGAACGGCATGAGCGCGAAGCGGCGCGGATCGACGCCGCGCTCGACCGTCACAACCCGCAGCGCGCGCACCATCTCCTGGTCGGCCAGGCGCACGATGCCCTCCGCGGTCTCGAGCGGAGTCAGCCCGAGCTCGCCGGCGAGCTCGGCGATCGCGCGCTCGGCGGCGTCCGCGTCCAGCTCGACGCCGCCGGCGAGCTTCGAGTCCGAGGCGAGGCGGCCGAGCACCAGGTTGGCGTCGGTCACCGTGGGCTGGGTGCCGCCGCGCCCGTAGCAGGCCGGCCCCGGGTCGGCGCCCGCGGACTGCGGTCCCACGCGCAGCGCGCCGCCGTGGTCGCGCCAGGCGATCGAGCCGCCGCCGGCGCCCACCGTGTGGACGTCGACCATCGGCAGCTGGATGACGCGGCCCTCGATCTCGCGCGTGTCGGTGAGCCGGACCGCGCCGTCCTCGACCACGCACACGTCGCACGAGGTGCCGCCCATGTCCAACCCGAGCGCGCTCCCGTCGCCCGAGAGCCGGGCGATCAGGCTCGCGCCCACCGCGCCCCCGGCCGGCCCGGAGAGCACGCTCCAGGCGCCGCCGCCGGCCGCCTCCGCGGCGTCGACGGCGCCGCCCGAGGACTTGACGACCTCGATCGGCGGCAGCCCCGCCGCGCTCGCCGTGTCTGAGAGCGAGCGCAGGTAGCGGCCGAGGAGGGGCGCCAGGTACGCGTCGATCACGGTGGTGGAGGTGCGCTCGTACTCGCGAAAGCGCGGGAGCACGCGGTGGGAGGCCGAGACGTGCACGCCTGGGCAGCGTGCCGCGATTGCCTGCGCGATGCGCTCTTCGTGCTCGGGTTCCACGTAGCTGAAGAGCAGGCAGACCGCCACGGACTCGGCGTCCGCCGCCGCCACGAGCTCGGCGATCCGCTCGGGCTCGGCGGCGGCCATCGGGGTAACGACCCCATCGGGTCCCACTCGCTCACGGGCGCCGAAGCGCAGGTCGCGGGGCACGAGCGGTTCGGGCGGCGCCTCGCAGAGCCGGTACAGCGACGGCCGCGCCTGCCGGCCGATCTCGACCACGTCCTCGAAACCGGCGGTGGCGACGAGCGCCGTGCGCGCTCCACGGCGTTCGAGCAGCGCGTTCGTGCCGACGGTCATCCCGTGCGCGAACCGCCGGACGTCCCCAGCCGCGGCGCCGGCGCGCTCGAGGACCTGCTCGATGGCGGCCATGACGCCGCGCGCCTGGTCGTCGGGCGTCGTCGGCGCCTTGCCGGTATGAAGCTCCGCGCCGTCGAACAGGACGGCGTCGGTGAAGGTTCCGCCAACGTCGACCCCGAGGAGCACGCGCGAAGCGTAGTCCGGGGGAGTTTTGGGGTGCGTCGGGGTCGCGCG
>CBFGWL010000015.1:0-42886 GCA_965652565.1 uncultured bacterium
CCAAGTGCCGTCCCCAAGGCGCTCGACGCGCTCCACCTTCGCGTTGAACGTGATCCGCTCGCGCAGCCCGAAGTGGTCCACGTAATCGTTGAAGTACTCGCGGACCTCCCAGTGCATCGGGTAGTCCTCGTTGGACATCGGGAAGTCCGAGAACGCCATCCGTGGGCCCGACGTATTCATCTCGAGCGTCGAGTAGCACGCGCTCACCCCGTTGGGGTTGCCGAGCACCCAGTTGCCCCCGAGCTCCGGGCCCATCTCGAACCAGTCGAACGGCACGCGCTTCTCCGCGAGCGCCTTCGCCGCCGTGATTCCCGACGCACCCGCGCCGATCACGAGCGCTCGCGGCAGGGCAGGATCGGGCGCGGGCTGCTCAACTCGCCCTCGCGGGCGCTCACCTCTCACCAGATAGGTCATCGACCTAGCAGTTGGGATTCATATCGAAGGCGTCGACGTCGCCGAGCAGCAGATCGTCGCCCGCCCCGCAGTTGAAGACGTCGGGATCCCCATCGAACGTGGAGTGAATGATGTCGTCACCCCCGCGAGCGAGCACGGTGTCGGCACCGCGCGAGGGATGGAACTCCTCATCGCGCTTCGAGCCGATCAGTACGTCGTCGCCGAAGGGCGCCTGCAGCCTCTCGATGCCCTTGAGGTTGTCGCCCTCATCCGACTCCGAGCAGGCCGGATCGGCGCACTGGCCGTCGTTCGCGACGCCGTCGAGCGACAGGCGCACCGACCCGAACGAGTACTGCGCGGTGTCCCAGCCGCCGCCCCCGACGAACAAATCGGCGCCGTTGCCCGGGCTCCCGCCCTGGAAGTGGTCGCGACCCGCGCCGCCGAAGGCGCGATCCCTGCCGGCACCCCCGGGGAAGAGATCGGGCCCCTTCCCGCCGAAGACCCGATCGCGCCCCACGCCCCCGATGACGTAGTCCTCCCCGCCCTTGCCGCGGATCGTGTCGTTCCCACCCGCGCCCCATAGGGCGTTGTCCTTCCCATCGCCCACGAGCAGATCGCTGCCCGCGCCCCCGTTGACGTTCTCGACGCCGCGAACCAGATCGCGCTTGGCGCCATCGGCCGTGCCACCGTCGTTGCGCTTCCCATCGCCGAGCCTTACACGCACCCGCTGCGTGCGCGTGAGGTAGCTGACGGTATCGACGGAGGCACGACCGCGGATAACGTCGGCGCCCGCGCCGCCATCGAAGAAGTCCGGCCCCGGTCCGCCGATCAGCCTGTCCGCGCCGGCACCTCCGAGCGCGCTCAGGTTGAGCATCTGCCCCTTCACCCGCACCGAGTCCTTGCGGTTCCCCAGGCGAGCCTCCACGCGGCCGAAGCCCGGCAGCGCGCAGTTCGCGCGGTGGTCATTGACCGAGACGCAACCGGCGCCCACGCCGAGATCGGCGCCCCGATCACGCACCGCCACGTTCACCCCGTCCGTGGACACGATCACCTTGTTGCGCTCGCCCGGCGCCGCCTGCAACACCACGTGCTGGTCCTTGCCGATCGGCTGCACGGACACCGTCGCCGCGCCGGCCACAGACGGACACCCCACGGCGACCGCCAACGCCGCCAGCAGTCCTCCCCGCTTGCTCACCGACCCACCCTAACGGGTGAGCCCCGCCGCTCCAAACGAGCGCGCTCAGCGCGGAACCTCGCGCCCCAGCCAGCCCCGGTAGAAGCCCTCGATGTCCGGCAGGAAGTCGTGGACCACCGGGTAGCCCGGCGCGACCGCCTCCGTCTCGAGCAGCCGTCCGGAGATCGGGCAGTAGAACTCGCGCAGCTCCATCCAATCCGGATCGCAGTGCGCCATCCGCGGATAAATCTCCTGCAGGAGCTCCGCCGAGTCGCGCACGAACATCGGCGCGAACATCTTCCAGTTCTCATCCGCCCGGCAGAAGTCGTGCCCCGCGTCCGTGCGGATCACGAGCTCCCCGTCGGCGCGGCGGCGCACCACGTTGAGCCCCTCGCCGAGCGGGAGCACGATCGGATCGTCCCACTCCACGCGCTCCTGCAGAAGAGCCACCCACTTGTCGAACCGGTCGGGATCCTTGAACCCGGACTGGATCTCCTTGACCTCGCGACGGGAGAGCTTCTCGTCGTAGAGCGCGGCGAGCGTCTCCGGCTCGAGCGAGCTCCCGCCCGCGGACGCGGGCATCTCCACCCGCTCCACGCGCGAGCTCGCCAGGAACTCCGCGGCGGACTCCGCCGGCGTCACCTTGCCCGGTTGCGCGCGCAAGTCCGGCGGCAGAGTCGGCGTAGGCACCCCGAACGTGAAGTCCTCCGGCAGATCCCAGAACCCCCGGAACTCCGCCGCCCAGCGCGGGGAGAGCTTCATCGACTCCTCGTAGCCGACCAGGACGGGCTCGATGATGTCGCCGGCGAGCACGCGCTCGCGCTGCTCGGCCCACCACTCATCGAACGGGCGCGCGCGCTCCAGCCTGCGCCGGCGCGCCCCGTCGCGATCGCCGGGCGCATACACGCGCTCCGCGTACTCGGGCAGCACGTGCCCCTCCTCGATGTCGCGCTCCACGTCCTCGGGCTTGCGCTCCAGCGGATCACCGAGCCCCGCGGCGCCCTTCATCACCGAGAGGTACAGATCGCCCGACTCGAACGGCTCGAGCAGCGTGAAGTTGTCGAGCTTGTAGGTGCGCTCGCCCTCGATCGCGAGCAGCTCGGGGAAGTCGAAGCGCCCGTCGGCGACCGGATACGCCTCCCCCGCCTCCGCGAGCTCGCGCAGGTTGTTGCGCTTGATGTTGTGGATGTACGCGACCGAGCCGGGATAGCCCCCGAAGATCCCCTGCGAGGTGAACAGCCGCGACGTCCCCAGGTTCTGCAGCTCCCAGAAGGGCGTGTTCCAGATCATGTGCAGCGACTCGAAGCTCGACCCGCCCCGGTGGCGGCCGGGCCCGCCCGTGTTCGCCTTGATCCGCCGCGAGAGGTAGATCATCGGGCAGATCAGCTCCCACATCTCGACGTCGCCCGCGTCGCCCTCCGGGTTGAACATCGCGGCGCACGTGTCCGTGCCGTCGAGCACGTACTTCGCGCCCATCCCCTGCGCGGCGATCTCGAAGTTCATGATCGCCGAGGAGTTCCCGTACTGGTCGATGCCGCCGCCCTGAATCACGTTGCCCGACACCGAGTACGCGCCGATCACCTCCTCGATGAACCCGCGCGCCTGCAGCGCCCGTGACAGCGTGCGCGGGTAGCCGGTGAACGCCGGCTGCAGGAAAGCCCAGGCGATCCCCGTCGAGCCCTCCGCGTCCCCGAGGTTCGCGATCGAGCCCTCGGGGAAGTGCGTCTTCACCGCGAAGTAGGCGCCGTCGTTCACCTTGTCGTTGCAGATCAGCGTCTGCGTGAACATCACCCAGATCGCGCCCTGCATCGCCGACGGCGTGCAGTTCATCGAGTGCCAGCCCCACGCCGAGGAGCCATCGAGGTCGAGCGCGTACTCCCCGTCGCCCCCGATCCGCACCTCGAACGGCGCGTGCATGAGGAAGTCGCGTCGCGCCCGGGAAGGCAGCTGCACCTTGTCGGCGTACGTGTTGTCCATGAACGACGCCGCCCGATAGCGCCCGGGCACCGTCATCTCGCGGATCCGCGATTTGAACGACCGCCGGCCCTCCTCGATCACCTCGCGCGAGAACTGCTTGAACCGGTCGATCCCCTCCTCGCGGATCACGCGCTCGACCGCGTCGCGGATCATGTGGCAGCCGGCGAGCCGCGTGCGCTCGTCGAGCAGGTAGTACATCGGCGCGCGCGTCTGCTTGCGGCAGCGCTCGAGGTGCCAGCGCGCGATCTCATCCCCTTCGCCGATCTTCACGCAGGGCAGGTCGATGCCGTCGTCGAGGCGATGCGTCGGCCCCACCGGCACGCCGCCCGGCGTCGAGGCGCCGATGTCGAGGACGTGCGTCACGCCACCCGCCCAGGCGACCAGCTCGCCCTCCCAGAAGATCGGCACGAACGTCTGCACGTCGGCGTTGTGCACATCGCCGATCGTCGGGTCGTTGTTGGCGAAGATGTCGCCCGGCGCGATTCCGGGGTTGTCCTCGTACCCCTCGCGGATCATCCACTTGATCGCGTCGGACATCGTGTGGACGTGGACGATGATCCCCGTCGAGAGCGCGATCGAATCGCCCTCGGGCGAGTACAGCGCGAAGCAGAGCTCGCCCAGCTCGCGGACGATCGGAGACGCCGAGATGTTGAGCGCGGTCTCCCGCGCCGAGACCAGCCCGCCACGGATGCGCGAGAACAGCTTCTCGTAGCCGATCGGATCGGAGCGCATCAGCTCGAGCTCACCGCTGAGCCCCTGATAGGCCCCCGTCTCGTCGAACAGCCGCTCGGACTCAGCGAGCATCTCGTCGAGCCGCTTGCCGTCCCAGCCGATCGGGCGCCCTGCGCCGCGCACGGCCTCCTGCCTCGCGTGGACAACCGCCATCGCTTACGCCTCCTCTCCGGCCGCAGCCGACAGGTGGAAGATCTGGTGTGAGTCGAGGCGCGCCGTGCGCCCCGGCGGGATCGCGAACGTGGTCGCCGAGTGCTCGACGATCGCCGGCCCCTCGATCACGTGCCCGGCCCGTACGTCCTCGAGCATCACGATCGCCGTCTCAGCGTCCCCGTCGCGCCACCGCACCTTCCGCGTGCTGCTCACGGGCGGCGAGCCCGTGACCGCATCGAGGTCCGGGAGCGCCGGCTTTTCGACCTCGACCGAGCCGTGCACGATCGCCTGGGTGATCAGGTAGCCGAGCTCCGGCGAGCGCGCCGAGCTCGCGTACACCCGCGAGTACGCCTCCTCGAACGCCGCGATCAGCGCGTCGACGTGCTCGCCCTCCTCCATCGCCGGATACGGGGAGACGATCTCGATGTCGTTGAGCTGGCCGTAGTACTGCATGCGGACCGAGTGCGTGAAGCGGATCGCGTCGCGCTCGATGCCCGACTTCTCGAACTCGGCGGCGACGCGCTCCTGCAGTCCCTGCCAGGCGCCGGTGACCATGAAGCCGATGCCCGCCTTCTCCATGTCGTCGGCCGTCGGCATGATCGGCATGTCGACGGTCTGGTCGTAGCGGTACTCGAAGTCCGCGCACGCGCACCCGTAGGCCGAGAAGCCCGCCGCCCACGCGGGCACGAGCACGTCTCGATAGGCGATGCCCTCGGTGTAGCCCGCGACGTGCAGGGGCCCGCCCCCGCCGTAGCAGAGCAGCGCGTAGTCCGCGGGCGAGTAGCCCTTCCCGAGTATCCGCCCGACCGCTTCGTTGCGCAGCGTCTGCTCGAAGAGCTCGATGACCCCCGCCGCGGCATCGACGACGTCGAGGCCGAGCGGGTCGGCGATCTGGCGCTTGACCGCGTCACGAGCCCGCTCGGGATCGAGGCGCACGTCGCCGCCCAGGAAGTAGTCGGGGTTCACCCGTCCCAAGACGACGTTGAGGTCGGTGACCGACACCGTGTCCAGGCCACTCTCCGGCCAGCTCACGCCGATGCGCGAGCCCGCCGAGTCCGGGCCCAGCTCGGGCCGGTTGGAGTTGGGGTTGACGCGCACGAACGACCCGGTGCCCGCTCCCAACGAGTCGATCCGCACCAGCGGCATGTTGAGCACGAACCGGGCGATGTCCGGCGTGGGCGTGATCTCGTAGCGCCCGTCGGTGATCAGTGCGATGTCGAACGACGTCCCGCCGATGTCCGTGCACAGCAGGTTCGGCAGGCCGAGGCGCTCGGCGAGCGCCTGGCCGCCCACCACGCCGCCGATCGGCCCGGAGACGAGCGTCGTCGCCAGCTCCTTGGCATCGATCGAGATCGTCCCGCCGTGCGAGGCCATCACGCGCAGCTCGAAGCCGGCGTCGGCATCCTTCGTCACGTCGCGGACGCGCTGCATCATCCCCCGCGAGGGCTCCGCTGCGTACGCCTCGATGAGCGTCGTGTTGAGCCGCGGCAGATCGCGGCGCAGCGGGTAGAGCTCGGACGCGAGATACACCGGCACCTCGCCGTTCAGACCGCGCTGCGCCTTCACCTCCTCGACGATCTGCGCTGCGCGCAGCTCGTGCTCGGCGTTGCGGTAGCTGCAGAGCAGGCAGATGCAGATCCCCTCGACCTCGGCGTCGAGCAGGTCGCTCGCGGCCTCGCGTACGTCCTCCTCGCGCAGCGGCAGCACCTCGGTCCCCATCACGTCGATCCGCCCGCGCACGCCCTTCATCAGCTCGCGCGGGACGATCGGCTCGTTGTGGTAGTGCGTCGCCAGGTGCAGGCGGTCGGCGTACGAGAACCCCAGATAGGTCTGGATGCCGCGCTCGATCCGCAGGTAGTCCTCGTGCCCGGCCGTCACGATCGCGCCGACGCGCCGGCCCGTGCGCGAGAGCAGCCGGTTGAGCATCGCGGTACCGGAATAGATCCCCGAGGCGATCGCCGGGAACGACTCCTCCGGGCTCGAGTCCCACTGCTCGAGCGCGTCGCGGGCGGATTCCATGAACCCGACGGACTCGTCCTCGGGCGTCGTCTGCGCCTTGCCGACCACGAACGACCCGGCCTCGTCGACGATGAACGTGTCGGTCATCGTCCCGCCGGCGTCGATCGCCAGCACCCTGGGATTCCGCTCGCCCAACTCTCTCCTCCTGTCTCCGTGTACGCCCCCGTCGCGACGCTACCGCGGCGCGGCGGGGCAGGTCATCGGTGATTCGAAGAAGGGCGGCGCCCCACTTTGTGGGATGCGCCCAAAACCAACTCATCCGGACGTGATCCGCCCAAGACCGCTGCAAAGCGGGTCTCAGCGGCCGCTCGGACCGCGCGCGCACCAGGCGTCCCGCGTTGCGCCGTAGCCGGGCAGGCGCAACGCGGCGATCAGGCGGCCCTGCAGGCCCGCCCAGCGCTCGATCTCGGCCGCGACGCGGCCGCGCTCCGCGGCTGAGCGCGCGTTGACGAGCCGCTCGGCGTTGCGCCAGACCACCTCGCGCCACGCGCGAACGAGCTCCAGTCCCGCGATGTCCTCCACCGGCAAGAGCTCGGTGTTCGTCAGGTCGAGCGAGCGGTCGTAGCGGGTGCGAATCGCGGCGACGACGCGCTCGTAGGCGCGGTTGAGCGTGCCGTTGGCGGCGTCGTGATCGGGCTTGCGCGAGCGGCCTTCCGGCGTGCGCAGCCCCAGCGCGGCGAGCACGAAGGGCATGTCGTTGTTCACGTGCGCGTTGATGCCGAGCAACATGTCCTGCGCGCCCAGGACGTTCCCGTCGGCCGCCGCCGCGAAGGCTATGCGCCAGGCCTCGGGCACCGGCTCGCCCCGGCGGTGCGCGCGGATCACGTCGAAGTAGAAGTTCGCGAACAGCGCGTCCTCGGTGTAGAGGTACCGCGGGTCGAAGAAGTCACGCCGCACGATCCCGCTGCGGATATCGCGCCGGAACTGCCTGGTCAGCTCGAGGTACGTGGTCGCGAACACCGCGCGGTGGTCGCAACCGAGGCGACCGCGCAGGCGGCGCAGGCGCTTGACCTGGCGGTCGACACAGCGCGGCGAGGGTTTGCGGCAGGTCTTGACGGGGCCGGGCTGCGGCCCGGCGGGACTCGGCAGCGGCCCGAGCAGCTCGGTCCAAGGGATGTTCGGAATCGTCCAAGCCGACCCGCGCGCGGGCAGCGCGAGCGCGCCGACGACGAGCGCGGTGCAGGCGAGCGCCGCCCAAGCGGCACGGCGTGCGGCCCTCTTCCCCATGGCCCAGGGCGATCGTAAGCGAGCGGAGACCCGCGTGCGCCACGCGAGCGCCGCGTCAGTCCCGCAGCGCTTGCAGCCGCAGGGCGGTCTCGAGCTCGGCGCGGCGCGCGTTCACGGGGCGGCCGATGCGCTCCTCGATCGTGCGCAGCCGGTAGGCGACGGTGTGCTCGTGCACGCCGAGCATCGCCGCCGCCGCGCTCGCGTTCTGTCCGGCCGCGAAGTACGCGCGCAGGGTCTCCCGCAAGCGGCGCGAGCGAGCGTCCGCCCCGTCGATCCCGCGCAGCTCGCGCTCGGCGAAAGCCTCGGCGCGCGCCTCATCCACCATCAGCGCCTCGAGCGCGACGCAGTCGTAGCGAACGAGGCTGCGGGGACGCGTCCGCAGCGCGACGGCGTGCGCCTCCCGGGCCTGTGCGTGCGAGCGGCGAAAGCCCTCGGTGCCGGGCGCCGGATCCCCCGCGGAGACGACGGCCTCGCCCTCGACGGGCAGCTCGCCCAGCGCCCCGAACGAGCGCGTGCGCCCGAGCCAAGCCCACGCCGTATCGCCGGCCAGCGAGAGCACCAGGCGATGCGGCGCGTCGACCGCGGCCGCGATCGCCCGCAGCGCGGCCTCAGCGTCGCGGCCGCTGGCTACGAGCCCGAGGTGGTGGAGCCGCAGGTCGTAGCCGAGGGTGCCCAGGGCGTCGGCCGGGTCGGGGCTCTCCCCCTCCAGCACGTCGCGCACGAGCTGCGTGCGCCGCTGCTCTCGCGAGCGCAGATAGCGGTCGCGCTCCGCCGTGTACTCGTCGGTGAGATACCCGGAGAGACGGTCGACGTACGCGAAGAAGAAGGCCGAGGCCTCGGCGATCGCGGCGCGGCGCTCCTCCTCACCGCGACCCGACGCCTCCACCGCGTCGAACCACGCCTGCCAGATCATCGCGTGGCCGACGCGGTACGAGCGCAAGAGCGCCGTCAGCGGCACGCCGAGGCGCGCCGTGAGCAGAGCGAGATCGCGGGCCTCATCGGGGATCTCGCGCGGCAGGCCCCGATCGTCGGAGAGCGCACTCAGTCCGACGTCGATGTTCGCGAGGCACGAGCCGCGCACCGCCTCCCACAGCTCGGCGCCGTCGAAGTCGCCGAACTCCGCGACCTGGTCGCGGATCATCGCCATCATGCGCTCGGCAAGGGCCTCGCGCTCCTCGAGAAAGCGCGAGGCGATCGCCTCCACGAGCCCGGTGCGCGTCGCCACGTCGTGACTGTAGACCACGTCGCGCGGCTGCCCGCCGGGTGCGCGGGAATCCGGGTGCGTCACCATTGGTGCATGCGCGACACCGCGATCGCCGGTGAGCAACAGCCAGTCCCGCGTACCGCAGCCGCCGGCAGCTGGTGGCGCCGCCTGCCCACGCGCGCGCTCTACATCGTGGGCGGCGCCCTGGTCCTGCTGCTCGTCGTCTCGCAGATCGCCCTCCCCCGCCTCGGCGCGACCGCGATCGAGGACCGCCTGACCCAAAACGGTGGTACGGCCGACGTCTCGCTGAGCGCGCTGCCCGCCGCCCGCCTGCTGTGGGGATCCGGCGACAGCATCGCGGTCGACGCCACTGGCCTCGAGCTCGACCTCACCGACGAGCGGCGGGTGTTCGACAACCTCGATCGCTTCGACGACGTGGAGATCGTGCTCGCGGGCACCGCCGCCGGCCCCATGGACCTCGACGACTTCGTGCTCACGCGCGCCGGTGACGAGCCCTACTTCCTGCGCGCCAGCGGGTCAGCCTCGGTCTCCGACCTCGCGCGGTTCGGGATCGACAGCACGGGGCTCCCGGGCGCCGGCGTCGTCGGCTCGATCCTCGACTTCACCGGCGTGGCAGGCGCCGACATCCCCATCGAACTCGACATGCAGCTCGCCTCCGACGACGGGCGGATCCGGGTGATCGAGGGCGGCGGCACCGTGGGCGGCATCCCGACGGGGCCGCTCGCCGAGCTGCTGACGGCCGCGATCGTCGTGCGTCTGTGAGCGCGACCCTCGGGATCACGCCGAGCGGCCTGGCCTACGAGATCGCCGGCTCCGGGCCGCCGCTCCTGCTGCTCCACGCCGGGCTCATGGACCGGCGGATGTGGGATCCGCAGTGGCCGGCGCTCACGCAGCGCTTCACCGCGATCCGCTTCGACGCCCGCGGCTTCGGCCAGTCCGCCGACCCCGACCGGCCGTACTCGCTGCACGGCGACGCGCTGGAGGTACTCGAGTCCGCGGGGATCGATCGCGCCGCCGTGGTGGGCGTCTCCATGGGCGGCTCCACCGCGCTGGATCTGGCGCTCGCGGCACCCGCCCGGGTGACCTCGCTGGTGGTCGTCAGCTCGGAGCCTTCGGGATGGCGCCACACGTTCGAGCACATGCGCCTGCTGGACGTCGCCGACGCGGCGTTCGAGCGGGGCGACATCGACGCCGCCAACGAGGCCGAGATCCGCATCTGGGTGGACGGCCCGGTCCGCACCGCCGACCGCGTCGACCGCGACATCCGCGCACGGGTCGCCGCGATGAACCGCGTCCTCCTCGAACGCCAGGCGACCTTCGAACACGAGCCCTTCGAGCTCGAGCCGCCCGCGAGCGAGCGTCTCGAGGAGCTGCGCGCGCCGGCCCTCGTGGTCACCGGCGAGCTCGATCAGCCCAGCGTGCTCGAAGGCGCATTCGCGATCACCGCGGCGACCGGCGCTCGGCACATCGAGATCATGGACGCCGGGCATCTGCCGAACCTCGAGCGACCTCGGGAGTTTCTCGAGGCGCTGCTGATCTTCCTCGAGGAGCTCGCGGCCGAACGCTGAGGCGCCGCGCCGGTCAGGCCGCGCGCGGCTTCGCTTCGCGCCCGTCGCGCTCGGCGAAGTACTCCTCGCCCTCGATGCCCAGCTGAGGGAGCGCGCGTCCCAGGGTGGGCGGCAGCCACCACGTCGCGCGTCCGAGCATGAGCATCAGGGCGGGCAGCACGAGGCAGACGATCACCGCGTCGACGGCGACCGCGACCGCGAGCCCAACGCCGAACTGCTTCACCGTCGGGTCGCCGCTCAGGATGAAGCTCGCGAAGACGAGGACCATGATTCCCGCCGCCGCGACGATCACCCTCATCGCCCTGCCGAGACCCTCGATCGTCGCCCGGCGGTGGTCGCCGTGCAGGCGGTACTCCTCGGCAACGCGGGTCAGCAGGAACACCGTGTAGTCCGTCGAGAGGCCGAACAGGATCGCGAACATCAGCAGCGGGACGTAGCTCACGACCGGCACCGCGTGGTCGAGGCCGATCAACTCCACGCCCCAGCCCTCCTGGAAGATGCCGACGAGCACGCCGTATGCCGCGGCCACCGCGAGCAGGTTGCAGAGCGCCGCCAGCGCCGGCACGACGACGGTGCGGTACGCGAGGGTGAGCAGGACGAAGCTCAGCCCGACGATGATCAGGATCACGAGCGGCAGCTCGTCGCCGATCCGGTCGGCGAGGTCGATGTTGGCGGCCGTCGTGCCGCCGACGTAGGCGGAGAGCTGCGTGCCGCTCAGCGCGCCGGGGATCACGTCGTCGCGCAGGTCGCGCACGAGGTCCCGCGTGCGCTTGGCCGTCGGCGACGTGTCGGGGATTGCGGTCATCACGGCTCCCGTGCCGTCCGAGCTCACCGTGACCGGGGAGACGGCAGCCACGTCGTTCGCGTGATTGATCCGCTTCTGCAGCTTCACGAGGCGGGGATCGCTAGCCGTGCTCTTCAGGAACGCCTCCTGCTGCTGGGTCTGCTGCTGTTGCGCCTGGGTCGGGTCCTGCGCCTGCGCCTGTTGAGTCGCCTCGGCCTGTGCCTCGTCGGGTGGCACCCCCTCCGCCTCCAGCTGGGCCGTCCCGCTCGCGATCGCCTCCTGCTCCTGCTCCTCAGCCGCCTCCTGCTGCGCCTGCAGTTGCTGGAGCTGCTTGCGGTCCGGGTGCGCGGGCGGCTTGACGTCCACCGCGACGAGCAGCGGGCCGTTGGCGCCGATGCCGAATCCCCGCTCGGTGTCGTCGAACGCCTGACGCGCGGTCGTGGAGACGGGCAGCTGGCCCGTGTCCGGCGCGCCGAGGCTGATCTGGGTGAGCGGGAGCGCGAGCACGACCAGCAGCGCGATGCCGAGCGCAGCTGCCGCAACCGGATGGCGGCCGACCATTCGCGCCCAGCGCGTCCACAGCCCGGCGTCGCCCTCGGCCCCGTCGGCGCGCGGGCGCAGGCGCACGCCCAGCGCGTTCACCCGCTCGCCGAGCAGGGCGAGCCCCGCCGGCAGGAACGTGAGCGCGGCGAGGATCACCACCGCGACCGCGAGCGCGGCGGAATAGCCCAGGCTGCGCACCTGCGGGATCCCGCCGAAGTACAAGCACAACAGCGCCAGCACGACCGTCCCGCCCGCGAACAGCACCGCGCCGCCGGACGTCGCGACGGCGCGCGCCACCGCTTCGTGCACCGAGTGCCCCTCGGCGAGCAACCTCCGGTGCCGGGTGACGATGAAGAGCGAGTAATCCACCCCCACGCCGAGCCCGAGCATGATCGCGAGCGTCGGGGCGATCGAGGGGACGGCGATCAGCGTGCCGGCGAGCCCGACCACCGCGAGCCCGGTGAAGACGCCGACGAGGGCGGTGCCGATCGGCATCACCATCGCCGCGACCGCGCCGAGCACCAGGACGAGCACGAGCGCGGCCCCGCCGATCCCGACGATCTCGCTGAGGCGCGTGCTGGGCTGGGAGAGCTCGGAACCGAGGTAACCCCCGGCCGACACCTCCAATCCGGCCTTGACCGCGGGGTCGCCGTCGGCGAGGACGGAGTTGGCCTCGTCCTCGTCGAGATCGCCCGGCCCCGGTTTCAAGAACACCGGGATCGACGCGATCTTGCCGTCGTCGCTGATCTGACTCGCGCCCTCCGAGGAGAGCGGGTCGATGACCGAGTTGACGTGCGGGTTCGACCGCAGCCGGCGCACCGTCTCGGTGAGGGCCTGGCGGGAATCCCCCTGGTCGACCCGGCCCGAATCGGAGGAGACCACGATGGGTACAGATCCGTTCGCCTGGTGCGGCAGCTTGCGCTCGAGGAGGTCGGTCGCGCGTGTCGAGTCGGTGCCGGGAATCGACGTGTCGTCGCTCGTCGGGCGCCCGGTGGCGTTCGCGCCAATCGCCGCGGCCGCGGCGAGCACGATCCAGCCCACGAAGAAGACGAGCGCGTGTCGCGCCACGAACGCGCCCAGCCTGTACAGGAAGCCCGTCATGGGGCTCCATCCCCGAGCCAAGCCATCGACCGATGCTTGCGCCGCGAAGTCCTTTCGAGACAGGGGTTTTCACCGACGCCACCGGTCAGGTTCCTGCCGGGTTACACACGGTCCGGGCACTCGTTGGCGATCTGGTTACGCACCCGGCCTGCGCTCCCGCCGCGGGCACCGAGTGGCAGGATCCCGGCATGCGCACCGCGATCGTCTCCGACCTGCACCTGGGCGCCGGCAACGATTCGGACCTTTTGCGGCGCCCCGACGTTCGCCGCGTGCTCCTCGAATCGGTGCGCGGCTGCGATCGGCTCGTCCTACTGGGCGATGTCGTCGAGTTACGCGACCGGCCGCTCGCGGACGCGCTCGCGCTCGCCAGCGAGCCCCTGCGCGAGCTAGGTGAGGCCGTCGGCGAGGTCATCGTGGTCCCGGGCAACCACGATCACCGCCTCGTCTCGAGCTGGCTCGAGCAACGCGCCCTGCGCACCTCGCGGCCCCTGCGACGCGCCGAGCGGGCGCGTGCCGACGTCTGGCCCGCCTCGGCTCTGCGCGCCTGCTTCGACGACGCCCCGGTGCACATCCGCTACCCCGGCTTCTGGGTCCGCGACGACGTCTACGCGACACACGGCCACTACCTCGATCGCCACCTCACGATTCCCACGTTCGAGCGCCTCGGGCTCGCGCTCGTGGAGCGCACGCTCGGGATCGCGCCCGCCCCGCCCGATCCGCCGGGGGCGCCGGAGCAGCCCGACACGCCCCACGGGCCCGACGACTACGAGCGGATCGTCGCGCCGGTGTACGCGTTCCTGTTCGCGCTGGCCCAGGCGGGCGGCATGGGTGGGACCGGCGGAACGCCGTCCAAGCGCGTCTGGGAAGCGCTCACGGGCGGCGAGTCGCGGACGGCGCGGCTGCGCGGCTGGCTGCTCGGGTCCGTCGCGCTGCCCGGCGCGGTCACCGTCGCCAACCGCCTCGGGCTCGGCCCGGTCCGCGCCGACCTCTCCCCCGGGACGATCACGCGCGCGGGAGTCGCGGCGATGGGCGAAGTCGTCGAGCGCCTGGGGATCGAGGCGAACTTCGTCATCTTCGGCCACACACACCGGCGCGGGCCGCTGGACGGCGAAGGCCTGTGGCGCACGCCGACGGGCCCGCTTTTGCTCAACACGGGCAGCTGGGTCTACAGCCCGAGCCTCGTGCGCAACACCGCGTCCGAGAGCCCCTACTGGCCCGGCACCGTCGCCATCGTCGAGGACGACGAGCGCCCGCGCCTCGAGCACCTGCTCGACGACTGGACGCGCGAGGACCTGGCGGGGTAGCGGCCCGCCGGTCGCCGGCCCTCCCCGCGAGTGCACGATTGTGTGGGATCAACTAACGACATCGCGAATTCGCGAAGGGGCCCGCCGCGAATGCACGATCGTGTGGGATCAACCAACGACATCGCGAACTCGCGAGGGGGTGGTTCAGTGCGCGTGCCTGTGGCCCGAGACGAGCGCGAGGGCATGCGGCAGGGCGCCCGCGATCGCGGCGCCGGCTTGGGCGATCGAGCGTGGGCTGCCCGGGAAGTTCACGATCAGCGTCTTGCCGCGCACGCCCGCGGTGCCGCGGCTCAGCATCCAGTGGTCGGGGACGTGCTCGCGCGAGGCGAGGCGCATCGCCTCGGCGAGCCCGGGTGCCTCGCGGTCGATCACGGCCTTCGTCGCCTCGGGTGTCACGTCGTCGGGGCTGAGGCCCGTCCCGCCCGTGGTCGCGATCAGGGCGCAGCCCTCCTCGTCGGCGAAGTAGCGCAGGCGCCCGGCGATCAACTCGCGCTCGTCGGGGATGACCTCGGTCGCGACGACGTCGCAACCGACCCCGGAGAGGAACTCGGCGAGCGCGGGGCCGCTCTCATCCCGGCCCCCGCCGGCCGACTTCGACGTCGAGATCGTGAGGACGGCGGCGCGCACGCTCAATCCGCGCGGCGCCACTGACCGCTGCGGCCGCCGCTCTTTTCCATGAGCTCGATGCGCTCGATCACGACGCCGCGCTCGAGGCCCTTGATCATGTCGTAGACGGTGAGGGCCGCGACCGAGCACGCCGTCATCGCCTCCATCTCGACCCCGGTGCGCGCCACCGTCCGCGCCTCCGCCTCGAGCGTGATCGTGCCGGCCCCGGCGTCGACCTCGCCGCGGACGTCGACGAGCGTCAGCGGCAGCGGGTGAGCTAGGGGAATGAGATCCGCCGTGCGCTTCGCCGCTTGGACGCCGGCGAGCCGGGCGGTGCCGAGCACGTCGCCCTTCGGCGCGTCCCCCTGCTCGACGGCGGCGGCCGTCCGCGGGGACATGCGCAGGACGGTGCGCGCGACGGCGCGCCGCTCGGTCTCGGGCTTCGCCCCCACGTCGACCATGCGGGCGGAGCCCTCCTCGTCCAAGTGAGTCAGGCGCGGTTCATCGCTCACGGCGTCGTTCCCTCCACCCAGCGTGCAGCGCCGGCTTCGATCTCCTGCTTCCAGATCGGCGCCTCCGCCTTCACGCGGTCGATCAGCTCGCGGGCGCCCGCGAACGCCTCGGGCCGATGCGGCGCCGCCGCGGCGACGATCACGCTCGGCTCGCTCAGCGGGACGTCGCCGACGCGGTGCTCGACGGCGACGGCAAGCAGCCCGTGGCGCTCCGCGCACTCGCGCGCGATCGCCTCGAGGCGCTCGGCGGCCATCTCCTCGTAGGCCTCGTAACGGAGCTTGTCGACCTCGCGCGTCACGCCCTGGAAGGTCACGACCGCGCCGGCGCGGGGGTCGGCGACGGCGGCCGCGACGCTCCCGAGATCGAGTGGCTCGGCGCTGACCCGGGTCCTGATGCGGGCCTGCGAAGCGCCCCCGCTCACCGGCGGGATCGCGGCGAGCTCGTCGCCCGGCTCGATGCGCGCCTCGTCGGGCGCGTACTCGCGGTTCACCGCGACCCGCACCGGCAGCCCCTCGAGGCCGGCGAGCGCGAGCTGCGCGCGCAGCGCCTCGACGGCGTCGGCGACCGTCGCCCCGTCGGGCAGCTCGAGCTCCAGCGCGTCGGCGCCCGCGCGCTCGCGGAGCATGGCGAAGAGTCGGACGTTCACCCTCACGCCGCGGATGCTACGCGCGCAACAGCTCGACCGTGATCCGCTCGCCCGCGGGCGCGGGCCCGGGACCCGCCGGGATGACTCCCAGCGCATCGGCCTCGAGCAGCGAGGTGAGGATGTGCGAGCCCTGCGGGCCGGTCGGATGCGCAACCCAGCCGCCCTCCCCGAGCTCGAGCCGGCAGCGCACCGCCTGGTCGCGTTCCGGCAGGCGCGGCACCTCGCTCGCGAGCGTGGCCGTCGTGCGCTCGGGATCCGCTTGCAGGCCGGTCAGCGCCAGCAGCGCGGGCCGCGCGAACAGGACGAAGGTGACGAACGCCGAGACGGGGTTGCCGGGCAAGCCGAACACGAGCGCGCGATCCCCGGCGTTCTCATGGACGCCGAACCAGGTCGGTCGCCCCGGGCGCAGCGCCACGCGCCAGAAGCGCTCGGCGACGCCGAGCTCCGCGAGAGCCCCCTTCACGTGGTCGTGCGGACCGACCGAGACGCCGCCGCAGCAGACCACCACGTCGCAGGCGAGCGCGCGCTCGAGCGCCGCGCGCGTCGCCGCGGGATCGTCGGGCACGCGCTCGTTGAGCTCGACCTCCGCGCCCGCCCGCCGCGCGAGCGCCGGAAGCGTGAGCCCGTTCGAGTTGCGAACGCCGCCGGGCCGCATCGGCTCGTCGGGCGCAAGCAACTCGTCACCCGTCGACAACACCGCCACCCGCGGCCGCCGCGCGCACTCGGGCCGCGCCTCGCCGAGCGACGCGAGCACGCCGAGCTCGGCCGGGCCGAGCAGGGTGCCCGCGCTCAGCACGCGCGTTCCCGCGCGCACGTCCTCGCCCGCGCGACGCACGTCGTGATCCGGCTCGAGGCGGGTCTCGAACTCGATCCATTCGCCGTCGCGGCGAACGTCCTCGACGCGCAGCACGGCGTCGGCGCCTGTGGGCAGCGCAGCGCCGGTGGAGATCGCGATCGCCGTGCCTTCGGCCACCGACGCGGATGCGGGCGCCCCGGCCCGCGACTCGTCGACGACGCGCAGGCGCACCGGCGAGCCGGGAGCCGCCGCCGCGGTGTCGGCCGCGCGCAGCGCGTACCCGTCCATCGCCGAGTTGTCGAAAGCGGGGACGTCCTCCGGGGCCTCGGCGTCTCGGCTCAGCACGCGGCCGAGCGCCGCGTCGAGGTCGACGCGCTCGCCCGCCAGCGGCGCGGGCACCTCAGCCAGGACCGCGGCTCGCGCCGCCTCGACTGCGATCGGCTTGGACACGGCCGCGAGGGTATTCGAAGGCCGCTAGCGTCCGCCGGCATGGAGGGCGCGGCACATCCCATCGGCGCGGTCCTCGCGGGCGGCGCGGCGAAGCGCCTCGGCGGCGCCAAGGCGACGCGCCCGCTCAACGGGCGGCCGCTGATCGCCTATCCGCTCGCCGCCTTCGCAGCCGCGGGGATCCAAGCGATCGTCGTCGCCAAGCGCGATTCCCCCCTCCCCGACCACCTCGCCGCGCCCGTGGTGATCGAGCCCGACGAGCCCCGCCACCCGCTCGCCGGCGTCGTGGCGGCGCTCGAGCACGCGGGCGGGCGCGCGGTCGTCGTCTGCGCCTGCGACATCCCACTCGTCTCGGCGGCGGTGCTCCGCCGCCTCGCGGACGCGCCGGGCACCGCGATCGCACACGACGGCGAGCGCGCGCAGCCGCTGCTCGCCCGCTACGCGGCTGCCGACGCCGAGCGCCTGAGCAAGGCGCTCGGCGCGGGCCGCTCGGCGACGGCCGCCGCGCTGTCCCTCGAACCGCAGCGCGTCGCCGTCGACCCCGAGCTCACCTTCAACGTCAACACGCCCGCTGACCTGCGGCGCGCCGAGCACCTCCTGAGCGCCGGCCCGCCCCGGTGAGACGACGCCATGGGCTGGATGGGCGGCGCCTCGCTCGAGGCGCGCTGCCGCCGGCGTCCTCAGTCCGTACGCGGCGGGGCTACGTCGCGGGCGAGCTCGAGCAGCTCGGGCAGGTCCCGCCCCGAGCGCGCGGCGAGCCAGCACGCGATGGGCGCCGCCTGGCGCTCCGACGCGTGCGCGGCGGTCGCCGCCAGCTCCAGCAGCTGCTCGATCTCCTGCGCCGACGGCGCCTCGGTCCCGAGGCGCTGGGCGAAAGCGGCAAGCCACTCGTCGCGGGTCACGGCTCCTCCTCTAGCCGCCGATCGCGCTCATCGTCCGCGGCGGAGGCACGAACCCGGGCTCGTTCACCCGGTGCTTGAGCTCCTTGCGCCAGGCGGCGCCGCGGATGATCTCCGCGAGCTCCTCGTCGCTCGCGCCGGCGCGCAGCGGCTCGCGCAGATCGGTCTCGCGTACCGAGAACAGGCAGGTGCGCAACCGTCCCTCCGCCGTGAGGCGCAGGCGGTTGCAGTCCGCGCAGAAGGGCTCGGAGACCGGATTGATGAACCCGATCTCCCCCGGCCCGTCGGCGAAGCGATAGACGCGCGCGGTGGCGTGCGGCTCGCGCGGCACCTCGACGAGCGGGTGGCGGGTCTCGATCAGCTCACGCAACTCACCGCCGGTGAGCACGGCGTCCGGCGACCAAGAGCGGTCCCCGTCGAGAGGCATGAACTCGATGAAGCGGACCTGAAAATCGCGCGAGCGCGCCAGCTCACAGAAGCGCCAGACCTCGTCCTCGGTGAAGTCGCGCATCGCGACCGCGTTCACCTTGATCGGCCGCACGCGCTCGTGCCGCGCGATCGCGGCCAGGCCCTCGAGCACCTGGGGCAGCGCGTCGCGGCGCGTGATCTCGTGGAAGCGGTCGCGCGCGAGCGAGTCGACGGAGACGTTCACGCGGTCGATGCCCGCCGCCACGAGCGCGTCCGCGTCGCGGGTGAGCAAATAGCCGTTGGTCGTCAGGGCGAGGTCCTCGATCCCCTCGATCTCGCGCAGCATGCCGACGAGGTCGGGGAAGTTGCGCCGCGCGAGCGGCTCGCCACCGGTGAGCCGCACGTGCGTTACGCCCAGCGCGGCGAACACGCGCACCAGGCGCGTGATCTCCTCGAACGTGAGCAAATCGCCGCGGTCGAGCCAGCGCATCCCCTCGGCCGGCATGCAGTAGCGGCACCGGAAGTTGCACCTGTCGGTGACGGACACGCGCAGGTCGTTGAGCGCGCGACCGTGCGCGTCGGTCATGGGCGCCGGATCAAGGGGCACCCCCCAATCATTGCATTGCCCGCCGCGGCGACTGTGGACGGAGCCGGCGCCCGGATGGAATCCTCGACATCGGGGCGAACCCGGGCGCTCGAACTTTGGACACGCGGATAAGAGCCCCCTATCCGCCCGTCCATACGCTTTTTCCACCCCTTCAGGTAGCGATCGAAAGAGCGCCGGCGCGCCCCGCAGACGGGCGTCCCTGCGCGAGGAGGCCAAACGAAACATGCCGCGAATCCGTCAGCAGAACGTGACTGCAGCCCAGTGGAGCCCGAACGGCGAGACGCTGGGCACCATCGACCTAGCCAACGACAGCTTCCCCTTCGGCGAGAATGTCTTCTCGCCGGCCGTTCAGCGCGAGCGGCTCTCCGAGGAGTGCTACGCCAAGCTGCAGGCCGTCCTCGCCAAGGGCGAGCCGCTCGACCCCTCCCTCGCGGACGAGGTCGCCGAGGCGATGAAGCAGTGGGCGCTTGAGAAGGGCGCCACGCACTTCACGCACATGTTCCAGCCGCTGACCGGGCTCACGGCGGAGAAGCACGACTCGTTCTTCTCCCCGAACGGCGACGGCCAGTCCATCGCCAAGTTCAAGGGCTCTGAGCTCATCCAGGGCGAGCCGGACGCCTCCTCGTTCCCGACGGGCGGGATCCGCGCCACGTTCGAGGCCCGCGGCTACACCGCTTGGGACCCGACGAGCCCGGCGTTCATCATGGAGAACCCGAACGGCGCGCTGCTGGTCATCCCGACCGCGTTCGCCTCGTGGACGGGCGAGGCGCTCGACGCCAAGATCCCGCTGCTGCGCTCGATGGACGCGCTCTCGCGCTCGGCGATCAAGGCGCTTCGCCTGCTCGGCGACGACCAGGCCCAGCGGGTCTTCACCACGGTCGGCCCCGAGCAGGAGTACTTCCTGATCGACAAGCACTACTACTACGAGCGCCCCGACCTGGTCACGACCGGCCGCACGCTCTTCGGCGCCAAGCCGCCCAAGGGCCACGAGCTCGACGACCACTACTTCGGGTCGATCCCCGAGCGCGTGCTCGCCTGCATGCTCGAGGCGGAGCTGGAGATGGCGAAGCTCGGCATCCCGGTCAAGACCCGGCACAACGAGGTCGCCCCGGCGCAGTACGAGATCGCGCCGGTGTTCGAGAACTCGAACGTCGGGTCGGACCACCAGCAGCTGCTCATGCAGGTCCTGCAGAACGTCGCGCGCAAGTACGACCTGGTCTGCCTGCTGCACGAGAAGCCGTTCGCGGGCGTGAACGGCTCGGGCAAGCACAACAACTGGTCGATGAGCACGGACACGGGCGACAACCTGCTCGATCCGGGTGACACGCCGGCGGAGAACACGAGCTTTTTGTTCTTCTGCGCCGCCGTCATCCAGGCCGTGAACAAGCACCAGGGCCTGCTGCGCGCCTCCGTGGCGAACATCGGCCAGGACCACCGCCTGGGCGCGAACGAGGCACCGCCGGCGATCATCTCGATCTTCCTCGGGCACGAGCTCGAGCGGGTCTTCGAGGCGATCGAGTCGGGCGAGGGCGACCCCCGCACGCCGGGATCCTTCCTGGAGCTGGGCGCCGAGGTCCTGCCCCCGCTTCCGCGTCACGGCGGCGACCGCAACCGGACCTCGCCGTTCGCCTTCACCGGCAACAAGTTCGAGTTCCGCGCGCTCGGGTCGAGCATGTCGCTCGCCTTCCCGAACACCGTGCTGAACACGATCGTCGCCGAGGCGATCGACGAGCTCGCGGCGAGCCTCGAAGAGAAGATCGAGGGCGGCGCGGACGTCGCCACCGCCGTCGCCGACGTGGTCCGCGTGGCCTACTCGGCGAACAAGCAGGTCTGCTTCATGGGCGACAACTACTCCGAGGAGTGGCACGCCGAGGCGGAGCGGCGCGGGCTCAAGAACCTGCGCACCACCCCGGACGCGCTGCCCGAGGTGATCTCCGAGCAGACCATCGAGACGTTCGACAAGTACAACGTCCTCTCGGAACGCGAGCTGCACTCGCGGTTCGAGGTCTGGGCGGAGCAGTACACGATCCGGGCGAACATCGAGGCGGAGACCACCGAGTCGATCGCGCGCACGATGATCCTCCCGGCGGCGATGCGCCACCTGGCGCTCGCCGAGCAGGCCGGCGTCTCGGCTGTTGCCAGCGAGACGCGGACGCTGATCGACCAGCTCGTCGAGGCGATCGGCGACCTCGAGGCCGCGAACGTCTACCCGCACGGGGTCGAGGGGCTGGAGCTCGCGAAGTACGCGCGCGACAACCAGCTCACTGCAATGGCCAAGGTCCGCGAGGTCGCGGACAGGCTGGAGAAGGTTGTCGCGGACGACCTCTGGCCGCTGCCCAAGTACTCCGAGATCCTGTTCATCAAGTAATCGCGCGCCGGCTGCGCCGGCACCGCAGGGGTACTCGCGCGCCCGTCCCGTTCAGGGGCGGGCGCGCGCAGTTATGGGCCGGTACGCGTGGGTAGGCGCCACCGGAGCGATATCCAGGAGGCCCCGATGAACATCACCACGACCCAGGCGATCACGGACACCACGCGTACCGGCATGCGCCATGCGGGCAAGGCGACGGCGCGCGTCGGCGAGACCCTCCAGCGCAGCGGGCGCATCAAGACGCTCCCCGGCCAGGCCCGGCGCACGAGCGCGGCGTTCGCCGCCGGCTGGCGCGCCGGCCGCCGATCCAGACACGTCGCGCAGGAGCGGGCCAAGCCGGGCCTTGGCGTGGCGGCCGGCGCGGTCGCGGGCCTGGGCGCCGGTTACTTCCTCGACCCCCAGAACGGCAAGCGCCGCCGCCACGTCGTTCGTGACAAGGCCGCCGCGCTGCTGCGCCGCGGCGGGCGCGAATCGCATGGCGAGTCAGATCGCGCGGCCGGCGGTGCCGAGGGCACCGCGCACCAGGCGATCCCCCGCGCCGCCGACCCCACGGACCCGAACGACCAGACGCTCGAGCAGAGGGTCCAGAGCGAGATCTTCCGCGATCCGGAGGCGCCTAAGGGCTCGGTGAACGTCAACGTCGAACGCGGCGTCGTCTACCTGCGCGGCGAGGTGCCCGAGCGCGCCTGGATCGAGCGCCTCGTAGCGGGCGCAGGCGGCGTGCAGGGCGTCAAGGGCGTCGAGAGCCTGCTCCACCAGCCGGAGGAGCCTGCCCCGAAGAAGGAGTAGCCCGCGACTCGCTGGGCGTGGCCCCGCCGCGCTCAGCGCTCGCCGCGCTCGCGCACGATGACCGTGCGCCCGTCCTCCAGGCGGTAGACGCGGCCGATCTCGGTGCCGCGGCCGACGACGCGCTCGCCCGGATCGAGTTCGATCTCGCGGACCTTCTCCTCGCGCTTGGCGGTGACCGCCTGCTCGGCGCGCTTCTGGCGCTTCGTCGGGTCCTCCTCGGTGAGCACCTCCGTGAGGTTGAGCGACGAAAGCGCCGCCAGCAGGAAGGCGACGGCGAGCACGATGCCGAGGTCGAACAGGTTGACGAGGCCGTCGAGCGGATCTCCGGCCCGGTCCTCGTTGCGGCGCGCTCGCGCGGAGACCTTCATGCCGCGCTCCCGGTGCTCGCGGCGCCCGCGGTGGCCGCGTGCGTCGCGGCGCCGTTCGTCGCCGGCGCGGGCGCCGACGGGGTGGTCAAGCGGGCGGCCGCGTACTCGAGGTCGGAGTAGTCCTGTCCGTAGAGGCGGTCGCGCACCAGCGAGATGCCGAAGGCGACCGCGCCGACGAGCAGCCCCGCTACGGTCACGCTGAACGCGACGCGCAGGTTCTCGGTGAGCTGGTCCACGTTGCCGGCAGCGAGGCCCGCGAGCGCCGGCGAAAGCGGGATCAACGTGCCCATCAGGCCGAGCGCCGGGCCCATCCGCACGAGGATGCGAGTGCGTTCGAGGCGGCGCAGCGAGCCGTACTCGAACTCGGCGAGCCGCTTCGCGATGCGCGCCTCCGCGTCGGGGCGCCGCAGGTCGTCGAGGATCCCCATGGCCGTGGCGCGCGCGGGACCGCTGTGGGCGATGGAGAGCATCGCCGCCCGCGCCGAAGTCTCGTCACCGCGCGCGAGCGCGTCGCGCGCAGCCTCCACGGCCGCCTCGAGCCGGTGCAGGCTCCGTGGGGAACGCCGCACGAGCTCGGTGACGAACGCCCCCGCTTCGATCACCACGATCGCCAGCGCGATCAGCGCCAGCGCCAGCACCGGGATGCGCAACGCCTCCGAGACGTCGAACAGGAGTTCCTCTACGACCATGGGTCACGTCCTTTCGGTTGCGGAAGCTTGCCGAGCTCGCGCAGGGCTCCGGTGCTGAGCAGCGCGCCGGACAGCAGGACGCCCCACACGCCCGCGGGCAGGTTGAACCCCTTCTCGTCCTCCTCGGTGAGGTGGCCGGTGCGCGCCGAGACCGAGGGCTGCTCCTCCGCGACCGCGACCGTCGCGTCCGGATCAAGCAGCTCGCCCTCGACGGGCTCCACGCCGGGGGCCGGCTTGCGCTCCGTCTCGTCCTGGGGGGCGTCCGGACCGCCGCCGTCGTCCGGATCGCCGGCGTGAGCCGGACCGGCGCCCTGGCCCGAGTCCGACGGCCCGGACTCGGGCGCGCGCTTGTCGCGATTGCGCCCGCCGCCCTGACGGTCCGGGCCCTTCTTGCGCGGCTTGCCGACCACGACCGTGACGGAATCGAAACCGCCGGTGTCGTCGGTCGCCGTCGTGACGCCGACGAGCACGTTGTACTCCCCCCGCTGCTCGAACCGGTGCGTGACCTTCGGGCCGCTGCCGGTCTGGCCGTCACGGAACGTCCAGGAGTACTTGAGTTCCATCCCCGACTGCGCGCGGTCGACCTGGGCTGTGAAGGTCACCGGCTGTCCCGGTTTGACGCGATAGCGCGAGGCGCTCGCCTTCACGTTGATCAGCTGGCCGTTGCGGACTCGTATGCGCAGGGAGTCCACCCCGAAGATGTCCCCGGCGTTGCGATCGGAGGCCTCTGCGCTTGGACGCAGGAACCGCGTCTGGCCGCCCTGCCTCCAGACCACGGGGGGCCCGTCGGCGTACACACCGTTGCCCTCGTTGCGCGCCTGCGCGTTGTCCAGATAGACCGGCGAGCCGCCGTTGCGCTCGATCTCCACGTAGCCGAAGGCGTAGAGGTCGACCCCGGCCTGCTCGAGCACCCAGGCGAGCGAGAATCCGGTAACCGTCTCCTTGCGCTCGCCGGAGCCCGAACGCACCGTGTACTCGCGCTCGACGATGTCCTCCTCGCCGGGCGTCAGCGTGACGCTCTTGGTCCCGCCGGACGCCAGCTTCACGGTGACGTCTTGACCGTGTGCCGCCGCAGCGGACCCGAGCGGAGCCGCCAGGGCGAGGGCCGCCGCGAACGTCCAAAGCGCGCGCCTCATCCGTCCCCCTCCGGCACGGTGAAGCTCACCGTCACCCAGCCGAACTCGTCGTGCGGCGGGTAATAGGCCGCGAGCGGCCCCGCTGTAGGACCGCCGGGAGTGGTCAGCGGCACGCGCTCGTACGTGTAGGTGGTGGAGCCCGGTCCCTCGTCGGGGATCGGGTCGACCTCGTCGAGCTCGAGCGTGGCGGTGACCGCCAGCCGCTCGCTCTCCGGAGATTGCGCGTTGTCGACGTAGGTGTGGATCAAGCGCCCACCGCCAGGGGCGACCTCCACGATCGGATCGTGAGCCCCGATGTCGAGGTTGAAGATGTCCTTCGCGAAGCGCACGGACCCGTCCAGGTGCACGGCGCTCGCTCCCGTCACGGGGTCGAACCAACCCGTGAGGAACGACTCCTGAGGGTAGCTCGCGGTGTAGCTCAGGGGCCCGGGATCGCCCGTGCACGGGACCGCCATGTTCGGCGGCGGATAGGCCACCGGCGGCTCCAGCACAGCGCCGTCCGACGCGCTCAGGCCCGGCCCACCCTGCGCGTGCAGATAGCAGACGAACGACTCGCGGATCCGCCAGTCGATCACCGCCCCGGTGACGTCGAGCGCGCTCTCGGGGCGCCCGGCGAGCTCGGGCTCGGCGACTGACGGGGGCGCGATCTCCACCGTGCCGCGCACGCGGAGCCGGCCGAGTGTTTTTGGGACACGCCGCAGGCGCAAGCGGGAGCGCAGCTCACGCCGCAGCGCGGCGCCCAAGCGCAACTGCCCGGACGCGTCGATCTCGCCGGTGATCGGGTTGAACGGGATCTCCTCCACGCCCCGCAGCCGGCCCAGCGTGTACTGGGTGCCGGCGAGCTTGGCGGTGAGCAGCGCCCGGCCGGCGCGGATGGTCATCGCAACCGCACGCAGACGGGCGTTGCGGCGGCGCTTGCCCTTGCGCACGGCGATTCGCACCCCGCCCGCGAGCCGCACGCGCGCGATCGAGCCCACCTGCCCGTCGCGCACGGGCAGCGAGACCGCGCGGCCGCGGCGAACCGCGGGCTTCAGGCCGCGGACGGCGGCGGACTGCGCCTTGAATGCCCGGGCCGCCGGCTTGCCGAGCCGCAGCTTGGCCGTGCCGGTCTCCGCGTTTGCGGTGGCGGCGGGCACGAGCAACGCGAGCGCAAGCGCCGCGCATCCGAGCGCGCGCCTCATCCCAGCTCCTCCTCGAGATCGCGGGCAGCGCCCAGCCAGTCGACGCGCAGCGCCGTGTGGCCGGCGGAATCGGCGTCCAAGCGCGCGTCCACCTTCCAGACCTCGCGCAGCCGGTCGGGCGCGAGCACCTCGCGCGGCTCCCCGGACGCGACGGTGCGGCCCTCGGAGACCACGACCACCTCGTCGGCGAGCGCGGCGGCGAGCGCCAGGTCGTGGACCACCAGCAGCACGGCAAGGCCCTGCTCGGCGAGGTCGCGCAGCAGCCGGGCGATCGAGACCGTGGCCCCCAGGTCGAGTTGCGAGGTGGGCTCGTCGGCCATCAGCAAGGGCGCCTCCTGCGCGAGCGCCACCGCGATCTGCACGCGCTGCAGCTCGCCGCCGGAGAGGGTCGTGAGCCGCCGGTGGGCGAACCGCTTGGTCCCGGTCCGCTCGAGCGCCTCCTCCACGGCCTCGCGGTCGCGCCGGGTCGCCCGCGTGAGCGGGCGCAGGTGGGGAGAACGGCCGATGCGCACGGCCTCGGCGACCGTCATGCCCTCCGGCACGCGGGGACGCTGGGGCACGAACGCGCGCAAGCGCGCGAGCCGGCGGCCGCGGGTGCGCCGCACGTCGTTGCCCATGCAGTAGACCTCGCCGCGCTCCGGCCGCAAGAGCCCGGCGGCGGTGCGCGCGAGCGTGGACTTGCCCGCCCCGTTCGGCCCGACGAGCGCGACGAGACGCCCGCGATCCACGCGCAGGTCGGCGCCGTGCAGGATCGGCGCGCCGCCGAGGCGCACGTGTACGTCGCGCACGTCGAGCGCGGCCTCGCGCCCGTTCGCCCCGGTCACGTCGCCCTCCGCAGGAGCCATAGGAACAGCGGCACGCCCAGCACCACCATGAACGGGCCGACGGGCAGCACCGCGGGCGCCGCGACGTTGCGCGCGAGCACGTCGCCCGCCGTGAGCAGCGCCGCGCCGGCCACCGCGGAGGCGGGGATGACGAAGGCGTGGCTCGAGGTGCCGCCCGCCATGCGCACGAGATGCGGCACGACGAGCCCGAGGAAGCTCAAAAGCCCCACGAGGGCCGCCGCCGCAGAGGCCAGGACGGCTGCGCAGACCCCGGCGCCGAGGCGAATGAGCTGTGGGCGACTCCCCAGCGAGGCGGCCACGTCGTCGCCCAGCGCGAGGCGGTCGAGCGGCCTGATCAGGACGAGCGCGAGCACGAGCCCGGCCACGAAGTAGGGCCAAAACGACTTGAGCTCCACCCAAGCGTTGGGCGTCAGGCCGCCCGCCATGAAGAAGATCACCGACTGGACCCGCTCCGGAAAGGCGGTCATCAGACCGGTCGTCGCCGCGCCGAAGAGGGCCGCCACGGCGATCCCGGCGAGGATGACCTGGCTCACGGCGCCGCGGCCGCGCCCCGTCCACGCGATCGTGAAAACGATGGCCGCGGCGACCAGCCCGAACACGAGCGCGCCCACCGGCAGCAGCGCGACGGATCCGGGAAACACGAGCAGGATCAACGTCGCGCCGAACCCCGCGCCCGCGGTCACGCCGATCACGTCGGGCGAGGCGAGCGGGTTCGCCAGCGCCCCCTGCAGGACGGCTCCCGCCACCCCCAGCGCGGCGCCGACCACGATCGCCTCGACGGTTGTCGGCAACCGGATGTCCATCACGATCGTGCGCTGCGGCCCGTCGCCCAGGTCGCCGAGCAGCGCGTCGATGACCGTGCTCAGGGGGATGTCGACCGCCCCGATCGCGAGCGAGGCGCCCACCGCCGCAAGCAGCGCCAAGAGCGCGGCCAAGATGACCGCGCTCCGGCGCGCGATTGTGGCGAAAGTGAGCGCCAACCCGGTCAGTTGCGCAGGAAGCGCTTGCGGACCAGCTTGATCGTCTGGGCCGCGTCGATGCCCGCCTGCAGGAGGGTGTTGCGAGCGGTCACGTACACCCGGCCGTTCTGGCCGGCGTTGGTCATGCCGATGTACGGGTGGTTGCGCAGGCCGTCGGCGATCTCCTTGCGGTCCTCGCCGCGGCCGTGCGGCACCGCGATGACTACGTCGGGATTGCGCGAGATGATCTCCTCGTTAGAGAGCTGCGCGAACCCGCCGCTGATCATGAAGCCCTCGCCGTCCGCCGTCAGGCCGTCGGTGAGCAGCCTGCCGCCGGCGCGCGCGACCAGATCACCGCCCCAGCTGTTCGGCAGGAACGCGTACGGGGTCTGACCGACGCCGAGGATCATCAGGACGCGCGGCCGCGAGCGGATGTTGCGCCGCGATTTGCGGATCGCCTTCTGCGTCGACCTCGCGAGCTTCTTGGCGCGCTTGGCCCGCTTCACCACCTTGCCGATCTGCCGGATGCGCTTGGGGATCTGCCCCACGCGCCGCGGGTCCTTGTCGGTGACCTTGATCCCGAGCTGGCGGATCGCCGAGTGCCCCGCCTTCCAGGTGCGCTCGGAGAAGACCAGGTCGGGGTCGAGCTGCGCGAGCTGCTCGAGATTCGGCCCGTTCGAGGCGTGCGAGAGCGGCAGCTTGCGGACCTTGCGCAGCTTGCGGTGCAGCTTCACGTTGCCCGGGGTCTTCCCCACCGCGACCGGCTTGATCCCGAGGCGCACCAGCGTGTTGGCCGCGAACGGCGTCAGCGCGACGATGCGCTTCGGCTTTGCGGCCTCCGCGGGCGCGGCGAGCGCCGTGCAGGCGGCGACGACCCCGATGAGCGCGAGCGCCTTACGCATCAGGCGCCCTCCCCGCGCGCGCGGCGCGCGAGCTCGACGGTGGCCTCCCGCAGGCCGGCGGCCTCGGTGACCGGCTCAGCGAACGCGACCCGGGCCGGCGCCTTGCCGCGTGGCGTCTCGACGAGCAGGTCGAGGCCGTAGCGGTCGATGCCGGTGCAACGGGCGACGGTGGCGTCCGGGTAGCCGGCCAGCGCCTTCGCGATGTTGAGCAGCGCGTCGGCGTGGTCGTCGTTCAGGTGCGCCACCGCGGCCTCGGCGGCCGGGGTGGTCGGATCCGGCTCCGCCACCGTGTAGTCGGCCGCGCCCGCGGAGTCCATGCGGCCGTAGCCGCCGACCCAGCGCACGCGCTCCACCCTCATGACCCACAGCGAGAAGTCGCCGAAGCCCTCGTACGCGGCTGCGCTCGGCACGGCCTTCAGGTGCGCGTCGCGCGCGAGCTCGGCCTGCGCCCCGGTCGGACGCTCGACCTTGCCCACGAGCGTGACGCGCCCGTGCGCGAGCGGCTCGGTGTCCGCCCACGCCTCGGCGACGACGAGGCTCGCGCGCGGGTCCCGCGCGACGTTGCGGCCGTGCTCGGCCAGCGTCGAGAGCAGAAAGACCGGCGACCCGTCGGGCAGGCAGCCGTAGGTCACCATGGACGCCCACGGGTTGCCGTCGTCGCTCAGCGTGCCGAGCGCGCCGACCGAGTGCGCGGCGACCAGCGTGCGCGCACGCTCCGCCACGCTCGGCCCGGTCGCCTCCGCCGGCGGGGCCAGCGGGGGCGGAGGCTTCGGCAGCGAGAAGCCGTCAGGTACTTCGTGGTCCAGCTCTTGGAGACTCGTCATCGCGCCTTCCTTCCGATCAGCTTGGTGTTGACGGCCTGCTTGGCCTGGGCGCCGGGACCGGCGCTGACGCGCACCTGGAAGCGCACGCGACCCTGCTTGCCGGCGAGTCTCTTCGCGACTCGCTTCGTGACCCGGACGGTGACGGGCGCGCGCTCGCCGGGATCGACCTCGACGGGCGCCTTGACCTTGGCGTTGAACTGCTTCTTGCCGACGCGCACCTTCGCGCGCTTGGGCACGACGATCGCGCACGGCCCGGTCTCACAGCGCACGCGGGCGACCGTCGCCTTATTGCCCTTGCCGAGACGCGATTTGGCGCGAGCCTTGATGCGCGGCGCCACGACCGAGGGGCCGAGCTCCGCGACGAGGCTCACCGGGTCCATCTCCGTGCCGGCGTCGTAGTTGAAGACGGGAGCCCCGGCCTCGGTGAGGGTCGCCGGGATCGCGCTCCACTCGACGGTCGCCGGGCCGAGCGTCGGCTCGACATCGTCCGTCGCGAGGACGGCGAGATCACGGTGGTCATCGATCGGCTCGCCCCCGCCCATCGGCTGGCTCTTGGCATCGGCGTAGAGCGTCGAGCCGGTCGCCGTGATCTCCAGCCGGGGATCGGCGACCGTGATGTCGAGCACCCCGCCGTGGGCCGTGAAGTGAACCGTCCCGTCGAGCTGGACCTCGCCGAAGCCGCTCTCCGGATCGAGCTCGCCGCCCAGCACCGGGAAGCGGAAGCTCCCGTCCTCGTTGCGGGTCGCGCCGTCCCCCGTCGTGATGGCCCCGCCGCCGGGCCCCTCGATGTAAGCGCGGAACGACTCCCTCACTCCCCAGTCCGCGTAGCCGCCGCTGACGTTCGCCGGTTCAGCCAGCGCCGTCGCCGCGAACGCACCGGAGAGCGCGAAAGCCGCTCCCAGCATCGCCGTCCTCAGACCTACCTTCAAAAGCGTTTCCCTCCTGGTCGCCCCCGGGCACGAGACCGGCGGGCGTCGGGTTCATCCCAGAATTAGGGCGCCCTAATTAGGGCGCCCTAAGAAAAAGTACAGGAAATCCGACCGCAGCGCGGCGAATTAAAGCAGGACGCCCGCAAAGCGCATGGCCATGCGCTTTGCGCGCCTTTTGCCGTACGCGCCCTCGGTGCGCCGGACTCAACGGCGCGCGCCGCGGACCCGTGGTTTGGGGCGGGAGATGCGTGGCTTGGGCAGGCGCGCGAGAACCTCCTCCAAGGGCTCGGCGAGCGCGGCCGGCGTCGGTCGCTCGCCCGGGTCGCGGGCGAGGCAGGCCATGATCGGCTCGGCGAGCGGCGCGGGCACGCGGCCCTCGAGGGGTTCGGGGTCGCCCGCCAGCTGCGGCCAGCGCTCCGCCGGTTCACCGGCGGCATCGCCCCGCCGAAACGGGCGCTCCCCCGTCGCCGCCTGGTAGAGCGTGACCCCCAGGCCCCACACGTCCGCCGCCGGCCCGACGGGCCCGAGCTCCTGCGGCAAGCACTGCTCGGGCGCCATGTAGCTGTCAGTGCCCACGGCCTTGCCGAGCTTCGCAGCCGCGTCGAGCTCTCGGGCGATGCTCAGGTCGATCAGCCGCGGGGGCGCGCCCATGATCGTGTTCGCGGGCTTCACGTCGAGGTGCACGACGCCCTCGGCGTGCATGTAGTGCAGGGCGGCGGCGAGCTGCACCGCGAGCGGCACGAGCTGCTCGGCGGGCAGCGGCCCGTAGCGCCGGACGAGCGTTGACAGCCGCGGCCCCTCAAGGTGCTCGAGCACGAGGTGCGGGCGGGGCCCATCGAGGTCGGCGGCGAAGCCGCGCACGATGACCGGGTGGTTGAGCCGCTCGAGCATCGCCCACTCGGCCTCGAGGTTCGCGAGCGTGCGCTCGTCGTCGACCAGGTGCGGGCGCACCACCTTCGCGACCACGACCGAGCGCAGGTGGTCGTCCCAGGCCAGATAGGCGTCGTAGCGGCGGCCCCCGCCCAGGCGGCGCAGCGCGGAGCGGCCCGGCGCGATCTCATCTCCCTCGGCGAAGTCCCAGCTGGGCGGGCGCGACGCCGCCCGCCTGGCGCGACCCTTTCGCTGATCATTCCGGACCGATCCCATCGGCGTCACTCGTCCATGTGGGCTCCTGCGCTCGAAGCCGAGTCGCTCGCCAGTCTGGAAATCGTCATTCAGTCGTACCTCGAGCGCACCTACGCCACGTACCGCCACGGGTTTCTCAGGATTGCGCTTTCGACATATGCTCGGGCCGTGAGGCGCTCGTGAGAACCGGACTAGAACCATCTCATCGTCCGCGAGCGGCTCGCGCCGCCGTTACCGGGGCGCGCGGCGCGGGTACGGGGGGCGCGAGCGGCCCGGGGCCGCGACCATGATCATCAAGCCCTGGCTGATTCCCGTCATCCTCGCCGGAATCCTCGTGCCGGTGGTCGCCGGGTTCGCGATCGGGGGCCCGCCTCTCGGTACCGCGCTCGGCGCCCTCGCGGCCGCAGGCATCGCGCTCTTTGCGGCGCTGCAGCGCCCACGCGGCCCGATCGGCCCGGCGGGCCACGGCGACGCGCGCCGCCGAGTCCTCGTCGTGGTCAGTCACGAGCTGGAGGACCCGAAGGCGATCGAACGCGTGCGAGAGGAGGCGGACCTGGAGGGTGCCGGCGAGGACACGGAGGTGTTGCTCCTGGCCCCCGCGCAGACCAAGCTCTTGGACCTGTGGGCCACGGACGTGCGCAAGGCGCGCGCCGAGGCGCAGCGCAAGCTCGTGGTGAGCGCCGCCGCGCTCGGCAAGGCCGACGTCGCCTCACGCGCGGCGGTCGGCGACCACGACATCGTGCGCGCGATCGAGGATCAGCTCGGCAGCTTCGCGGCGGACGAGCTGGTGCTGGTGACCGGCCCACCCGACGTCGATCAAGCGGGCGAGCGCGCGGCCACCGAGCTTCAGGACAGGCTCACGATCCCACTCGTGCGGATCACGGTCGCCGAGTGAGCCGGCGCGGCCCGCCAGCCGCGCGCGGTCAGGCGGCGACCAAGTCCTCCATCTCGCGCTCGGCGGCGAGACGCTCCAGCGCCCGCCGCTCGATGCGGTTGACGAGGCTCGGAGAGATCTCGAGCTCGCGCGCCACCTCGCGGGTCGTGGCGGGCTGGTCGCGCTCCATCCCATAGCGCAGCTCGACCACGCGGCGCTCGCGCATCGGCAGGTGCTCCAGGGCTCGGCGCACCGCGCTCTCGCGGAGCGTCAGCTCCACCTCCTCCTCCACGCCTCGCTCGTCCCCGGGGAGCAGCTCGCCGAGCGTCGCGCCATCGTCCTCGCCGACCGGCCGGTCGAGCGACGTCACCGAGCGCGCCGCGTCGCGGACCCGCTCGAGATCCTCACGCGTGATGTCGGCGGCGGCGATCAGCTCCTCGTCCGTCGGCGGCCGGCCGAAGGCCGCCTCGAGGCGACGCTCGGCCTGCGAGACCCGCCGCTCGAGCTGCGCGACCGTGGTCGGCAGGCGGATCGTGCGCGAGTGGTTGTCGACGGCGCGCTGCAGGGCTTGGCGGATCCAGAAGGTGGCGTAGGTCGAGAACTTGAACCCCTTGCGCCAATCGAACTTCTCGACCGCGCGCATCAGGCCGAGCACGCCCTCCTGGATCAGATCCAAGAGCGGCAGGCCTTGGTTCTGATAGCGCCGTGCGTTGGCCACGACGAGCCGCAGGTTCGAGTTGATCAGCCGCTCCTTCGCCTCGAGGTCGCCCCGCTCGATGCGCTGCGCCAGCTCGACCTCTTCCGCGCGCGTGAGCAGCGGGTAGCGGCCCGCCTCGCGCATGAAGAGCTGGAGGGCGTCAGTGGTCGCCTCGGCGAGCTCGACGTTGCGATACGCCGTCGACGCAGCGGCGCGGCCGCAGTCGTCGCGCACGCGCACCCCGCGCTCGCGCAGGGCGTCGTGCAGCGCCGCGACGTCGTCGGGCTCGAGCTCGAACTCCTCGCAGGCGGCCTGGACCTCGGAGAGCTCGAGGCAGCCGTCGTCGTCGGCGCGCGCGGCGAGCGCGTCGATATCGAGGGTCGCCGCGCGGTCGCCGTTGCCCTTTTCGCCCATCACTTGCCCGGCCGGCCGACGGGCCGGTGACCGGTTCGCGCTGCGCGCTTGAGAGCCATCGTCAGCCGCCTCCTTTCGTGGCCTCGTGCCGTTCGTACCCCCTGTCGTAGGGCGGGTAACCGTGTCGCAGGCTCCTTTCGACAAAGGATCTGTGACGTTTGTCCGGAGATCTCTACATCAAATGATGTAAAGATCAACGCATGACGACCACCGAGCCTGCCGCCCCCACACTTGACGCCGTCGCCCTGCGTGAGTTCCTCGACGGCCCCCAGCGCGTGGTGCGCGAGTACACCCGCGCCGTCCTCGCCCACCCGCGCTTCGCGCGGCCCGACGAACCGCTGCCGCGCGACGAGTACCGCGCGCTCGTCACGGAATGGACGCGCGATCTGGCGGCAACCGGCGGACCGGCGCTGCTGTTCCCCGAGGAGTTCGGCGGGCTCGGCCGGGTCGGGTCGGCGGTCGCCAGCTTCGAGACGCTCGCGCTCTCCGACCTGTCGCTGCTCGTCAAGTGTGGAGTCCAGTTCGGCCTCTTCGGAGGGGCCGTGCACCACCTCGGGACGCGCAAGCACCACGAGCGCTACCTGAACGCGATCGCCTCCTTCGAGCTGCCCGGCGCGTTCGCGATGAGCGAGAGCGGTCACGGCTCAAACGTCCAGCAGGTTCAGACGCGGGCCACCTACGACCCCGAGACGGACGAGATCGTCGTCGAGACGCCCACCGACGAGGACCGCAAGGACTACATCGGCAACGCCGCCCGCGACGCGCGGATCGCAGCCGTGTTCTGCCAGCTCGTCGTCGGCGGCGAGGAGCGCGGCGTCCACTGCGTGCTCGTCCCGATCCGCGACGAGAAGGGCAAGGTCCTCCCCGGCGTGCGCATCGAGGACTGCGGCCACAAGCTCGGCCTCAACGGCGTCGACAACGGCCGCATCTGGTTCGACTCAGTGCGCGTCCCGCGCGAGAACCTCCTCGACCGCTACGCCCAGATCACCGACGACGGCGAGTACTACAGCCCGATCACCAACGAGAACCGGCGCTTCTTCACGATGCTCGGCACGCTCATCCAGGGCCGGATCAGCGTCGGCGGCGCGGCGATCAGTGCCACCAAGGCGGCGCTTACGATCGCGATCCGCCACGGGGCGAAGCGCCGGCAATTCGGGCCGCCCGGCGCGGACTACGAGGTGCCGCTGCTCGACTATCGCGTGCACCAGCGCCGGCTGCTCCCCGCGCTCGCGCGCACCTACGCCCTGCACTTCACCCAGGAGGGCGTCGTCGCCGAGCTCGACCGCATCTTCGGCGCCGACGACGGCACGCCCGAGCAGAGCGAGGAGGAACAGGAGGCGCGCCGGCAGCTCGAGACGCGGGCAGCGGGCCTGAAGGCGCTGGCGACCTGGCACGCGACGGAGACCATCCAGACGTGCCGGGAGGCGTGCGGTGGCGCCGGCTACCTCAGCGAGAACCGGCTCGGCGAGCTGAAGGCCGACACCGACGTCTTCACGACGTTCGAGGGCGACAACACGATTCTCCTGCAGCTCGTCGCGAAGGCGCTCCTCACCGGCTATCGCGACGCCTTCGTCGACCTCAACACGATCGAGACGGCGGCGTTCGTCGCCGGCCAGGTGTGGGACACGATCGTGGAGCGCACCGCGGCGCGCGAGGTGATCCAGCGCCTCACCGACGACCTCGTGCCCGGCCGCGAGCGCGAGGGCGATCTGTACGACCGCGAGTACCACCTCGGCCTGTTCCGCTGGCGCGAGGAGCACATCCTCTCGGGCGCCGCGCGCCGGCTGAAGCGCGGCATCGACAACGGATTCGATCCCTTCGACGTCTTCAACGACGCCCAGGACCACGTGCTCGCTACGGCGCGCGCACACACCGAGCGCGAGATCCTCGAGGCCTTCGCCGACGCCGTCGAGCGCTGCGAGGATCCCGCGCTCCGCGAGGTGCTCAGCAAGCTGTGCGACCTGCACGCCCTCGCCGAGCTCGAGCGCGACCGCGCCTGGTTCCAGGAGCACGGCCGCATCTCCTCCACCCGTGCGAAGGCGATCACCAAGCGCGTGAACGAGCTCTGCGCCGAGCTGCGCCCCCACGCGCTCGAGCTCGTCGACGCGTTCGGGATCCCCGACGCGCTGATCGGCGCGCCGATCGGGCTGCCGGGCGGCGAGGCGAGCCGCACCGCGGCCGCGGAAGTCGGCGACGAGCTGCCGAACGTGCGCGAGCTGGTGCGAGAGCTCGGGCCTGAGCTCGGGGGTTAGCGCCGCTCGTTCCCGTGCTTGTAGTTGCCGGTGACCCGGGCGAGCTCGAGCTGAATCGCCTGTGGCTCGGCGCCCTCGGTCCGCCGCAGAAAGCGCCGCGCGCGCTCGCCGGCCAGCACGGTGATGCGCCGCCCGTGGCGTTCGATCAGGACCTTGCCGTCCTTGGTCGCGCGGAAGGAGAACTCGTCGCCCACGGTCGCTCACGCTAGCGGCCGGCGGCGGTGATGGGCTGCCTAGACGCCCGCGACGGCGGCGGCCGGGCGGATTCGCTTGAAGCTCACCACGAGCCCGATCGCGGCGAAGGCGAGCGCGGCGCCCGCAGCGGTCGCCGTGAGCAGCGCTCCGGCCGCGGCTGCGGCGCCCGTATCCGTGCCGAACACGATCACCGCGGACGCGGCGCCGACGCTTGGGCCGACGGGCAGCACGCCGAGCGCGGCGATGGCGATCAGCAGCGCGGTGGCGTCGAGCACAGAGGCGTCGACGCCGACGCCGTTGAGCACGAACCAGTTGCGCGCGATCTGCAGGCAGACGGCGAGCACGACTAGCGCGACGACGCGGTTGCGCCCACTCATGCCGCGCAGGACGGCGAGGCCCTGCCAGGCCCCCTCACGGCGGTTACGGGCGAGCGCGCGCAGACCCGCTCCGACCGCCAAGGCGCCGGCGATGCCGGCGATCGGGAACCACCAAGGCAACCCCAGCGGGCCGATCAGCGTGAAGGACATGACCGCGGCGAGCGCCACCTCGACCACGACGATCGGAACCTCCGTCGTCAGCAGGACGGATGCGGGCGGGCTGCGGTGCGGGTCCGCCCGGCGTAGCGCGGCGATCCGGGCAGCCAGCCCGAACTGGCCGTTCAGGAGGTTGCCGAGATACCCCACGGCCGCCGCCGGATACAGGCGGCGCCGTGCGACGGTGCCCCCGGCGCTGCTTATGCAGAGTCCCCAGGTCTCGCTGCGCACAGCCAGCCAGATGACCTGCAGCGCAGCCGCGGCCGCGAGGATCCAGACCGGGGCCGCCTGGAAGGCGCGGATGAACGCCTCGTAGTCACCGGCGAGGGCGACGGCCAGCGCCGCGACGACGACGAGCGCACCCGCGACCGTCACCCCGGTGGGGTGCCGGCGGGAGAAGCGCCTGACCGGGCGAATCGCCCGGGAGAAGCCGCGGACTACCCGGAGCACGAATACGGCTCCGGGTAGGTCCGGGAAGGTCGGGCGCTAAGCGAAGCGGACGTTCGTCGCGCGCGGGCCCTTGTCGCTGCGCTCGGCGTCGAACGACACCTTGTTGCCCTCAGCGAGCACGTCGGGGTCGGCTGCGCTCTGGTGAACGAACAGATCGCTCGAGCCGTCGTCGGGAGAGATGAAGCCGAAGCCCTTCTCGCTGTTGAACCACTTGACGGTTCCGGTATTTGCCATGGGATTCCTCCGTGGAATGGTGCGAACGACGCGGAGGAAGCTGTGAGGCGACGACTGCGAGCGCTGGCACGAATCGCGCCGCGCGGTGTTGCGCGGCTACGCACACGGTAGCAGCGCCGGGCACACTGGCTGGATGGAGATCTGGACCGTCGGCCACTCCACCCACTCGCTCGACGAGTTCACCGAGCTCCTGAGAGGCACCGGCGTCGAGGCGATCGCAGACGTGCGTACCGTGCCGAAATCCCGCCGTCATCCGCACTTCGCGCGCGACTCCCTCGCGGCGGAGTTGCCCAAGCGCGGGATCTCCTACCGGCATCTCAAGAGCCTGGGCGGCTGGCGCCGGCCGCGAGCGGACTCGCCCAACGGCGGCTGGCGGGTCGAGGCCTTTCGTGGGTACGCCGACTACACCGCCACCGCCGAGTTCCAGGCGGGGCTCGAGGAGCTGGTCGCCCTGGCGCGGCAGGCGCGCACCGCGGTCATGTGCTCGGAGGGCCTGTGGTGGCGCTGCCACCGCAGACTGGTGGCCGATCAGCTGGTGGTGCGCGGGTGGCGGGTCGCCCACATCGCGCCCGACGGCGCACTGACAGCGCACGAGCTGACGCCGTTTGCCGTCGTGGAGGGTGGGGCGATCACGTATCCCCCGCAACCGGATAGAGGCGGCAGATGAGCCCTGACCGGGCGCCGGACCGCGGTCGCGACGAGCGGCGGCGCGGCCCGGCACACCCGGTCGGGCGTGCTCTACGCCTCGACGCCGAGGACCTCGAGCGTCTTGGTTTTGCCCTTCGGTAGCGGGACGCTCACCGTCTCACCGGGCGAAGCGCCCAGGAGCGCCTGGCCCACGGGCGAGGCCGCAGAGACGGAACCGGCCTCAGCCGGCTCGTGCCCTCCCACGAGGACGAGCGTGGTGACCTTGCCCGAGGCGGCGTCCCTCACTCGCACCCGCGAGCCGAGGGTCACGACGTCGTCCTCCACGTCATCGCTCACGACACGTGCGCGCGCCAGGATCTCTTCGAGACGGGCGATCCGCGCGGTCAGGATCGCCTCCTCCTCACGGATCTGATGCAGATCGTCGTTCTCGGAGCCGGCGCCGTACTCACGCGCCTCCTTGAGACGAGCAACCACGTCCACTTCAAGCTCGTGGCGCAGGCGCTCGAGCTCCTCGCGCATCGCGCGCTCGCCCTCGGCTGAGAGCAGCACCGCCTGCGCCGAGCCGGCGCGATCGAGCGGTTGGGTGTCGGATGCGGTTGCCATGGATGAATCTTGGTCTCAAATGGGGCGCGCTTCTATGGGTCGCAACACCCATCTGCGCGCGGCCGGTCTCGTGATAGGTGCGTCGCTTCGGCGTGGCCCTACGCCAGCGCGCGCCGGTGGGCGCGCCGGGAGGCCCGTTCCCGCGCCAACCGGCGCTCCGTGCGCAGCTCACCGCGCCGGCCGCGCCGGGTCCGGCGCTCGCGGCGCCTGGCCCGCCGGCGTCGGCGGCGGTTGCCTCCGCCACGGGGTTTGTGGACGGGCGTCTGCGCGACGTAGGCGAGCATCGCGAGCGCGACCAGGACGATGCCCATCCCGACGCCCGGCGGCAGGCCGAGCGCGAGCAGCGCGGCCCCCGCGACGGTGAGCACCGCCGGGGGCACGAAGCGGATGGGTTTCACAGGTTCGGGCATCACAACACACCATGGCCCGCCCGCCTGCGTTTGGCATGGGCCTAAAGGTGTATTTTCCGCGGAGGCCCGGAAAGCGGCCTAAACGAGGCCCAGCGCGAGCATCGCGTCGGCGACGCGCACGAAACCGGCGATGTTCGCGCCGGCGAGGTAGTCGCCGGGCATGCCGTATTCCTCGGCGGTCTCGAAGCAGGTCGCGTGGATCGAGCGCATGATCTCGACGAGCCGCTGCTCCGTGTACTCAAAGCTCCAGGAGTCCCGCGAAGCGTTCTGCTGCATCTCGAGGGCGCTCGTCGCGACGCCGCCGGCGTTGGCTGCCTTCCCGGGCCCGAACGCCACGCCGGCCTCGCGGAAGAGCTTCACCGCCTCGCTCGTGCACGGCATGTTCGCGCCCTCGCCGACGGCGATCAGCCCGCTGGCGATCAGCCGGCGAGCCTGGTCGGCGTGCAGCTCGTTCTGCGTCGCGCACGGTAGGGCGACCTCGCAGTCCACGTCCCAGACGGAGCCGTCCGGGACATACCGGGCGCGGCCGCCGCGCAGCTCCGCGTACCGCGCGATGCGCGCGCGCTCGACGAGCTTGACTTCCTTGAGCAGCTCCACGTCGATCCCGTCGGGGTCGTGCACGAAGCCGCTCGAGTCCGAGCAGGCGACGACGCGGCCGCCGAGCTGCGTCGCCTTCTCGATCGCGTGCACGGCCACGTTGCCGGAACCCGAGACCGCCACCGAGCGCCCGTCGAACGAGGCATCGCGCGTGCGCAGCATCTCCTCGACGAAGTAGACGGTGCCGTAGCCCGTCGCTTCCGGCCGCACCTGGGAACCGCCCCACGCGATCCCCTTGCCGGTCAGCACGCCGGACTCGTAGCGGTTGGTGATCCGCTTGTACTGGCCGAACAGGTAGCCGAGCTCGCGCTCACCAACCCCCGCGTCCCCCGCCGGGACGTCGGTGTGCTCGCCGAGATGACGATGAAGCTCGATCATGAACGACTGGCAGAAGCGCATGATCTCCGCGTCCGAGCGGCCCTTCGGGTCGAAGTCCGCACCGCCCTTGCCGCCCCCGATCGGCATCCCGGTCAGGGCGTTCTTGAAGATCTGCTCGAAGCCGAGGAACTTGACGATGCTCGCGTTCACGTTGGGCGCGAACCGCAGGCCGCCCTTGTAGGGACCGAGGGCACTGTTGAACTCGACGCGATAGCCGCGGTTGATGTGGACCTCGCCGCGGTCGTCGCTCCAGGGCACGCGGAAGATGATCTGCCGCTCCGGCTCGCAGACGCGTTCGAGCAACTTGGCTTCTACGTACTCGGGGCGCCGTTCCGCGACGGGGGCGACGATCTCGAGCATCTCGTGGACCGCTCGGTGAAACTCCAGCTCGCCTGGGTTCCGGCGCTGTACGGTCTCGAAGACCTGGGCGACGGCTGGCGCGAGCTTCGTGGGCTCGCGCGCGGTCAGCATGCCCCGCCGGCCAGCCTCTTGCGGGAGGGCTCTCGGGTCGAGGCAGGCGTCGCGAAGGGCGCGCCGGGAATCGCGCGCATAAATGAACCGAGCACCGCGTACGCGGTGCTCCCAATTTCCTGCCTCAAAAAGAGCACGCTCTCAGGTTAGGGGCCCCCGCCGGACCAGAAATGGGTGTTTTCACCCAATTTGCCCCGAATACACCTTTTTGCCCATTGCAAAGCCGCGCATCGCGGAGCGGCTGCGGGCGGGCGTGGCGGGGGGGTCGCGGCGACGCCCCGCGCCGACATAATCCCGGCATCTCGGCCAAGCGCCCATCCGTAGAAGGCTCACTCTTCCGCCGCGCGGTCCTTGCGACCGCGATCGTGATGGTGCTCGCCTTCATCCTCCTGACCGTCACGCCGGTCGAGGTGAGCGCGCCGATCCGGCTCGCCGAGGCCGCGATCCTCGCGGTCGGGATCATCACTCTGTTCGTTCTCAACCTCCTGCTCTTGCGGCACGCACTCACGCCGCTCACGCGGATGGCGGATCGCATGAGGGAGATCGACCTCCGGGCGCCCAACCAGCAGATCACCCAGGAGATGCCCCCCTACGCTGAGCTGCGCGCTTTCAGCCAGGCGTTCGACGAGATGGTGTCCAGGCTCGCCGAGGAGCGGCGTGCCGGCGCGCGCGCCGCCGTGCTCGCGCAGGAGAGCGAGCGCGCCCGGATCGCCCGGGCCTTGCACGACGAGGCGGGCCAGACGCTTACCGCCGTCGCGCTTCAGCTCGAGCGCGCGGCGCAGGAAGGCCCACCCGAGCATCGTGAGCGGATGGGGCAGCTCGCCTTCGAGCTTCAGGACACCCTCGACGAGATCCGGCGGATCGTGCGCGAGCTGCGCCCGGAGGCGCTCGAGGACCTCGGGTTGGTGAACGCCTTGATCGCGCTGACGCGCCGGCTCAATCAGCAGGGCGCCGTGCGCATCACCCACGATCTCGCGGCCAACCTCCCTCCGCTCTCCCCGGAGGCGGAGCTCGTCATCTACCGAGTGGCTCAGGAGGCGCTCACGAACGTGCTGCGCCACTCGCAGGCGCGGCGCTGCCGGATCGTCCTGCGCCCCCTGGAGGGGAAGGTCCAGCTGATCGTGAGCGACGATGGCGTGGGCTTCGACCCCGGCGCGCAGGTGGATACGACCGGCGTCGAGGGGATGCGCGAGCGGGCGATGCTCGCGGGCGGGTCGTTGCGCATCGATTCGGAGCGCGGGAGAGGCACTACCGTCACCCTCGAGGTGCCGGCGTGAACATTCCCCTGAAGACGAAGATCCTGCTCGCCGACGACCACCAGATGGTGCGCGGCGGCCTGCGCGTCGTGCTCGACGCGGAGCCCGACATCGAGGTCGTCGCCGAGGCCGGCGACGGCGCGGAAGCGCTGCGCATTGGCATCGAGGAGGACATCGACTTGGCGGTGCTGGACGTCTCGATGCCCAAGCTCACCGGCCTGCAGGTCGCGCGCGAGCTCCACCGCCACAAACCCGAGCTGCGGATCCTGATGCTCTCGATGCACGAGAACGAGCAGTACTTCTTCGAGGCGCTCAAGGCGGGCGCGTCGGGATACGTGCTCAAGTCGGCCGCCAACCGCGACCTGATCGACGCGGTGCGGGCTGCGATGCGCGGCGAGCCCTTCATCTACCCGGCCGCCGCGTCCGCGCTCGTCCGCGACTACCTCGAACGCGCCGCCCGCGGCGAGGAGACGCCCAGCGACCCGCTGACGCCACGCGAGCTCGAGGTCACAAAGCTGATCGCGGAGGGCCTCACGAGCGAGGAGATCGCCGAGACGCTCGTGATCAGCCGCAAGACGGTCGAGCGCCACCGGGCGAACATCCTCGAGAAGCTCGGCATGCGCAACCGCGTCGAGCTCACGCGCTACGCGATCCGGCGCGGCCTCGTCGAGCCCTGAGCTTCGGCCGCCAGGCGGCTCGGCGCGTGGTTTAGTCGCTCCCAGCGGGGTAGGCGCGGGAGGTCATAAAAGATGCGCGCGGTCGCGCCGGCGATCCGGGGGCAACGCGCCGCGCCAGTCTCATGGAGGAGACGCGCATGAAGAAGATGACGATGCACGCCGTGATGGATCGCGTGCAAGGCGATCGACCGGGCGCGCCCCGCGCCGCCGCGGTCGCAGCCTCCGTCGGCCTGGCCACCGCCGTGGTCGTCTACAAGGCGCTCCGCCACGAAGCGGACGACGAGTGACGCCAGGCCCGAAGCGTTTTCACCGCACACCCTCGGGTACACCGGGGGCGCGGGAAGGAACCCCACCACGAGGAGAGGAGGGCCGGGATGGCCCAGACACAGAAGAAGTCTTCAAGCGGTCGTAGTTCGGCGAGCCGCTCGCGCTCGAAGAGCACGAGCGCGAAGTCGAGAAACGGGAGCTCGGCCCAAAGCGCCACCAAGTCGTCGGCGAACGGGCAGAGCAAGCTCGGAGCGGTGACCGACACGGTGACGAGCGGCGCGAAGAACGCCGCCGAGACAGTCGGCAGCGCCAGCTCCAAGGCGAAGACGGGAGTGCTCGCGGGCGGCGCGGCGGCGATCGGTCTCGCGGCGACGGCGATCGTAACGCGCAAGTCGCACAGCAAGCCGAAGGTGCTCGGCGTGTCACTGCCCTCGCGCAAGCGCGGCCTGGGCGCACGGGCGAAGTCGATCTCGCTCCCGAAGCGAGGCGGCGGGATGCGCAAGCAGACTCGGCGCGCGGCCACCAAGGTCACGGGCGCGGCCGACGCCGCCGACAAGCTCGGCCAGCGCGTGAGCAGCGTCGCGCGCAGCGTCCGCCAGGTGAGCGAAACCGCCAACGACGCGGCCAAGAAGGCCTAGCCCGGGAGGGCAACGCCGCGTGGCGCAGCGCACGCCCACGCAGACGCCGCCCGCG